>MGST01000132.1:10814-11467 GCA_001798605.1 Deltaproteobacteria bacterium RIFOXYA12_FULL_58_15 | reverse complement strand
GCCGCCGGGAATCAGAGTCGCGGCGATGCCCGGGGCCCATCTCGCCATCTCCTCCCAGACCATGCCGGTGGTTTGTGCATCGAGTCCGAGGCCACCAAACTCTTCCGGCAGCGCCATTTTGTGGAAGCCGAGCTCGAATGCTTGTCCGAGAACGTCCCAGAACAACTTCGACTCAAAAGTTTCGTTGGGATCCGCGATCTTGTCGAGCTTGATTTCTGCCGGATAAAGAACCTCCCGGCCAAACTCGCGTGCCGATGCAATGATTTGTTTCTGCGTGTCGTTGAGATCAAAATCCACCATTGTTTTCCCCCGCTATTTTCCCGCGAAAAAGTCGGTCATTTTGAAGAAGTAGGGCAAGAAGCCTTTGCCATCGACCTCAGTGAGCACCTTGCCGGGCTGCATGGTGTTGTTGCTCACCAAGTAGAAACCCATGATGACGTTGGTGATCTCGACCTCCGCCCATGGGTCGGCGTCGGACGGCCGCAGATTGATCTCGGCGCTGCCAATTTCCAAGCTTTGCAGCGCCACATCGGTCTGTTGCCGACACAGCAGGACTGGGCCATCGAAACCTGGTTGCAGATCAATTCGCGGCATACCCTTGAACAAGAAATTCGGCCCCATGGGTGGGAGCTGGGGCATGCTTGCGGCGAGCT
>MGST01000132.1:0-10761 GCA_001798605.1 Deltaproteobacteria bacterium RIFOXYA12_FULL_58_15 | reverse complement strand
GAGTCCCCTTTGCGTTCGAGATGGATCTTCGCCATCTTCTTGGGATAACCGAAGATCTCGCGGCCGTTGTAAATGCGTACCTCTTGTCCGTGTAGAGACATGCCCAGACAATAATTGCCCGATTCTCCCTCGTACTTGCACTTGAGAAACAGGGCCCCCTCCAGATAACCCGGTCCGAGGTTGGTCTCGGGATACTCCGCAATGAAGATGAGTCCATTGGGCATGTCATCGGGCTGCAACGGCGGCGGCAAGAGGCGCTCGACGATGGCTTCGGTGGTTTGAAATATAGCCCCCAGCATTTTGGCGCCTGGGAACTCACGGGCCGACAGCGCGTAGTACTTGCCCAGCTCGTCTTTTGTCTTTGTGAAACCCATTAGACTCCCCCTTCAACGAATCGGAATGTGAAACCCATTAGACTCCCCTTACGACGAATCGGAATGCTGCATCGTTGTTGCAATAACTGACCGACCGCCTAAACAGTGTTTGCCATGGTGGCATCAGATTTGTCAATTGATTTTCTTGGATTCACAGACAACAAATTTGTCTCTGTAATATTTGATCTATTCAGCCAACCCCGCGAAAAGGATCCCTCACTGGCAACTTAGCGATTGACACCTGAAGGAAAAAGAATAGAATTTGACCGTGCGCCCAGTTTAAAGCGGAGATCCCATGCTACATCCCAACAATCAGGTTCAAAAGGAGAGGCTTCTCAAGGCAGAGCATTGGCTCTGCATGGAGAGAGCTCTGCACTTCACCCACGTTTATCGCGACACGGAGGGGGCGCATCCATCCCTGCGGGCTGCCATGGCTCTCGAGCGCACTTTCGAGCGGATGACCATACGCATCGAGCCGGAGGAGCTTCTCGTTGGCAATCGCTCCTCCAAACACATCGCTCCTCCCATTGCCGCTGAGCGGGGCGACTTCACGTTCATCTTCGAGCACCTCTTCGATGAGCTCAAACAGTTCGGTTACCGGATCTCCGAAGGGGACGAGCGACTCCTGATTGAGGAGATCATTCCATACTGGAAGGGCAAAACCGTCCGCGATGCCAAGATAGCAAAGCTCGAAGAGCACGGCTTGAGCAGCAAGATGAACCTGTCGCCGCCAGCCTTAGTGCAGAAGCTCAGAGCCTTTGGTCTCGGTGCCTTGACGCGACTCTTTGTCGAGGAGGACGAAGAACAGTCACTGCAACAACGGATCATAGGTGCCTCGGCGTTGGTCGCGAGACTCCCCAAGCTCGTCGGCGCTATCCGAGGTGGTGCCCGCGACAACGTCAAAGGTCGATGCCGCTGCACTGACACCCAAGCCCACATCGTCGTCGGCCACAAGAATGTACTGCGGTTTGGCTTTGCCGGCATCAAGGAACAGGCGACCAAACGACGAGCTGGTGCAAAGAACGAATCGGAAGATGCTTTCTTGCATGGCGTCGAGATCGTCTGTGACGCGATGCACTCCTTTGCCCGGCGATTCGCGAGCTTGGCTGCCGCCGAAGCCGCGTCCGCGTCCAACCCGGAGCGACAGGAAGAGCTCACGCGCATCGCGGCCATCTGCACCAAGGTGCCATGGAACGCCCCTGAGACATTTCACGAAGCGTTGCAGGCAATGTGGTTCACCCAAAACGCGGCGATCATCGGTTACGGCGCAGGCAGTGGCATCACCCCTGGCCGAGTGGATCAGCTCCTTTACCCCTATTTCAAGAAGGATCGGCAAAAGGGCACAATAACCACCGAACATGCTCTTAGGTTGCTCGAAGAGCTCGTGATCAAGCTCAACAACAATGTTGTCATTTGGCCAAACATCGGTGGCGTCCAGCTCAACCATTTGGGCTCCGACGTCGAGAACATCACCATTGGTGGGGTCGATGAGCACGGTGAGGATGCCACCAACGACCTCTCCTATCTCCTCATCGATGCCATCAGAAACACCAACCTCGCCACCACCGCTTCTTTTCGCGTGTCAAAAATGAGTCCCAGAAATTTCGTCGAGAACGTTGTCGCTATTCACCGCGACAGCAACAGTCCGGCGTTCCTCAACGATGAAACAGCTATCGCCGCGATGGTCAAAGACGGATACACAATCGAAGACGCCCGGCAATACTGCCTCGTGGGTTGCGTCGAGCCCAGTGGCAACGGTGATACCTATGGTGCCACTGGCGGCTCCAAGATCTACTTTCCGACGGCTCTCGATTTGGTGTTCAACCGGGGCAAGACGACCTTCTTTGGCAATCAAGACGGTCCCGACACCGGCGACCCTGCCGCAATGACATCTTTTCGCGAGTTCCTCGATGCCTTCTACACGCAGATGGAATGCATGGTGAGCTGGGTCACGGATGCGACCAACCTTCGTGATGAGATCTGGGCGACCCAGTTCCACAACCCCCTCATCTCCTGCACCATTGACGGCTGCATCGAGAATGCCACGGACATGACCGCGGGAGGTGCCAAGTACGATTTTGGTGCTGTGGGTGGTGGGGGCCTCGGAACGGTGGTCGACTCACTCGCCGCCATCAAAGAGCGAGTCTTCGAGCAAGGTGCAGTCAGCATGACAGATCTGGTTCTCGCTGTGGGCACCAACTTCCGCAACCACCAGACCCTGCGCCACCTCCTCGACACCTCGGCAAAGCTCGGTAACGACAACGACGACGTTGATGGGTTGGCCACGGAATTGGTCTCCCGATTCTGCGAAATGGTCCGTCGCAAAAAGACCATCCGCGGCGGGCATTACAAGGCGAGCCTGATTTCATACGGCCTCAATGTCTATGAGGGTGCACTGGAGCCAGCGACCCCCAACGGACGCAAGGCTGGCAGGCCCCTGTCAAACAGCATGTCGCCGAGCAACGGTGCCGAGCGTCGCGGACCCACGGCGACAATGAAGTCGTTGGCCAAAATAGATCAGACTGACATCGGCTACGGCAACTCCCTCAATATGCGATTCCCTGTCGGCATCTTGCAGTCGGACAAGGGTGTAAAGAGCGTGGCCGCTCTGGTCAAGACGTACTTCCAGGAAGGTGGATTTCACGTTCAGTTCAACTCCGTCGACTCCAAGACTCTGCGAAAGGCGCAAGAGAACCCTGGAGAGTACAGCGACTTGATCGTCAGGGTGTCTGGGTATTCTGCCTATTTCACTCGCCTCGGCAAACGTATTCAAGACGACATCATTGAACGCACGGAGCAGACATGCTGAGAGCCCCCGTAGCGGGCATGTTGAAGATGTGCGGAGAGGAGGGCGCGCCAAGTTTGCGGTCAGAGCAGGGTGTGGTCTTCGACATCCAGCGATTCTCCATCCACGACGGTCCGGGGATCAGGACCACTGTGTTTCTGATGGGGTGTAACCTCCGTTGTGAGTGGTGTCAGAACCCGGAGTCGTTTCTTGCGGGGCCCACCGTCATCTTTGATGAGCAGGCTTGCACGGGCTGTCGGCAATGCGCCGCAACCTGCGAGCATGGGGCCGTCTGGTTCAACAAGGGCAAGAGAGTGGTGGCACCCAGCTGCATCGGCTGCGGGCGTTGCGCGGCCACTTGCCGCTCCAATGCGCTCGAGAAGGTCGGCGACGTCCAAAATGTCGATGCGATCATAGCCGAGGTGCTCGAGGACGTCCCCTTCTACAATAACAGCGGCGGTGGCATGACCCTCTCGGGCGGCGAGCCGCTGCTCAGGGTCGAGTTTGCCACAACTCTTCTGCAACGGGCCAAATCCCATGGCATTCACACATGCGTCGAGACCGCCGGTGCCGTGCTTACCGAAACCTTCACGGCGGTGATGCCCTACGTCGACCTGTTTTACCTTGACCTCAAACACATGGATGAGAAGGTCCACGTGTCACTGACTGGCAAGTCCAACCAACAGATCCTCGCCAACGCTGACATGCTGATACGCCAAGGCGCTGCCGTGGAATTTCGCATGCCGCTGATACCGGAGCGAAACGACCATCCGGAGAACCTCGACCGTATCGCAGCATTTCTTCGCGACCACGGCGTCCATCAGCTTCGACTCCTCCCCTACCGGCCATACTATCTAGACAAACTGCGCAAGCTCGGCCGGTCCAGCACCACCGCGAGTTCCATTGGCACTCCAACCCCGGCGGACCTCGACCGGGTCCGTAGCCATCTCTTGCGCCAGCGAATCTCCACCGTTGTCGATGCTTGACAGGGCTTCGTCGCGGCATCCTTCGTGACATTTTCATGACATTGGGCTGGCAGTATACACGCGCAATTTTGAGCCCAGGTACGTCATCATGCCAATGCCGCCGCTGAGAGATCCCAACCGCCTAGCCCTCAAAATCTGGAGCTACCTACGTGGCGTCGTTATTGGGGGGCTTCTGGGTGGGACTCTGCTCGTTGTCAACCTGCTGCAGACATTGAGTCTCGTCGTCAAGCCGTTCTCGGGCCAGACCTTTCGTCGCTTGAATCGCTTCGCCGCCAACACCTGGTGGGGATGGTGCGTCCTGGCGTTCGAGCGCGTCTATGGGTTCGAGCTCAAGGTGTCAGGTGACGCCATACCGATGCGGGAAAACGCCGTGGTGTTCGCCAATCACCAGCAGATGACCGATATCATACTGTTGCTCAGTCTTGCCCGATCGCGGGATCGGCTCGGAGATATCAAGTGGTTCGTCAAACACCCAATTAAATTTGTGCCAGGGGTTGGTTGGGGCATGGTTTTTCTCGATGCCGTGTTTGTGAAGAGGGATTGGGCCGCTGACCGACAATCGATCGCGAAGACCTTCGCCCATCTCACCGACAATCATGTGCCACTGTGGCTGATCCTCTTCCCAGAGGGCACTCGCTTCGCTCCGCACAAACTAGGACGCAGCCACTCCTACGCTCTCGAACACGGCTTGCATGCCCCCGATCACACCCTTTTGCCTCGGGTGAAGGGATTTGTTGCTTCAATGCACGGCCTGCGGCAACACGCAGACGCCGTTTACGACGTCACCATTATCTACAAAAACGGTGTTCCCACCCTTTGGCAATATCTGCGGGGTTTCGTCGACAGCGCAGAGCTGCACGTCCGTCGCTACCCGATGTCCGAATTGCCACAGGACGACGTGGTCCTGTCGAAGTGGTTGTACGAGCGTTTCGCCGACAAGGACCGATTGCTTGGCCACACCTACCCCAGCCTCCAAGTCAGCCGCGAGAGCAGATCCCGACCCGCTTTGTCATTTGGGCAACCGCAAGCCACGCCAGCCAACCAACCAGATTCCCCTTGAAAATCGGGAACGATGTGTGTACTCCTGGTGCCGCGCAACGGAGGACAAAAGTATGAAGACCGGTACCGTGAAGTGGTTCAACGACTGTAAGGGTTTTGGGATCATCAGCCCACTCGATGGTGGTGATGACGTGTTTGTTCACTTCACCGCAATCGAGCGCGAGGGATTTAGGACTCTCAGTGAAGGTCAAACCGTGCAATTCGAAGCGGTACCGAGCAAGAACGGTCCGCATGCGCGATCCGTGCACGTGGCAAGCTAGTACCCCATTGGCGCAATTGCTAGGCTGTTCTCGAATCGCCTGCGTTGGATCGAATCCGAAGACGCCCAAACCCGCAGTTTAACTGCAACAGTAACCTAAGGAATAAACCATGGCACTCATTCCGATGCGAGTCCTTCTCGATCACGCCGCCGAGAACAACTACGGCGTGGCTGCGCTCAACGTCAACAACATGGAGCAAATCCAATCGATCATGGAGGCAGCCGAGGAGACCGAGTCTCCAGTGATTATCCAAGCCTCCCGTGGCGCTCGGTCATACAGCAACGACAACTATCTCAAGCACCTGATGCTGGCAGCAGCAGAGCTCTACCCCCACTTGCCCATCGCCATGCATCTCGACCATGGCAACAGCGCCGCAACCTGCTTTACGGCGATCGAGCAAGGCTTCACCTCGGTCATGATGGATGGCTCGCTCGAGGAAGACGGCAAGACACCGGCGTCCTACGAGTACAATGTTGCGGTCACCAAAGAAGTCGTGAATGTCGCGCACAAAATCGGCCTTACTGTTGAAGGCGAGCTCGGCTGTCTCGGTGGAATCGAGGATGGTCACGGCGCGGGCCTCACCGGCGACGAGGCCTTGGCTCACCTGACCGACCCGAAACAAGCCGAAGAGTTCGTCAAGAGGACCGGCGTCGACGCTCTTGCGGTGGCGATAGGCACCTCCCACGGCGCCTACAAGTTCACCAAGAAGCCTACCGGTGAAGTGTTGAAGATGAGCGTCATCGAGGAAATTCACAAGCGCCTGCCCAACACCCATTTGGTCATGCACGGCTCCTCATCGGTTCCACAGGAGCTGCAGGACATCATCAACAAGTACGGTGGCGAGATTAAGCAGACCTACGGCGTGCCCGTGGAGGAAATCCAGCGCGGTATCAAGCACGGCGTGCGAAAGATCAACGTCGACACCGACAACCGCTTGGCCATCACCGGTGCCATACGCAAGGTGTTCGCTGAAACACCTACGAAGTTTGATCCGCGCGACTACCTCAAGCCGGCACGCGCCGCAATGAAGGAAGTCTGCAAGGCGCGCATGATCGCCTTCGGTCAAGCTGGCAATGCTCTGAAGATCAAGCCTGTCACCAAGCGCAAGATGATCGATTTCTACAGCAAGTAGTCGTTCTGCGCGCCTCACGAAGCCCAACGAGCCACCGCCGCGGCGAGGTTGCGGTCGGCTTGAGCAAGTGCCACGTCGAGCGGCGATTCCAGTGGGGTTATCGCCACGACCTCCACGTCTCTCACCGCGGTTTCTGCATCGACCGTCCCGGCAAAAACGACAGCTCGCCGTCCCGCGGCGCGCGCGCGCCGCACAATCTCACCGGGCCCTTTGCCCGCGAGACTGCTCGTGTCAAACCGCCCCTCACCGGTGATGACGATGTCAGCGGCGACGATCTTCGCGTCGAGTTGCAGCCAGGCCGCCACGAGATCGAAACCGGGCACGAGCCGGGCCTGAGCCGCTGCCATCAAACCAAAGGCGATCCCTCCGGCCGCGCCAGCACCGGGCTCTCCGATCATTGCCGCAAGATCCCGACCGCAATGCCGACACAACAAATCCGCCATCCATGCCGCCTGCGCCTCGTAGCGCGGCAGGTCGGCGGCGCACAGGCCTTTCTGCGGTCCATACACGGCTGCTGCTCCGTTCGGACCGAGCAAGGGGTTCGACACATCACACGCAATCGTTAGCGGTGGAATCGAGGCCAACAACTCCCCTTCGACCTCTGTGATTCGTTCCCACGTCGCCGGAAACGGCGGATCAAACTTCCCGGCGTTCGCATCACGAAACACGAAGCCGAGCGCACTCAACGCGCCGATCCCGAGATCGTTCGTCGCGCTGCCACCAACGCCCAGCAATATCGCCGTCGCTCCAAGTTCGGCGGCCGTTCGGATCAAGCGACCCGTGCCGACGGATGTCGCGTACCACGGATCGCGGGCCTCGAGTGGCAACAGGGTCAAACCGTTCACCGCTGCCATTTCGATTACGGCCACCCGTCCGCCGCGATCCCCTGACACCGGCAGCAGTGCGCGGGCGGTTGCCGGCAGGCGGTCCCATTCGACGAATCCAAGGGGCGCATCAATTGCTTCCAACCGGGGACCAGTTGAGGGAACCGTTATGATCGCACCCGCCGCAGCTTCTGTGAGAATCCGAACAAAGCCATCACCGCCATCGGTCACCGGCACGCAGTCGACAATCCAATCAGGACGCAGCCGCCCCAGTTCGCGGGCCGCAATCGCTCCGGCGCGTTGGGCAGTGAGCGCGTCTTTGAACTTGTCAAAAGCGATCAACACTCGGGTGGACATGTTTCTTCGCCAATCTCACGACTTAGTTTGTCATCTTGCCCATTCGAACTTTGTCCTCCACTTGGGCTGGCAAAGGCAAGGCCTCGGGAATAGCAGCCGACCTGGCGAAGTGCCCAAACAATCACCATCGTAATGGCGAACTCTTGGCCGAACGGGCATTTGATAGGGCATGGCACCATGAACGTGACGCTTCCAGGCTTAGCGAGTGACGAGGATTTGGCGTGCAAACTCGCGCAGGCGCTCGTCGCGAAGGGCGACGGTTACAGGCCACGCGCTGAGCACCTCACCGACCTAGGCTCTCCGCAATATACCAACCGTTTGATCTTGGAATCGAGTCCCTACTTGCTGCAGCACGCCCACAATCCGGTGAACTGGTCATCGTGGTCGAATGAATCATTCGAGCGGGCTAAGGCGGAGAGCAAGTTGGTGTTGCTCAGTGTTGGCTACTCCACTTGCCATTGGTGTCACGTGATGGAACGGGAATCTTTCGAGGATCTCGAGATTGCCGCGTTCATCAATGCGCACTTTGTGGCCATCAAAGTCGATCGCGAAGAGCGTCCGGATGTGGACGGTGTCTACATGACGGCAGTGCAATTGATGACCGGCCGTGGCGGCTGGCCCATGACGGTGGTGCTCACACCAGAAGGCGAACCGATCTTTGGTGGAACCTATTTCCCCGCCCGCGATGGTGACCGCGGAGCATCTACTGGTTTTCTCAGCATTCTGAAGATGCTCAACGACGAGTGGCGTGCCGCTCCAGAAAAGATCGTCCAGGCCGCAATGAAAGCGGCCACCCATATTCGTAGGGCGACCGGAGGTGGCAGCCCAGGTGGTATCCCCGATGCGAGCGCCATCAACAAGGCAGTGTCGCACCTGCAGCAAACCTTTGACGCCGATCACGGTGGCTTTGGTCCTGCGCCGAAATTCCCCCGTAGCTCCAATCTGGATCTCTTGATGCGCGCCTACCGTCGCACCAAGAACCCTGCGCAATTGCGAGCGGTGGAGTTGACGTTGGAGAAGATGGCGGCGGGCGGCATTCATGACCAGATCGGCGGTGGTTTTCACCGATACAGTGTCGATGACGAGTGGCTGGTTCCGCATTTCGAAAAAATGCTTTACGACAATGGCCAGCTCGCGGTCACCTATCTTGAGGCTCACCAACTCACCGGCCGCGAGGACTTTGCTGCGGTGGTTCGCAAGACCCTCGACTATGTCACACGGGAAATGACTCACGAGCAGGGTGGCTTCTTCTCTGCCACAGACGCGGACAGCCCCGGCTCATCCGGCGAAGCGGAGGAGGGGTTGTTCTTCACGTGGACCCCTGGGGAAATGGAGCAAGTGCTCGGCGCGGAGAGGGCACGTTGGACGGCTGCATACTATCGTGTCTCGACCATCGGCAATTTCGAGGGACGCAATGTTCTGCACACCGAATGGAGCGTCGAGGACACGGCGGCATCTCTGAAGATGTCTACCGCCGAGTTTGAAGCCGAGCTCGAATCGACGCAGCAACTACTGTACGCCGCACGAAGCCAAAGGCCGCGTCCCTTGCGCGATGACAAGATCCTGACGTCATGGAATGGACTGATGATCTCCGCTTTCGCACGAGCCGGTCAGGTGCTCAACGAACCGAGCTATCTCGACACCGGAAGTCGCGCGGCTCAATTCATCATCGACGTTGCCCTCGTTAACGGTCGTCTTGCACGGACGTGGACGGACGGCTCGACTCGTGTCAGCGGCTACCTCGATGACTACGCATTCTTCATTCAAGCCTTGATCGACCTCTACGAAGCCAGCGGTCGGCCTTTGTGGCTACAACACGCGCTTGTCCTGCAGAAGACTCTGGACGAGCACTTCGGCGACGAACAACGAGGAGGATATTTCTTCACCAGCGACGAACACCCGACTTTGCTGGCGCGGGAAAAACCAGAATACGATGGTGCGGAGCCCGCCGGGGCATCGATTGCGGCTCTAAACCTTCTTAGGCTTGAGCAACTCACGAGCGACGAAAGATTCCGCAAATGTGCAGAGCAGATCTTTGTTGCACATGCGGGCGCGTTGTCGAGCGGCGTTGCGCTGCCGAAGATGCTCACTGCTCTCGACTACTATCTCGATGAGCCCGCCCAAGTTGTCATTGTTGGACCGGAGGATGGAAGTGGTGTCGAAGCTCTCTTAACAACCCTAAATGGGATCTTCCTGCCCAATCGCGTCATCAGTATTGGACGTGAGGGAAAGCAACTCGCCGAGCAGGCCCGACTGCTGCCGCTGTTGCAGGATAAGCGAGCATTGAACGGAACCGCCACAGCCTACGTCTGTCGTGGTACTGTTTGCGCGCCACCCACGTCAGACTGTGAAGTCTTCGCCAAGGAGCTAGCTCGCACAGCTCCACGGTAACTATTTCGCCGGGGCCCAACCCTTTTTCACTTCACTTGCGACCAACTCGTCGGCGATCTCCGTTGCCAACGCCTCCGTTGGTGCAAGACGGACCGTGCGCTGCAAAGGTTCCTTTCGACCCGGCGAGTAGTCGGTCCAATGGACGACATACTCGGGAAACTCGGGATGCATTTCCTTCTTGTGGGTCTTCCACACCACGAGCTTGCGTACGGCGGTCACACCCTTGGTGACCTTGGTGAAGACCTCACGACGGAGCAATTCGCTCGCGGGAAGCTCTAACGCCGACACCGCGCAGTGGACATCGGGGAGCAAGACGCGGTCTAGGACCTGGGAGATGGGGACATCTGCGTAGACGGGTTGTTTGTCTTCTCTTAGCCGCACCAAGCGCGGGTGCAGCAAGCTGACACCTGGCATGATTCGCAGGGCCTTCCATTCGTTCTTCTCAAATGAGAGAACCATACGCGGCATGATGTCGCCGTCGGCCTTTTCTGCCTGGACGTCTGTGACTAGAACTTCTGCTACGAGCTTCGGTTTGATGAAACGATACAGCGCGCCCTTTGAATTTGCTTCGCTGTAGTTTGAGTCGACACCCA
>MGST01000131.1 GCA_001798605.1 Deltaproteobacteria bacterium RIFOXYA12_FULL_58_15 | reverse complement strand
CCTTTGTTGTGAGGTTTGGTGGAAGACGGACGCCAACCGACAATCTATCGAGTGGGCACCGAGGTCGAGCTTGTGGCTCACCTGCAACAAGCCAATGTGCCATGCATTGAATGCGTCGGGTCCGTAGCTGCCGGCACTGCCGAGTCCACCCCCGCGGTCTTCGAAGATGTACCGAGCATCGGCGGTCAGGACACCGGGAATCAGCGATGGCAGGCGCAAACTGCCCCCTCCCATCAGGGCCACGTTGTCGTCGGCAAAATGGCCCGGCGTCTTTGATGGGTCGGTGGCGGTGGAGAATGCATCGCGGCCGATCGTTGCTTGGGTTCCGTCGGTGTAACGGATCGCCACGAAGCCATTCGCGCTCAGGGCTTCGGTCGTGGTGGCGATGCGCGCTGACAGTCCATAGCTGCCGTTGTTGGTGGTCTCTTTGGCTGTGCTATCGGACAGGTGACTGCCTGCATAGGTGCTGACTTGCCACCCCATTGTGTGAGCGACGGTGTAGACCCGCACCATACCAGCGAGGCCGTCTTCGACGTAGAGACTCGTGGTTGGGCTGCGGTGTACCTCGACCGTTTCGATGACGCCTGCCGGGATGTCGACAATGCCACCGTCGTATGGATGATTGATGAGGACGTCGTCAACAAACACCAGAACGTCACCGGGCTGCTGCCTTCCTCGAATTGCAATCTGTTGATTGCCGTCGACTGTGCGGATGACATCCACTTCCGGCGTGATCTCGAGTATGTCGACGAGTGAACGCGCAGCCATCTTCTCGATCTTCTCTCGGTTAATGTGCGTCACCCACCAATCGGACATCTTCTGGGTGGCATCGGCGGACGGCGCGAGTTCCGCTTCTGACTCCACTTTGGGGTCGGGTTTTGTCTCGGTCTGTGGTTTTGGATCCGGGACTACTTCTGATTCTGATTTTGGCTCCGATTCTGACTTTGATTCTGATTCTGATTCTGATTTTGGCTCTGATTCTGATTTTGGCTCTGATTTTGACTTTGATTCTGATTCTGATTCATCGTCAACGACAAACAGGGGTCCCGAAGATTTTGCAGGGACGGCGGCGACCGTTACTTCCGTAGGTGTGAGCTCCGACGCCCAAACCTGATGGCGGTTCTCGAGGAAATCAATGGCGACAATGTAATACTCCAAAGCGGGTGTGCGGATCGCGTCGGGGGGAATGGTTCCTCGGTACTCATCCGCAGACACCATCTCCAGCTCGACGGTGCGCCATCCGTGGGTGCGACTCGTTCGATAGTACAGCTCAGCGCGCTCCACCTCGCTGGCACCGTTCATTTGGCCTTCGATGACCACCGGCTCGCCCTCATTGACGCTGTTGGGAGGCGTGTGTGACATGGAAATGGCAAAATCTTGGGCCCGCGCCGGTGCGGCGACGAGGAGCATCAACCCTACGATTCGTGTGTTCACTTTTAGAACTGGATGTTGCCGGGCAGGGAAATTGAGAATTCGAGTCCGCCTGCGCGCAGTTGGCCCGAGAGAATGTAGGGGACGCTGTTCGCTCGCAGTTTGGGAATCAGCTCAGGGAAGCTTGATTTGTCCACCTGGCGAGTGAAATCAAACTCGGTGTCGGTGCCAGGGCCGAGGGTGCGACCGGCGCACACATCGCCTTCGGCGACCCTGCTGTCCGCGAGTTGGATCTCGAACTTCAGACCATCACAAGAGACGTCAAAGGGATTGGCATTGGTGATGACCACAAGGAAGCTCAACTCTGCGGTGTCACCGTAACGGGCAACCTGCGGTTTCACGCTGATGATGGGGCGCTTGGCGGGATAAACATCGCCTGTCCATTCCGCTTCGAATTCTTCCGCGCCATTCAAAACAAATGTTGCAGAGAGTGTGTATGGCAGGCTGGTCTTGTCGGCACGAGCGTTGAACGCTTCGGGGCTCGCCGACATGGGCGCATCGACCACGAGCTTACCCGTTGCAGAGGTACCAGGGCTGGCGACGATCCTGGGCTGCTCTTCCCCTGAGATACTGGCCTCGCCTTCAACCGCCAGGGTCCATGATATCTTGTCAACCGAGGCAGGTTGTGCCCCTGGATTCCCGAGCTCCCAAGGGAAGACGAGGTTCACACCGGAGAGGTTCTGAAGGCCATACTCCGCGTCGTAGGTGAGTATTTCAGGACCCGCGACGGCCGCTTTGGGCGCATGGGCGCAGCCGTTCAGGGATGCTGCGACTACGATCAACCGTGCGGCGACGAACAACGATGGCGCGATGAGTCTCATGAAGAGCCCCCTGTTGATGATGGCCAGATGGCCTTTTGGCATCCGACGCCGGTCTTGGCCCGACGTGCCACATTGACGCGGCACAGTCCCACGATGCGTGGTTTTGGGCAAGGCCTGAGGTGAGTGAGGGGTTGGCTGGCGGTGCGCTCGTGTTGGTGGTGGGCTCGTTGCAGTTCTCCTGTGACGGGAATAGAAGCCTGCGACGGAGGCAGGAGCATGGGAAAACGCATCGCCATGGCGGCCTACACTCACTATACGACCGACGCCCGGCCGCGCCGTGCCGCCACTGCCCTGGCGGCGCGTGGTGATGATGTTGAGTTCTTTGCTCTGAGCGAGGAAGGCCTGCCGAAGCATGAGGTGATCGAGGGAGTTTCTCTCCACCGACTCGCAAGCGGACGCTACCGCGGAGGGCGGGCAGCCCATTACATCGCCAGTTACGTCGCTTTTTTTGCGCGGGTCTTGGTTATGCTGACTTCCCGTCACTTACGGCGGCGTTACGATGTCGTCTACATCCACACCATGCCAGACTTCCTCGTGTTCGCCGGAGCATTCGTGAAGCTTGCTGGCGCCCGGTTGGTCCTCGATGTTCACGACACCATGCCTGAGCTCTACCAGTCGAAATTCAATTTGGAGTCTGAGCACCCTCTGATTCGGTCCCTCGTCCTCGATGAAAAGTGGAGCTGTGCCTTTGCTGACCAGGTGATTTGTGTCAACGAGCCGCATCGCCGCCTCGTTGTGGAGAGGGGGACCGATGCAGGCAAGGTGAGCGTTATCTTGAACCTGCCCGATCCCGCAATTTTTGGAGTTCCGTCGCGACTCGTCGAGAAAATGCCGCCGCGGCTCGTTTATCACGGGACAATCGCCGAGAGGTTGGGCCTCGATCTCGCCGTGCAAGCATTTGCG
Organism: Deltaproteobacteria bacterium RIFOXYA12_FULL_58_15; assembly: GCA_001798605.1. GTDB lineage: Bacteria > Myxococcota > XYA12-FULL-58-9 > XYA12-FULL-58-9 > XYA12-FULL-58-9 > XYA12-FULL-58-9. The sequence continues at coordinate 8,301 of MGST01000131.1, read as the reverse complement.
GGGCTCCCACCGGAATATGCCGATTGCTGCTTCGATATCTACGGCAGCGGAGATTTTGCAGAAGAGCTAACCGGTCTCATTCGTGGTCTCGGTTTGGCGTCGCGTGTGCGCTTCGGCAACCAACAATTTCGTGTCGATGCGCTTGTGGGTTTGCTCGATGGTGCCAGTGTCGGAGTCATTTCCAACCGCGAGGACCCAGCCACGCGGTACATGTTGCCGGTGAAACTTATCGAGTACGCATACCTGGGCATTCCTGTTGTGGCCCCGCGACTGCCCACCATTGAACACTATTTTGGTGACGACGCCGTCGCGTATTTTGAACCGGGAGATGTCGCTGGAATGACTGCCGTCCTCGGAGAACTTCTCGGTTCGCCCTCGCGACGCGACGAGTTGCGTGAAGGTGCGGCGGAGTTTTGCCGTAGGCACGACTGGGCAACTGCGAAGAATGACCTGTATGCTGCGGTTGATGGCTCTCTCTAGTTGTGTCGGGACCCCTTATTCCGCTTGCACCACGCGGGGTTTTGCAGCAGATGGGTTCCCCGAGTTGGACTCGGCGGCGGATGCAGAGGTCAGCCAGTCGTTGCGATGGCCCAAAGGCAATTACCAGAAGAAGGATGGTCGGGCATGGAAAGCAAGCAGGTGTTGGTGATTGGCCTCGGAGAAATCGGTCGGCCATTGTTCGAAGTGATGTCAGAGAAATACCCTGACACCCGCGGCATCGATATCGCGTCGGTGGACTCCGACGGTCCGGTCGGACTGATGCTGATCTGCTACCCGTTCAAGATCCCTGGCGGGTACATCGAGACGACCGCCGCCTATGTGGAGAAGTTCGACCCGGAAGTGGTGGTCATCAACAGCACAGTGGAACCCGGCACCACGCGGATGATAGAGAAGCGCATTGCCCGTCCCTGCGTGTTTTCGCCGGTGCGCGGCAAACATACGCGCATGAGATCGGAGCTCACTCATTACTGCAAGTGGGTTGCGGGCAGTGACGCGAAGGTCGCCGGGCGCGTCAGAGACCACTTCGTTGCCGTGGGAATGCCGAGCCAAACCATGGCGAACCCGGAGACGCTCGAGCTGGCCAAGCTTTTGGAGACGACATACTTCGGTGTGTTGATTGCCTGGGCCCAAGAAATGGACCGGTTTGCGGGTCATGTCGGCGCGGACTACTTCGAGATGGTGCGTTTTTTCGAAGAGATCGGTTATCTGCCGGGGCACGTGTTTTTACCTGGCCACATCGGCGGCCACTGTGTCATGCCCAATATCGATATCCTCAAGACTCGATTTGTGTCGCCGTTACTTGATGCCGTTGTCGAATCGAACAATCGCAAAGCCGTGGAGCTCAGCAATCAACTCCAGAGTGATGAGCGGCTTCAACCCCTGCCGATGCAGGGCCGCGACGGCGTCGGCAGATGAACCGCAGAGCCCGCGCCAAGGCTCAGGCGAACATTGCCTTGGTGAAGTACTGGGGCAAGCGCGATGTGGCTCGCAACCTGCCCGCAGTGGGCTCCATTTCTGTCACCCTTGCGGATCTGTCGACCGAGACCGAGGTGGTGGCGGGTGACTCAGTCTTGGATGATAGTTTCGAGCTCAACGGCAGTGCCGCATCGCCGCAGGAGATGGCGCGCATTGGCCAGTTCCTCGACCGGATGCGAGGCGCAGCCGGCGTCACCCATCGGGCAAAGATCGTCAGTGCAAACAATTTTCCTACGGGGGCGGGCCTCGCGTCTTCGGCTTCTGGGTTTGCCGCGCTTACCTTGGCGACCTCTGCAGCATTCGGCATGGATTCGAGCGCTAAGGAACTCTCTGTGTTGGCACGTCTGGGATCGGGCTCGGCACCGCGGTCGCTCCTGGGCGGTTTCGTGGAGATGGCGGCCGGCCGGTCGAAGGACGGTTCTGATGCGGTGGCGACCCAGCTATTCGATGAAAGTCATTGGCCACTCGATATTCTCGTTGCGGTAACGACGGAGGCAGCGAAGAAGACGGGCTCGACCGCAGGCATGCAGCAAAGCTCCGCATACTTCTCTGCGTGGGTGGATGGCGCAAATGCCGATCTGGCGGCGGCTCGCGCTGCTATTGGCGCGAGGGATATCGAGGCATTGGGAACAGTGGCGGAACACAGTTGTTTGAAAATGCACGCAGTCGCACTCGCCGCGAAACCCGGATTGCTGTACTGGAATGCGGCGACCGTTGCTCTGATTCACGCCGTGCGCGAAGGACGAAGCTCGGGCATCGCCATGTTTTTCACCATCGACGCCGGCCCGCAGGTCAAAGTCTTCTGTGAAGCAAAAGATGCAACCACGGTGGCACGTATCATTGAAGGAGTTGACGGAGTGGCTCGAGTGATTCGGACTTCCATTGGGCCCGGTGCCGTTCTTCTCGATTGATTGCGGGGGTTCTGTGTCCGTTGTTGCAACAGCGCCAGGCAAACTCGTGCTTCTTGGCGAGTATGCGGTTCTCGAGGGGGCAACCAGCCTAGTTGCTGCTGTCGACCGCCGTGCTCGCGTTCTGGTCGTGTCGGGGGGGAGGGGCTTGGTGGTTGTTGCACCCGACATTGGTGTGAAGCGAGCCGTGGCAGATCTCGATGGAGATAGAGTTGTTTGGCAGGACGATGTTGACCATGCGGCCGGTATGCGGCTCTCCGTGTTCGACGCATGCGTGCGATGTGTAGTGCGGCGCCTTGGAACGATGGGGCCCATGACGTTGACCATCGAGACATCGGAGTTCATTGCGGGTGACATCAAGCTCGGCATTGGCTCGAGTGCCGCTGTGGCCACCGCCGTCACAGGTGCGCTTTTGGCTGCTGGGGGAGTCGATGTGACGTCGGCGGATTTCAGACGTGTGGTTTTTGAAGTGAGTCTCGAGGCCCACGCCTTGGCACAAGGGGGACTCGGTAGCGGCATCGACGTTGCGGCAAGTACTTTCGGGGGCGTTTTGGAGTTCGTGCGAGGTGAGATACCAGAATCTTCGGGCAGAAAGATTCCCATTGGGCTCGAGCTCATCTGTGTTTGGTCGGGTTTCGCGGCGGTTACTTCGACCATGGTGGGCGAAGTCAAAAGGTTTGCCGCCCTTGAGCCCGATATCTACCGTGATTTGCTCGACTCGCTCACACGCGTGGCGAAGAACGGTTGTGAGGCGTGTGCAACCGGTGACGTGCCCGCATTGATGGCGGCTGTCACCCAATATGCCGATGGATTGCGACAGCTCGGTCTGGCTGTCGGAGTCGACATTGTTTCCGAGAGCCACCAATACATAGGTGAGGTTGTGTGTGCTCATGGGGGTGTGTATAAGCCGTCCGGTGCTGGTGGCGGTGATCTCGGGGTTGCCTTCGCAGAATCGGGTGTCGCCGAACAGATACGGGCAGCACTGAGGGCGGAGGGATTTGTCGTCTTGCCGATGCAATTTGGGACCAACGGGGTAGAGGTGACCTGCCATGAGTGATCGAGACTCATCGCCAATTCCGCAATTCTACAGACGCTCAGTGGAGGAGCGGTTGTGCATCCTTCACGACCGACAAATCCTCGATGACAAGGACTTCCGTGCCCTGAAGCTTGGACGACAGACGTTGCTGACCCAGGGTGCCGACCGCATGGTCGAGAACGTCATCGGCGTATTTGGACTGCCTCTCGGTCTTGGTCTCAATTTCCGCATCAACGGCAAACCGTACATCGTTCCCTTGGTGGTCGAGGAACCGTCGATCATTGCGGGCATGTCATCCGCGGCGAAGCTACTGGGTCAAGCGGGTGGTTTCGAGGTAGAGAGCACTGATCCGATTCTGATTGGTCAGGTTCAGCTCGTCTATGTCGAGAGCGCCGCGCGGGCCAAGACAGCCTTGTTGGAGGCAAAAGAGGAGATCATCAATCTCGCAAACAGCCTTCACCCACGTCTCATCGCCCGCGGCGGTGGCGTCCGCGATATTGAGGTCATCATTCATGCTGGGACCTCGGTTGGCGACATGGTCGTCATTCATCTTCTGGTCGACACCCGGGACGCGATGGGGGCAAATCTCGTCAACAGTATGTGCGAAGGCGTGGCGCCCCTGGCAGAGCGGATAACCGGCGGACGGGCGTTTTTGCGCATCCTTTCAAATCTCAACGATCGAGCCATGGTGACGGCTGAAGTTGGTGTTCCTGTTGGGTTGTTGGCAGGGAAGGGTTACGCTGGCGAAGATGTCCGTGACGGCATTGTCCTCGCAAATGAGTTCGCCCGCGTCGATCCATACCGCGCCGCAACCCACAACAAGGGCATCATGAATGGGGTCGACGCCGTGGCATTGGCGACCGGCAATGATTGGCGGGCAATGGAAGCTGCTGCCCACGCTTACGCTGGCAGAGGTAACAGCTACACCGCTTTGGCCCAATGGAGAAAGGGCGATAGCGGTGATCTCATCGGTCGCTTGGAGATGCCGATCAAGGTGGGCATTGTTGGCGGTCCGATGCAATCGAATCCCGGCGTCGGATTGAACTTGCGCATCCTGGGGGTCGAGAGTGCCACTGAGCTTGCCGAGGTCATGGGGGCAGTTGGGTTGGCACAGAATTTCGCTGCCCTTCGGGCGTTGGTCACTCAAGGGATACAGCAGGGCCACATGACCCTGCACGCGCGCAGTGTGGCAATGGCCGCTGGGGCACCGCAGGAAGCATTCGACATTGTCGTAGAGCGACTGGTTGACTCCGGTGAGATCAAGATCTGGAAGGCCGAGGAAATAGTCTCCTCGGTAGTCGCCGAGCTCGGGTTGGGCGCGTTGGCGGACGCCCCAGAGGAGGACCTCGGGGTTGGCAATGGCAAGGTTATCATTCTCGGTGAGCACGCAGTTGTGTACGGTTCGCACGCAATTGCGGCACCGGTGCCTTTGGCGATCCGTGCATCTGCTGAGAAGACAGCCAAAGGCGTGCATCTGCTGATACCTGCATGGGGTGTCGAGAAGAAGCTCGAGATTGGTGCCAAGTCCAAAGACTCACTGCAGGAGTCGTTGAATCTCATCTTTGCAGAGCTGGGGATCACCCACGAGAGCGTGCGCCTCAAGGTGTTTCCCGGTATCCCCCGGGCAATGGGCATGGGTGGGTCGGCGGCGATTGCGGTTGCTGTGATTCGTGCTCTGTCGAAGCGTTTTGACATCGATCTAAGCGACGAGAGAGTCAACGAGATCGCTTTCGGTTGTGAGAAGATCGCACACGGTACCGCGTCGGGGATCGACAACACTCTAGCGACCTATGGGCGGTTCATCTTGTTTCGGAAGGGCGAGCCGGCATTCCAGAGAGCCTTGGAGATTGTGCATCCAATCCCGATAGTGCTCGGCATTACGGGGGTCGAGAGCCTCACTGCCAAAATGGTGGCCCGAGTGCGCGTGGGGTGGCAACGCAATCAGGCAATCTACGAGAGAATTTTTAACGAGATCGATACTCTCACCTTGCAAGGGGTGGACGCCATTGAGCAGGGTGACCTCACCCAGCTTGGCGCGCTGATGAACATCAATCAAGGTCTTCTCAACGCGCTGCAGGTGTCGAGCCCGGAACTCGAGGAGTTGGTGCAGATCGCGCGCGACAATGGTGCATTAGGTGCCAAGCTCACGGGCGGCGGCGGCGGCGGTTCGATGGTGGCGTTGTGTCCCGATGATCCCGAGAAGGTGGCTGCGGCGATGCAAGATGCCGGCTACCGTGCTATCGTCGCCTCAATCGGTGGAGCAACGGAGTAGGTGATGACAGATGCGGCATCGGATGCAGCTCGCGAGAAGGCGGCCAACAGTGATTTGCTGATCTTGGTGGATGAGGGGGACGAGGTTCTTGGTTACGATACCAAGGCGCGGTGTCACAACGGCGCTGGGATTTTGCATCGAGCCTTTTCCATTTTCATTTTCAATGAAGAAGGCAAGCTGCTGCTGCAGAAACGTAGTGAGCACAAACGACTTTGGGGAGGGTTCTGGTCAAACACGTGTTGCTCGCATCCGCGAAAGGGGGAGGAGATCATCGAGGCCGCAGGGAGGCGACTTCAAGAGGAACTTGGGTGTTCCACAACTGTCCAATTTCTCTATAAGTTCGTCTATCAGGCCCGGTTTGGTGAGGCTGGATCTGAGTATGAGCTCTGTTCTGTTTTGGTTGGCAAATCAGATTCCAAGCCCGAAGCTGACCCTGCGGAGATTGCGGAATTCCGCTATGTTGGGCTGGACGAGCTCGATCAGGAGCTCGAAAGGTCTCCAGGCAACTTCACACCATGGTTCAAAATGGAGTGGAAGAGGCTTCGCTCCGAGTTTGCAGCCGAGCTCGGCTGAATGATGACTCGCCATTCAAAATTCGACACAGTTGTTGAGGCACCCAACTGCAGATCGTTGACTGTCTGGCGGCCGGAGGGTAGGTTGCCGCCGGCGTCCCAGCCGGAGCGATGACTCGTTTGAGCCTCATGTCTCTGACACAAGGTTGTTTCGGCTTCCGGGTGCAACAGGTGTGACGTGGTGCGTGGGAAGATCCATGGACCGTTGAAGTGGCCCCGGCAATTGGACTTATAGAACCTGCTTGGAAAGGAGCACGAGATGACGGTTGGTATCGTGGGATATGGTGCCCACTTGCCCCGACACCGGATCAAGGTTGAAGAAATCGCCAAGGTCTGGGGTGCGGATGCGCCCAGTTTTAAGAAGGGCCTGGGGCTCGTTGAAAAGTCAGTTCCGGCACCCGATGAGGATGTGATTACCCTCTCGGTTGAGGCAGCGCGCAACGCTTTGGTGCGAGCTGGGAACCTCGACCCGCAGAAGATTGGTTGTATCTACATCGGTTCAGAATCGCATCCCTACGCGGTCAAGCCCTCGGGCACCGTCGTTGGTGAGGCGATTGGTGCCTTCCCTGGCTGCCATGTGGCCGACTTCGAGTTTGCCTGCAAGGCGGGCTCGGAGGGCATGTTCGTTGCCTACGGTTTGGTGAAGGCTGGATTGGTTGAATATGGATTGGCCATTGGTGCAGACACCTCGCAGGGGGCACCCGGTGATGCTCTCGAGTACTCAGCAGCAGCCGGTGCCGCAGCCTACATCATGGGCAGCAAGAACATTGTTGCCTCTATCGATCACACTTATTCGTTCACCACTGACACCCCGGACTTCTGGCGTCGCGAGTACCAACATTACCCGCAACACGCCGGGCGTTTCACGGGTGAGCCGGCGTATTTCCGCACTGTCATGGGTGCGTCTCAGACGCTCCTCGAGCAGGTTGGCATGAAGCCCGCTGACTTCCAGTGGGCAGTGTTCCATCAGCCAAATGGCAAGTTTCCCATGCGAGTTGGCAAGATGCTCGGCTTCACCACGAAGCAAATGGAGCAAGGTTGGTTGGCACCACGACTGGGCAATACCTACTCTGGCGCATCGCCCTTGGGCCTCACGGCCATTCTCGACGTGGCCAAGCCGGGCGACAAGATCTTCATGTGTTCGTACGGTTCTGGTTCTGGTTCGGACGCGTTTGTCTACACGGTCACTGATCGCATCAAAGAGGTCCAGGGCCTCGCGCCGTTGACCACAGACATGCTCGACAAGAACAAGATTTATCTCGAATACGGCGAGTACGCGAAGTTCCGCCACAAAATTCTCAAGGCGGAAGGAGTTTGAGCCATGCGAGATGTCGCAATCATAGGTGTTCACGTGACCAAGTGCGGCGAGATCTGGAACAAGTCGTTCCGTGATCTGTTCGTCGAAGCTGGGCTCGGGGCAATCAAAGACGCAGGGGTCGACCACATCGACTCCATGTACATCGGCTGCATGAGTGGCGGTCTGTTTGTTGGCCAGGAGCACATCGGTGCGTTGATGGCCGACTATCTCGGACAGGCTCCAGTGCCGGCGACGCGGGTCGAGTCGGCCTGTGCCTCCGGTGGTGTTGCACTGCGAACAGGGATGCTCGATGTTGCCAGTGGGCAAAGTGACATCGTTCTCGTTGGCGGTGTCGAGAAGATGACCGACATCGGTGGCGATGAGGCAACCTATGCCCTCGCTACTGCTGCCGACCAAGAGTGGGAAGGTTTCAATGGCGTGACCTTTCCGGGTCTGTACGCGATGATGGCCGTGGCCCATATGCACCGCTACGGGACGACGCCGCAGCAGTTGGCGTCGGTGGCTGTGAAGAACCACGACAACGGGTCTCTGAACCCGGTGGCGCAGTTCCCGATGAAGATCACCATCGATGCGGTCCTCAATTCGGTTCTCGTCGCCGATCCACTGCACATTCTCGACTGCTCCCCGGTTACCGACGGCGCCGCAGCAGCGATATTGGTACCAGCGGACAGGGTCGGGAAGCTCGGCAAGAAGCAGGGCGTCAAGATCATCGGTTCCGG
>MGST01000130.1:11254-11639 GCA_001798605.1 Deltaproteobacteria bacterium RIFOXYA12_FULL_58_15 | reverse complement strand
GTTGGTGCCGAACGTCGAAACCGCACTAATTGGTGGCCCCATCGAGTTCGGTACACAATACTATTACATCATCACCATGCCCATCGCCGGAGTCCTCGATGTGTTTGTCGACAGCTCGAATGGCGGGGATCCCGATATCTTTCTCTTCGACAGCTCGAGCAACTTGGTGCTGGAGAGTGCCTCGCTAGGCAGCGAAGCCATTACCAACCTTCCTGTTTTGGCCGACGACTATGTGTTGCGAGTCGACGCCTATGGTGCGCCGCTCGAAGACCACTTCGTTTCGCTCTTGCTCACGTCGACTTGATCCCGAGAAAATCATGAAGAGCGGCATTGACGCGCGACCGGCGACCGAGTCCCATTTGCGGTCTACCAGATACAAAGGGGA
>MGST01000130.1:0-11221 GCA_001798605.1 Deltaproteobacteria bacterium RIFOXYA12_FULL_58_15 | reverse complement strand
AGCGGAATGTTGGAATTCTGACTTTGAGCCACGAGCATGCGGTCGAAGGGATCGCCGTGGGACCACTCGAGGCTGCCGGCGGCAACAGCGTCTTCGGGGCCGATGCTGAGGGTGCCGAAACCCCACCGAGCATGTCGGGAAGGATATTCCCGCAGGTAGTCGTCACATCCACGCAACAACCCCTTGCGTTGCTTGATCGCAATCTCCCACAATGTCGCGGCGCTGACGAGAATGGCATTCTCTTTCTCGGCGATGATCCTCCGAGCGCGGTTGCTGAGTTCCGCTGCGTCGAGCATCCACCAAATCAAGGCGTGGGTGTCCAACAGGTAGCGTGCACTCATCCCCAATCCCCAGCCTCATCGATCGCCACAGGACCTGTGATGTCGCCCTCGATCAGACCCCGATAGGCACCCGGTGCCCTGTCCACGTCATCTCGAATCGGCACAATGCGAGCGTAATCACGCCCAGCCTTGGCAATGATGACCTCCTCGCCGGTGTGGGCAATCTGCAGCAGCCTGGAGAACTGGGTCTTGGCCTCATGGATGTTTGCCCTATAGGTCATAATAATAAACTTAGTCTATTTCTATGACCACAGTCAACGATTCCAAACGCGAAATCTACCCATAGGGCTTACTGCAGCAATTGGAAGAAACGAGTATTATCGGAAGTAGTTTGGAGAACGAACGTAGTTCTTATTTGTAGTTACAACACGTATTGTCGATGTGCTATCATGGAAACGCAGGTCATCGGTGGGTTCGTTTGGGACAGCATCAATACGGAAAAGATCGATGACCACGGACTGGAGCGAGAAGATATCGAGGGCCTTTTCGACGAGGCCCCTGTGGTGTTTCAGCATCCCAAGTACCCGCAGAGGTGGATGGCACTTGGGTTTGTGCCCGAGCCTGATGACCGATTTTTGTTGGTGTCGTTTGAGATCAATGACACCAGCTGGGTGCGAGTAGTGACGGCATTTGAGCCAACGAACGAAAAGTGGTGGAGGATCTATGCGAAAGCCAAAGGCATCCAAGCGTAGGCCGACCCAAGATGAACGTGAGCTTGAGGCCCAGTGGGAAGGCGTCGATTTTGACAAGCTCAAGCCTGTCCGGGTCGATCTCGATCCGGCCGTGCGCGAACGCGTCCGCCGCGATACCCTTGTTCAGCTGACTTTGCGGCTAGGTGAAGACCAAATCGCGGAGGCTAAGAGGGTGGCCAAGGAGACCAACGAGAAGTATCAGCAGGTACTGCGGCGGTGGGTTGCAGAAGGAGCCAGTCGAACCCAAACGAAACGTCGCAGCGCAGGGTAAAAACAGCAGTACGCGCCTGCCCATACACAGTGAGAAATGAGGGCCTATGTGCAAAGGAAATCCATCTCAGGTTCGGGCTGCTTTGGCTCTGACATTCACTTTTGCGTGCAATCAGGGTTCCGCTTTGTCAACTGCAGAGTGTGGTGACCGGTATTGTGGCAAACCCGAGACTTGTGTCACTTGTCCTGAGGATTGCGGCACGTGTGTGACCTGCGACGATGGCATCCAGAACGGTCGCGAAACGGATGTCGATTGTAGCGGGGGCTGTCCAAGTCTCTGCTCAGTTGGTGAGACCTGTGAGGAAGGGTCCGACTGCAAGACTGGGTTTTGCGATATGTCCATGCGATGCGCCTGTGTCGACGCATGCAGTGGCATTGGGATGACGTGCAATGTTGACGGCCTGACTCTCGAGACGTGTTCTGCAAACAATGATGGCTGTCTTGTCTTGACCACAGCAACCTGTGCGGAAAGTTGTTCCACCGATAACAATGGCCTATCTGCATGTCGTTGTCTTGCTGGAGTAGCCCACCATTTGGCCTTTGGGGTTGCACCGGTAACCACGGTATACGTAAACGAAAAGTGGCCAGCCTTTGCCGTCCGTGTGGAGGATGGTTGTGGCGATCTCGTGTCAACTCCATCACCTTTGATAACCGTGAGTTTGGTTGCTGGACTGGGATCCATCTCTGGCACCATGACAAAGACGGCTTTGGATGGAACTGCGAGCTTTGATGATATTGCCTATGATGTTGTGGAAACGATCAGCATTGACGTGACGGCAACACCGCTTTTGGGGCTAACAGACATCGTGATTGCGGTGAAGAATGGTACTGTTGCGACAGTATCAGGGGGGGGACACCATTCCTGCGGCGCAAAAGGTGACAATGAGCTTTGGTGCTGGGGAAGCAACCAATACGGTCAGCTCGGGGATGGCACCAACGACGACAATAACGCCCCTGTGCGCATGGGTAGTGTCAACGATTGGAAAATTGTTTCGACGGGCTATTTCCATACGTGCAATCTAAAAGGTGACGGGGAGCTTTGGTGTTGGGGACACAACTATTTCGGTCAGCTCGGGGATGGTGCCAACGAAAACAAGAACACGCCCGTGCGAATTGGTGGCGCCAGTGATTGGACCCTGGTCGAGGCCGGTGAACATCACACCTGTGGTCTAAAGGGTGACGGTGAGCTCTGGTGCTGGGGAAGCAATCAATACGGTCAGCTCGGGGATGGAACCAACGAGGGAAGAAATGCGCCCGCACGTATTGGCAGTGCCAGCAGCTGGAGCAAGATTTCGGCGGGCTACTTGCATACATGTGGTTTAAAAGATGACGGAGAGCTTTGGTGCTGGGGAGACAACGACAACGGTCAGCTGGGGGATGGTACGTCGCAGCAGAAGAACGCACCCGTGCGTATTGGTAGCGCCAGTGATTGGAGCATGATTACCGCAGGCACCTACCACACTTGTGGTTTGAAAGGAGCCGGTGAGCTGTGGTGCTGGGGGAGAAATTTGGAGAACCAGCTCGGGGATGGCACCAACGCGCCTCAATATTCGCCCGTGCGTATTGGTGGTGCCACTGATTGGAGCATGATTGCGGCAAGTATCACCCACACCTGTGGTCTAGAAGGTGACGGTGAGCTTTGGTGTTGGGGGGGAAATGTTTATGGCCAGCTCGGAGATGGCACCAACGAAGGCAAGAATGTACCCGCGCGTATTGGTAGCGCAAGCGGCTGGAGCATGGTTGCAATGGGCTATTTCCACACGTGCGGTTTGAAACGTGGCGGTGAGCTTTGGTGCTGGGGAGGAAATGACAACGGACAGGTTGGCGATGGTACCAACGAAGACAAAAACGTACCTGTCCGCATTGAATGGTAGGTTGCACCAGACGACAGTTTCTCGCTGACAGCGCCATGGTTCTGGCAGGTGTGTCCGTTGCGAGCTGTTTTCCTGATGTCGGCGGTGACTGGCCTGTGGAGTGTGTCGACTATCAGGATAACACACTCACGGGTCCCGTGAGCGGCAGTGCCCGCGTCATCGAAGTGCTCGACCCCTCGAGCGTCACAGAGCACAGCGAAATCGTTGCTGACAAAGTGTTTCCCATGCTCGAGCAAGCGTTGTCCTCTTTGGCAGATCACAGCGATCCTTGGTCGGTGCTGCTCCCCGAGTACCAGGCGGGGATGCGCATTGGTCTCAAGGTGAATTGCCTCAACCCCTCCTGCCCGACCTCAGTGCCCCTCGTTCGCGCCATTGTCGACAGCCTCAAAGCCGGTCTCAATGCCACCGGTGCAGACATCCTGGTTTGGGATCGCCGACTCGACGAGCTCTTCAATTGCGGCTTCACCAACGAATCTACCGGCGCAACGGTGATTGGTACAGAAAACTCAACCACCGATGCCAACGGCCCAGGCTATGAGGAGTGTTTCTGCGAAGTGCTCGGGGGCAAACGCACGCGACTGTCACGCATCATCACCGAGCTCACGGACTTGACCCTGAACGTTCCCGTCCTCAAGACCCACGAAGTCTCTGGTGTCACCGCGAGCCTCAAGAATATCTACGGCATCATCGACAATCCCGGGAGCTTTCATGCCGATCTGGCGACCGCTCTGCCAGCTCTGTACGCGCTCGCTCCGATTCGCCGTAGCATCAAGCTGACTGTCGTTGACGCCCTCGTTGCCGTCACTGTTGGCGGCACGGCTTCGCCGACGGACACCACCCCAAAGCGAATTTTCGTGGCCCGCGATCCCTTGGCGGCTGATCTATACGCCCTCGACCTGGTCAACAAGATGCGCGAAGAGAAGCGCGCCCTAGGTATCCAGGTAACCAATGTCGATGGGAAGTCATTGACCTGGCTCGACAACGCCTATGCGTTGGGCTTGGGCACCAATACTTACGACCTCACCACCATCGAGCGTTAGCTCAAATGCAGTGCCGCTCTGGCAACGATGGAGCTGGTTCCGGGAACTGCCGCAACTCCCAATCCGCAATCAGTCGCCGCTGGTCTCTTACGCGGAAAGTGTCTTGGCGAAGTCGAACAACTTCATCCGCTCGGTTTCCTCCAAGGAATTGAGCGTTTGATGTCGAATGCTTTTTCCTTCGTGAATACCGAAAGCATTCCACGCTGCTCCGTAATCCTTGGTGCCCTGAGGGTTCTGTTTGACGTAGTCAACAAAAGCGATTCGCGCACGCATCTCGAGCCCGAGGGGACCATTACTGATGGTTCCGCTTATTGCGACATCACTCAAAACCTTCAGGAGAGACTCCGAACCGAACACCAACTGCAAAAAGCCTTCCTTGCCAAGCTTGGTGATGAGCGTCTCAACGAGGGGCCGCCTTGCTTGCCAATCGATTGACTTCAATCCATCTGCTATCCCACCGGCCATGAGGTTGAAAAATTTTGGACTCTCAACTTTGCTGACGAGGTGAGACAGAAGACTCTCCACATTCTCGTCGTTGAGTTTGGGCAAAATCTCTTGAGCCAGCTTAGCCGCCGCCGCCGCCGGATCTTTGGCCGCCAGCTTCACAATGATGTCCGCCGCCTCACCGCGCTTCCCCGTACCCAACAGTTTCACAAGAGTGGGAGCTATCTTGTCGGCGACACCCAGATCGGCAGCCAGTTTTGCATATTCCAGTCTCTGAGAATGGGTTGCGACGTTGGTCTTCGTGTGGCCAACGGTGTACCCGTCCATTTTGGATTCGAGACCAATGACGAGCTCGATGGCGAGCTCTTTTTGACTTTCGTCAAAACCTCGAAGCTCCTTGACCACTTCACCCCAATCCTTTTTCTGCATCGACTGCAGAACTTTCTCTTTGGCAACCTTCAACTCCGAATCTGTGCCAGTCTTTGACTTGAGTTTTTCGAGATCCAGATCGATTCCGGCAATGAATGTCTTGATTCCGACATATGCTTTCTCGGCCGCTTCGGCGAGGTTGCCTTCATTAATGTAATTGGCCGGTGAGTGGCGACCATTCGCAGCTTTGAGCTGTTCGAGGATGAATTTCTTGCCCTCTTTTTCAAGCACCGCGAGACCTTCTGCGCCGTATTTTCCGTTTTTCACTTCCTTGGCGATTGCCGCACCCATGTCGGTTGCGAACCCAATCATCCTCTTGTGGGCAGATGGGCTATCCTTGTCGGAGCGACTCACCTTTTCGAAACTGGCAACGCTATCGCTCACAAATTTGTCGAAGTTAGTGTATTTGATCGACCCCAAAACCCACGCGGGCTTGATTTCTTGGACCTCCCTAGTTTTCGGGGCCTTCTCCAAAAGGACTTTTTCTAGCCTGGCTGAGTCTGGCGCTGTGGGCGCAATTCCCGCATCGGCCATGGCGTCCTTGGCAGCTTGTTGCGCTTTAGGTCCGCAGTCCTTGAGCGTGGTGCCTTCTTTGGTGCCTAGCACAGAGTATCCGGCGTCTTGGAGAAGCTTACCCCAATGTGCAACCTGGGCCGCCAACTTGGTTGGGTTGGTCTCGGGTGTGACACCGATTCCCGTGAGCCACTTGGCGCTGGCGGGAGCTCGCCGAGCCTCGGGGGATACCTGTGTTATCTCCTTTGGAACGATCTTATCTTCTTGAGCAGCCGGGGGAGGCTCGTCAATCGTCAGTGCAACCCGTTCATCAGCAATCTTTGCGACTTCTGGTTTTGCGACTTCTGCAGATGTCGCCACCGTGGCGGCCGTCTGTGAGATTTGCTCGCTGCCCTCTCTAACCGTTTTGATGAGGAGTGCTTCGAACGCCCCGGCCTTGCGGAAGTCCTGCTTGCCCACCTTGCGCATCGTTCGTTCGTAATGCTTGTGGCCAAGAATTGCCTTAGCCACTTTGACACGATCCTCCGTCGAAATGGCGTCGCTCGCCAATACGGTCCCCACCGCCACCGCGAAGGTGTCGCGGTTGGTCTTCTCGCCGCCATTGTTGATGTTCTTGAAAATTTCGTCTTGGCTTGCCGGGTTGAGCAAGATGTCCTTGACGAGCGCTGGATTGTCTTGGGCGGTCTTTGCCAGCAAAGAGAAATCTGCGGTCAACATGCTCGAGGCAATTCCACCCGCAACTGCGCCGGTGCTCACATTGGCACTGTGGAGCTGCAGAAGAAGGTCCTTGCTGAGCGCTGCTTTGGCAAACTCTGGGTTGCCATCTTTGGCGTCAAAGAGCACATCTACGTCGAGCTTGCTCGACCTGTGGCCAGCCAGCTCGAGGGCCTGCATGGTGATGATACTGCCCGCCATCTGTGGGCCCGACGGCATGGCACCCTCGCCCAGATTCATCTTGGACAGCTTGACCAAGGATGGGGTGTCGAGCTGTAAGAAGAGATCTTGGTGGCCCTTGTAGGCGGCGTTGATGAAGCTGGTCTCACCTTTGGCGATTGCGCGACTCAGCACTTCGCTGGCGCGACTTGTGTCTGCGGTTTTGTCGGTTGTGACCAGGTAGGACAGGACTTTTTGCTGCTCATCTTTGTCGATGATTCCACGAATCTTGTTGCCCTCGACCTCGCCTCCAAAAATCCATGCGTTGGTCTCTTCCGCGGTGACGGCTGTGGTTGCCAGGGCATTGGCGACCTTGTCCATCTGCTTGCGGTCCTCGGTGGCACGATTGATCGCGCCGCCATAATCCATGTTGAGCCACATGTTGGTGAGCGCCGCACGCCCCTTGAGGTCGGGATCGCTCGCCAGTTGTCGTGCCGAACCGACGGAAATGCCGGTCAGAAGCTTGCGGATCTCATTGTCGGACCTGCTGTCAATCATCTGCGTTGGAGTTGGGCTCGCCCACTTCAAAAGCTCTTCGGGGATCTTGACCTTAACCGGAGCCAATCCCTGCACTTTGTTGTCAATCTCGTGAAACATCGGCATCCGCGCGGTGTTCTCATACTGGTCGCGGCGGCCGATCTTTTCTTCGGCAATCTTCTGGAGCTGTCCGACGATGTTGGCCTGAAGGGCACCAAGCTCCATCCCCTCCGGTACTTCAAGCTGAACGGGTCCACCGAGAGTCTCCATCTCTCTGTCTGAACCAATTTTGACAAACTGCACTTTGTGGTCCGGTCCACGCAGGCACCTGAAGCCCTTCGCCAGGTTGGCGTCAAAGGCATCGATACCTCTTCTCACCGCGTTGTTCACGTCGAGGTTGCGCTGTTGTTGCTCGTCAACCTGTTGGTTTGCCACAACGGGATTGGTGACGTTGACTGTGTTGTCGCCGGACATGCTTGATCTCCTATTTTGGCTCTTGGGATATGAGGAACATCCCAATTTTCAAATTCTAATAATTACTCGACAGTCTACTTCTATGCCGCCGCTTCGTCCAGTCGATCCGACGCAAAAAGGTACATTTGTCTTGTTATTGGCGCTTTGGAAACAATGCAATTTCAACCTGTTGCGGTGTGCCCTGTGCCGTGTGCCGTGTGCCGTGAACTTTCAGGTCTGGAATTTCAAGAAATGGCCGACGATGTCGCGCACGATGTCTTCGACTGACATGTTCTTACGGTCGGCGATCGTCTTGAGACGGTCGATCTCTTCATTCGACAGTGGCACCACGAGTCCCTCCGTGGCCGTTCGCTCCTCTGTCATCTCTGCCGGCACAATTTCAATGACACCGGATTCCACCGCACCGCTCGTTGTGTTGTCACCCCCTTGAGCTCGATCCTGCTTGGCCCGCTCCTGCTCTTGCGCCTCGCGAACATCCGAGATGGTGGGTGAAGGAGGAGGTGGGGGATGGGCCCTCGCGGGCGAGGCGTGGTTTGGGGCCGGGGTGTAAAATCGCGGGCTCGAGGTGGGCGTCTCCGCGATGCGACGTTCCTGTTCGGCGGCAAGCTCGTCTTTGAAGAGCTGCTTCATGAAGTTTGCGAGATGAATGTTGGATGGCGTGAACTCGTGGCCAGCGAGGAACGTATCAATGTCGAGTTGCATATCGCACGCCGACTGGTAGCGCTTGCGGCGATCTTTCGCCAACGACTTCATCAAGATCGACTCGACCTCTTCGGGAACATCATCACGAAAATACGAAGGCGGATAGATCTTGCCCTCTATAATGTTGTTCATGATGGTCAGATCGTTCTCACCGGAAAACATCTTGAGGCCCGTAAGCGCCTCATACATCACCACGCCGAGGGAAAAGATATCAGAGCGATGGTCGACATCTTTGCCCATCACCTGTTCGGGGGACATGTAGACCAACTTGCCCTTGATCTCCCCGGCCTTGGTCTCGTGCAGCTGCGTCGCCGCCTTGGCAATGCCAAAATCAAGAATCTTCACGGTGCCGGTCAGCGCCACTCGGATATTTTCAGGCGACACGTCACGATGGACGATGTGAAACGGTGTGCCAAAGGCATCCGTTTTCGTATGGGCGTAATAGAGCGCCTCGCAAACACTGGAGGCGATCTTCAAACAATATTCGACGGGGAACGGAATGTTGTCGGCCTTGCACTTGGGAATGATCGCCGACAGGTCGCGGCCAGCGATGTACTCCATGGCGATGAAGTAGGAGTCCTTGATCTTACCGAGGTCGTAAATCTGGACGATGTTCGGATGGCTGAGCTGGGCCGCGAGCTTCGCCTCACCGAGGAACATGTTGACGAAGGACGCTGTTGCAGAGAGATGCGGGCGAATCCGCTTGATGACGATCTCTTTCTCGAATCCCTCGACGCCGGAGTGGCGGGCCAGAAACACCTCGGCCATACCGCCGATGCCAATTTGCTCTAGAAGGCTATACCCGCCAAATTGCTCTGACATCCAATATGCTCCGACCTGCCGACCCGCCGACCAGTTCTACGACTCCCGACTTGCCGCTCTGCCGACCCGTGCGACGACTTGCCGCTCTGCCGACCAGTCCTGCGACTCCCGAACAGCACGCACACGATGAGAGCATCCGACCACGCCCCGGTCAAGTCTTCTGCTGCACCTGCTGCATCTACCGAGAAGGTCATACCATTCGTACGGCTCAAATTCGATCGGCGCGTCACACAAACCTCCGACTTGGATACGGGTACCCTATTCGAGAACGCCCTTGTTGGTGCCCTCGGCGTCCGCGCCTTCAACATCGTTGACCTCCACCTCACTCTCGGCACCCGGTATTCTCAGGGCTTTGGAGCGGGTGTGGGCTTGTCTCTCTTGTACATGCTCTGAGCACAGCCAGTGGACGTCGCCCTCGGACGCTCCAATGGAGGCCACCAGAGCCACAAGAGCCACGAGCCACAACCTTGTGGCGAGGCCCATCTCGTTATAGTCACCGGCTCGTGACGAAGATTGCCCCTGAGCCCCAGTCCCTCCACACCCTTCAACCTGGCCCAGCCCATGACGACGATTGCCCCTAGCCCTAGTCCCTCCACACCCGTCAACGTGGCCCGCCCCATGACGGTCGCCATCGCCTACCTTCTCGCCGCCCTCATCGGTGGGTTTGTCACAGGGGACAGCTTGGCCACATGGAGCTGGGCTTCACTTGTGTCCGTTGGTTGCATCGCAATCGTCGTCGGTGTGGTCGTGGCCACCAACAGTCGTGCGCCGACATTGTGGTTCGTGGTGGCAGCGACCACTGGTGCCATCGCGTTTTTGGCCTGGGCAGGTGCCGACGGCTCGACCATGCGACTGCTCGTCGCGGCCTCGGGACTGGTGGTGCTGGTTGCCGTCGGTCCGACCCCCCGGCGGCGACTGATCATTCTGGTCGCCGTGGCACCCGCCATCGCCGCGGTTGACCTCATCTTGATTCGAGATCACTGGCTCAACCAAGCGCACACCCTCGTGGCGTTGAGCACTGGCCTGCTCTGGGGCGTGGGAGTTTTCTGGACGCTCTGGGATCTGCGTCCCGCCGCCACACCGGCAGATCCTTTGGCCGACTCCCTGCCGACGGCAAATGCAACGGCGGCAGACGTAAGCGGGACATCTACTCCCCTCTTCGCTGCCAAACCCCACTTCGGCACCAAGCAACAATGGCACGGTTGGTCACTGGTGCTCACCGCCGCCATGTTGCCCGTGGGCGAGGGGGTGGCCTTCGGCGCTGCTGGCTTGTGCCTCATCATGATGATCGTCCGACGCGACGCGGTCCCCTTCGCCGCAATCCTCAAGGGCAACGGCCGCCTCTTCGCCATCGGTTTTGGATTGTGGATCGGCATGGCCCTGGTCGCCGCCGTCATCTCCGGACATGGCCTCCTCGAACCGCGCGAGCTCGGCCGCTTGGCCCCCTGGTTGCTCTTCCCCCTGGCCTTTTGGAGCGTTCTCAGCCTTCCCGCTGTTTGGCTCGAACGCACCCTGCGCGGCTTCTTCGTTGGCCTGGGCATCGCTTGCCTCGTCGGCCTGTCACTGTACGGCCTCAACCTCCTCGGGAGCTCGACAGGCAGCACGGTGTCCCCCCACGAATGGGCCGACTCCCTGCGGCTCTCCCTCCTCAAGGGCTCCCAGAGCCGCATCCCCGGCACCAGCGACCAACTCGTGGCCGGTGGCTTCTTCCGTCATCGCCTGAAGATGGCCCACGTCGCCGTGCTCGGTATCTCTATCTTGGTGAGCCGCCAGTTGGTCATTCCGTTCAAGCTAAAACCGCGCCTGCTCGAGCTCGCACTCATCATCCTCAGTACGGCAACCCTACTGCTCACATTCACCCGCGGTGCAGTCCTTGGCGTCCTCGTCGCCGTCGCCGTCGCCATCTGGATGGGCTCACCTCGATGGCGCCTGCGCGCCGTCATCGCCGCCGTCATCGTCGCCACCATCGCCCTGAGCGCCCCCACCGTGCGCAACCGCATCGCCTCCATCGGTTCGCGCTCCACTGGCTTGGACCGGGCTTTTCTTTGGGCTCAAGGCGTCGAGCTCCTTGCCGACCATCCCCTGGGCGCTGGTCTCGCCAACTACCCCACCCTGTCGGAGCAGTACTACACGGCGGCCGGATCACTCTATAACGTGCCACGAACCTACCCCCATAGCCTTGTCCTTGCCGCCTGGGCCGAAGCCGGCCC
>MGST01000129.1:11103-11723 GCA_001798605.1 Deltaproteobacteria bacterium RIFOXYA12_FULL_58_15 | reverse complement strand
TCGCGATTGAAGAAGAAACCTTCCAGATTGCTTTGCATGATGAGCTGAGTCGCGATCTTCGCCGATTCTTTTTGCCGTCCCGTCCGGACAAGGGGACGCTTGACACCTTCGAGCTTTCGCTCTCCAACGATTCCCTTGACGCTCTGTTGCGGCAAGCAGCGCTTAAGGAGAAGAGCAGCTACGTCGACACCACGATTCGTCAAAACGGTGTCATGCACACCGGTCGAGTGCGTGCTCGCGGTGGCCAGCACTGGCATCGGCTGGGTCCGCAGAAGTCGCTCAAGTTGCGAGTCGACAAAGGCGACCTCATCGACGGTGTGCGTGTGTTCAATCTCATCAATGACGTGACGCCCTTTGGCCTCGAAGAGGAGCTCATCCTCGATTTGGCACGTGAGCAGGGCCTTCTGACCCCCGAATACCGACCCGTGCGCGTGCGCATCAACAACGCCGACATGGGCGTTTATCGTTTTGAAGCACAACCATCGGAAGGACTCATCCGGCGAGCGGGACGACTGCCCGGAAGTATCTACTCGGGCAATACGGATGCCACGGGAGTGCAGCTTGGCGTTGGTGAGTTGTTCGGCAATCTCGAGAGGTGGGGCAAATCCGCGTGGCCCACG
>MGST01000129.1:10089-11083 GCA_001798605.1 Deltaproteobacteria bacterium RIFOXYA12_FULL_58_15 | reverse complement strand
CAGCCAGCTTGAGCGTCTTCTTGTAAGCATTCGGACGCACTCGCACCGCGAGCTGCTCAGCTTCGCCCGACACGAGCTCGATCTCGACAAGTTTGCTCTGTTTGATGCTCTCGATGTTGTTTTTGGCGGTGACCAACATGACTACGTTTCCAATCAAAGGCTGTTCTACGATGCCTACCGCGGTCGCTTTGAGCCCATCGCCTGGAATTTCCGCGCATTCACCAACGACCCCTCTTTCAACCTGGTGGAAAACCCGTTGCTTTTGCGCCTCAAGAGCTTGCCCGAGTTCCTTTGGCTTCGGGATCGCAAGGTCTACGAGCTGCTCATGGGACCGGCCTCGGCCGCAGCCGTGCGCGCACGCGCCGAACAGCGCTTCGTTGAGTTGCAACCGGAGCTCGAGTCCGATCCCTACTGGGATGCTTACAAACTACTGGCCCGCTCGTCGCGCTTTCACCGCTTCATGGTTCGCCCCATGAACAGTGGCCGCTGGCTTCTGGCGATCCAGGCAGAGTTGCGACGTTACAGCCGGCGCACCCGTTACTTGCTCGACCAGCTCGAATCCCCAGGCCTCGAGATCCGCGCCGCCGCTCTTGGGGATGTGACGCAGATTGCTGCAACCGTGGACGGTCACGCCGCGTATCGCCTGAGCAGGCTCGTGGTCAGCGGACCTTGCCGAGGACCCGTCCGGATTCACGCCGATCAAAATGGCAACGGCGTGATCGATCCCAGTGACCCAGTCATCGGTCTCGGTGAGGTCGGTGGTCCCGTCAGGCCCGAGGCTGCTGCAACCTGGACTGCCGGCGTTCGCCTGACGGCACGCCC
This sequence comes from Deltaproteobacteria bacterium RIFOXYA12_FULL_58_15, assembly GCA_001798605.1. GTDB lineage: Bacteria > Myxococcota > XYA12-FULL-58-9 > XYA12-FULL-58-9 > XYA12-FULL-58-9 > XYA12-FULL-58-9. The sequence continues at coordinate 10,261 of MGST01000129.1, read as the reverse complement.
TCCCGGCAAACACGAACAGGGGACCGTGACGACTGTTCAGGTACCGCGCATCTACAGCTACCTTGTTGGTGCCGCTTGCCGTATCGACGCGGGTTCTTTGGAGATGGAAAACCTGGTGACGGGGGCACTGGTGCGCCGTGATTTCGCAGTCACAAACGACGCGCCGTTGATA
>MGST01000129.1:4615-10070 GCA_001798605.1 Deltaproteobacteria bacterium RIFOXYA12_FULL_58_15 | reverse complement strand
CAGATAGTGTTCCTGGACTCATGTCGGGAGAAGAATCTCCCCATCCCTGGACCTTCGACCTCGAGCCTGAAATGGAAACCATTGCCATCGGGCCGGGCAGGGTGGTGTTCTCCGAAACCCAGGTTTTCGAGACGAACCAACGTGTCGAGATCCGTCCGGGGACGCAGTTGCTCCTGGGGCCAACGGTCTCCCTGGTGTTTCTCGGTCAGGTGACAGCCACCGGCACCGCGAGGGAACCGATAGAAATCGCTCCCTCCGATTCTGCACAGCCTTTCGGTGGAATACTTGTGCTCGGAGCAAGAACCGCTGGTGCCCGCTTTGGCCACATAGACATACGTGGCGGCTCGCGACCGCAGTACCGCGCAGTATCGAGCCCGAGCCTGTTCAACATCTACGACACGTCCGATATCACCCTCGAAGAGGTGACGATCTCCGGGGCCGACGGATCTGAGGACCTCATTCACCTTACCTATGTGGATGGCTTCCGTTTGCACGAAATCAGTCTGCAAGGTGCTCCCGTGGATGGTATCGACATCGAGATGTCCCAGGGCGATATTCGCGGAGCGCGAGTGCTGTGGCCCGGGGATGAATGCCTGGATTTGATGGGTTCAAAGATTCGCTTGGTCGATAGCCTTTTGGTGGGATGCACCAACAATGCCGTCTCTGCCGGCGAAAAGACGGATATTGGCATCCACGGAGTTGTTATTGCGGACTCCGAGGTTGGGGTCCTTGCAAAGAACGCATCCACGGTGCACCTCTCACGCTCTCTCATCTACCGTGCCGGGCGAGCATTGCGCACCAATCAACGGGAGGTCCACTATGACGCTCCAAGTCGCATTGATGCTCAAGATCTCTACGCGGTGGACTGCGAGGACTTGAAGAAAGGCGCTCAGGGCATCAACACCGAAGACCTCCATCGTGAGTTACCGACGGACGATGGTCTCGATCAACTGCGCGGGCAGGTTCTCGGCCTTGCCGATTGGGACGGACTCGATGACGTTCTTGCGGCCACGCGGCCACAGGGGTCGCCATGACGATCTCCTATCGCAAAAAGCCGAGCATCGGTTTCATCTATCTCGTGCTGGTTGGGGCGGTCACGGCGCTCTTTCTTGTCTGGGGCATGCGCCGGCCCGCGCTCGAAGAAGTTTGGCGAATGGACATCGAGCTTGGCCTGGGGGAACGACCGCCCTTGACCGCCGACGAGATGGCACTCTTGCAGTCATCGCTCACCGCTCATCCAGACTTGGCTCTGTTTCTCGGCGAAGACCAGCACGCAGGTGTGTTCAGTGCCAACGAGGACGGCAAGGTCGAAGGCTCTTACGCCTATATCGTCCGCAACGTGGACACCTCTGGGCTGCTCGTTGTCGATTACGCCGGGGTAAGTCGAAAAGGCAGCGTCCGGGTCACCGCTCGAACTGTGGGATCCCGACACACAGGTGTGTGCCGAAGGGACGAACCCTACACCTGGCGGCTCCCCCAGGAGGGGCCCTTCCCCCAGCTCGTGGAGATCCGGCTCGCCCCCATTGGCAAGAAGGGTCGCCCCTCCCCCGTGCGCATCGACCTCGGGGGAACGCCGTGATTCGCAAGTTCAATCGTTTCGAGCTCAAGTTCATCATCCCGGTGGAAAAGCGTGACCGCGTTTGCGAAGATCTGGCGCGCAACATGACCATCGACAGCCATGGTGCCGGCGGTTTTTATAGGGTGACCAGCCTGTACTACGACACCCCTGAAGCGAGTTGTTTTTGGTCAAAGGTCGAAGGCATCAAGTACCGTCGCAAAGTCAGAGTTCGCCTCTACGGTGATCACGTCGAGGGTGACACCCATCCAGTAATGGTCGAGATCAAACAGAGGATCAATCGCACCGTGCAGAAGCGGCGAGTGATGTTGCCGGTTTATGAGGCCTACCAACTTGCGGAAGGTCACGAAGGCGTGACATTCGCCGACCCCGTCGACGCGGCCATCGCCTCAGAGATACGATTTCTCGCCCGTTCGCTGCAACTGCGACCTACGGCTGTGATCTCGTATTTGCGTCAAGCCTGGATTGGCAGCGACTACGAGCCAGGCTTGCGGATTACCTTCGACGAGGATTTGGCAGCACGGGGGCCGGAGCACGGACTGGGTCCGGGCATGCCAAAGCATTATTTCTGTCCCCCAGAATGGCTGATCATGGAAGTCAAAGCTGACGAGGCGGTGCCGTTGTGGGTGGGGCGCGTCTTGGCGCGGCACGACTGTCACATGCGACGGATCAGCAAATATTGTGTGGGCTTGGCCCAACTGCGATCACTCGAGCGCTCGGCCGAGCGTTTGCGAGGAGAAGAAGATTATGGATGAGCTGCTAAAAGAGATGGAACGGTTCAAGGACCTTACCACAGCGTTTACCATGACGGATGTGGCCATCGTTCTCGCACTCGGCTTCGTGTTGTCGATGGTGATCGCTTGGTCCTATCGGCACACGCACCACGGTACCTCGTACTCGCAGACCTACGCCCAAACGCTGGTGATCCTAGGCATGGTGGTTGCCATGATTATGCTCATCATCGGCTCCAACTTGGCGCGAGCCTTCTCGTTGGTGGGTGCGCTTTCGATCATCCGCTTCCGCAATGCAGTCAAAGAGACTCGCGACGTGGGGTTTGTCTTTTTGGTCATGGCCATTGGCATGGCCTGTGGAACTCGGTTCTACGCCTTGGCGGCATTCGGTACCACCGTATTCACTGCGGTGATCATGTTGATGGACAAGCTCGACATGTTCGCCAAGCGTGTGACCGAACGGATATTGCGGGTGCGTCTGCCCGCGGACCGCGACTATGAGACTGCCTTCGAGCCCGTTTTCAACGAATACCTGAGCGACAATCGGCTGATTTCGGTGGAGACCGTGAGCGCTGGAGTCTTGCAGGAAGCTGTCTACAGCGTCGTTCTCAAGAGCGATGTTGAGCCACAGAAATTTCTCGAGGCGGTACGGGCGGTGAATGACAACCACAAGGTCGCCCTGGTCATGGGGCAGCAGGAAGTCGATCTGTAGGCCCGCCTGTGACCCGCCGGGCTATTGCTCAAGGCGCGTCGCGCATGGCGGCGGCGATGGAGATCGCATCGAGGGTGGCTCCGACGTCATGGACTCGCAGTACGTGTGCCCCTGCCGCCACGGCAAGGGCGCAGGCGGCGGCTGTCGCGCGGTCGCGATCGTCTACTTTGTGACCGGTTATGGCTCCGAGGAAGCTCTTGCGTGAGGGTCCGTAGACGATAGCGCACCCAAGTGAGGCGAGCTCATTGAGGTGGCGAGTGAGGGTGAGGTTGTGTGCGACAGTCTTGCCAAAGCCAATGCCGGGGTCGATGAGTATGCGTTTCCTTGGCACCCCTGCCATGACAGCTCGGTCAATGGCATCGCCAAGTGCAGCCCGGACATCTGCGACGACGTCGTCGTAGATGATTTCCCCTTTCTGCATGGTGCGCGGGTCACCGCGCATGTGCATGACCACGAGGGCGGCGTTGTGCTTTGCAACGACTGCTCCCATCAAGGGGTCGCCGAGAGCGCTGACGTCGTTGACGATATGTGCCCCGGCCTCGAGTGCGGCACGTGCCACCACGGCTTTCGAAGTGTCGACGCTGATGGCGACATGAAGATTCGCGGAAGCGAGGCCCACAATGACCGGTATCACTCGGTCAATCTCGACCGCAGCGTCGACAGGTGCGGCACCGGGACGAGTGGACTCGCCACCGATGTCGAGGATCTGTGCCCCGGCAGCCACGAGGGCCTTGCCGTGGCTGACTGCGGTTCGAGAGTTGATTCCCTGGTCGCAGTTGAATCGCCCACCATCAGAAAAAGAGTCGGGTGTGGTGTTGATGATGCCCATCAGCATGGGTTGGCGAAAATCCAGAGTTAGCGGGCCCGCTTCGATGGGGGAGGGGACACGAGTCGTGGCGTTGTCGATCACGATGTTATCTGCAGGTGCGTTTGGCTAGGCCTTATTGACCTCACCAACCAATGGACCGAGTACCGACGAGCCCTCATTCTTCTTGTCTTTGCTCTCGGCTGCCTCTTTGCGTCGCCGATCCATCTCCTCACGGGTTGGCATCTTCACCTTTGGCGGCTGGCGCTCGAGTCGGCCACCTTCGATGAGCACCTGCACTTCATTACCGTCGAGGGTCTCGTATTCGATGAGGGCTTCGGCAATGGCCTTCAGGGCGTCGCCGTTCTCATTGATGACGTTCTCGGCGCGGGCATATTGCTCCAAAGTTATCTTCGAGACTTCTTTGTCGATTTCGACGGCGGTGTTCTCGGAGTACTCTTGGTGCTGCGCAATTTCACGGCCAAGGAAGATGGCTTCCTCCTTCTTGCCAAAGGTCTGGGGTCCGAGCTTGTCACTCATGCCCCATTCACAAACCATCCTGCGGGCTAGGGCGGTGGCTTGCTCAAGGTCACTGCCTGCACCCGTGGTGATGTCGTTGAAGATGACCGCCTCGGCGATGCGACCGCCATACAAGATGGCGAGGCGATCGAGGGCGTCGAGCCGCGAAAGATTGTTACGATCTTCGACAGGCAACTGCTGCATGAGACCGAGCGCACGACCACGGGGAATGATGGTGACCTTGTGCACGGGATCGGCGTGTTTCATCTTCTTGGCCACCAGGGTGTGGCCGGCTTCGTGGTAAGCTGTGACCAACTTATCATGCTCGCTGATGATCATGCTCTTACGTTCGGCACCCATCAGCACTTTGTCCTTGGCGTACTCGAAATGTTCTTGGAAGACCTTCGTTTTGTCCTCACGGGCAGCGGCGAGCGCAGCCTCGTTGACCATGTTTTCGATGTCCGCGCCGGAGAAGCCAGGGGTGCCGCGGGAGAGAACCTCGAGGTCAACATCTTCGTTGAGCGGCACTTTCTTGGTGTGAACCTTGAGGATACCTACTCGACCACCGATGTCGGGTAGGGGAACGACGACCCGCCGGTCGAAACGGCCGGGGCGCAGAAGCGCAGGGTCGAGGACGTCGGGACGGTTGGTGGCGGCAATGAGAATGACTCCTTCGTTTGATTCGAAGCCATCCATCTCCACCAACAATTGGTTCAACGTCTGCTCGCGCTCGTCGTGGCCACCGCCAAGGCCAGCGCCGCGATGACGGCCGACCGCGTCGATCTCGTCGATGAAGATGATGCACGGTGCATGCTTCTTCGACTGCTCGAACAGATCGCGAACACGTGAGGCACCGACACCGACGAACATCTCCACAAAGTCGGATCCGGAGATTGAAAAGAAGGGAACTCCGGCCTCACCAGCGATGGCGCGAGCCATGAGTGTCTTGCCGGTTCCCGGCGAACCCATGAGCAAAACACCCTTGGGGATGCGACCGCCGAGGCGGGTGAATTTTTTCGGGTCCTTGAGAAATTCGATGATCTCCTTGAGCTCGTCCTTGGCTTCATCACAACCGGCAACATCTTTGAAGGTGACCTTGGGGCCGCTGTCTG
>MGST01000129.1:0-4599 GCA_001798605.1 Deltaproteobacteria bacterium RIFOXYA12_FULL_58_15 | reverse complement strand
GGATTTCCCGAAGCTCATGGCTTTGCCGCCGCCTGATTGCAGCTGCCGCATCAAAAACAGGACGAAGAGGAAGACCAACACCAAGGGTAGCCAGGTGAGCAGCACTCCTTGCCAAAGTCCGCCGTCTTCATAGACCATCTTGAACTGGACGTTCTTCTCTTCCAGGCTTGCGAGGATGTCATCGGTGAGCTTGCCTGTTGCCTTCTTGCGTACCTTGCCGTCGGTCCAGATGAACTCGCGTTCGTTTTTGATCTCAACTTCTTTGCTTGTGAGCTCTCCGGCTCTCACGGCCTTGAGGAACTCTGGGAAGGCGACCTCTTGTGGCTTATCTCCCGCCGCGGTGACGACGTTGTAGATGAAGATAAACATGAAGATCAGAACTGCCCAAAGCAGGATCGTTTTGTGTGACTGCCGCACCCAGCACCTCAATCGTTTTGCGCGCTTTCGACCTCACCGATCTCAGTCGCGCTTGCTGACTTGCCTAATACAAACAACCTAACATGTACGCCATGGAATCTCTCCCAACACATGGAGGGTGAGAACCCGACGTGTATCCTTTGTTATAGGCGCGCTGTCTCCTCGCCGCAAACCCGTCACCCACAGCACGTCCTCCCCACACGTCACCAGCGGCCATACCGCCCTCAGCGACTTGGGGATCTTCAGGTCGGTGAACAGATCTCCTACCTTAGTGTGACCTTTAAGGCCATAGGGCCTGATCTGGTCACCCGCTCTCTTCGACCGCACCTCTATTCCAAGATGGAGACGATCCATGTCAAATGCAACAGATGTGTCCTGTTGGAAGAGGGGGCCGACGTCCGGAGCCGTGAGCGGCCCATCTGTGGTCACCACCTTCGCCGCGATGAGGAGGTCCAGGGCCTGCACTCGCACTTCACCGGGAACGTTGAGTTTATGATGGTACCCCGCGTATGTCCCGGTCCACAGGTATCCTCGCTCGCTGATGATCTGGGTGCCTCCTGTGGATACCGCGAATCCAGGTTGGCAAAGGGCGGACTCGAGCTTTCCCAAGGCCTTGGGGGATGCTTTCAATCCTTTGCTTTCCAACCACTGCCGTAACAATCGGCTCACAACAGGGGCTGGTTTCTCAGACAATCCCGCCATGTTTATGGAACCCAGGGGACCTTTGCGGCACCTCAATTCCTCTGTGGCCAGCTCATTGAGGAAGAGGTCGTCTCTTCTTGCAAGGGCTGCGAATCTGCCAAAGCTTTCCTCAAATTGAGGATTGAGCTGGCGCAGTACATCCAGCACTTGGCTGCGCAACTTGGTGCGGGCCCGCTTCGGGTCTCGGTTGCTCGGATCTGAGGCGAAGGCCAGGTGGCGGTCTTGGGCATGGGTGAGAATGTCCGTCCGTGACACTCCGAGCAGTGGTCGGACAATGTGACCACGCTGCCAGGGGATGCCGCCTGCACCGCGCAAGGAACAACCGCGGGTGATGTTGAGAAGAATGCTCTCCACCTGGTCGGTGGCGGTGTGGGCCACGGCGATGCGGTCGGCACCCACTCGCAGGAGGAACTCCGATAGAGCACGGTAGCGGCCACGACGGGCATTTGCCAACAGATTGCCCTGTTTCTCCACGGATATGCGGATCCTCTCGAATGGGATGCCATGGCTTTGCGCCAGAGCTCGGGCCAGATCCAACTCTTCGCCTGCCTCTGCTCGCAGTCCGTGGTCGATTCCACAGGCCCAGATCTCCAAGGACAGCTCTTGCCGAGCCATGCACAGCAGGTCCAGCAACACCTGTGAGTCGGGGCCTCCACTCGTTCCCGTCACCACACGGGAGCCCGGCGGCAACAATCGCCGTGCCACCTGCATGAATCTTTCCACGAGCTCTACAGCCATCGCGGTTAGATAGACCGTTAAGCACCGGTTCGTCCACCTCTTGGGCAGGAGAAACGGTGGGGAGGCTGAGCCATTGTGGATGGCAAGGCGATCGACGGCGATCGATGGCATTTGCTATTGACAGGGCCATGGCCTGGGGCCTAAAACACGCCTCTTTTCGGCGGGCTGCCGAACGGTTGAGTTGAAACACCATGCGGGTGCATCTGGACGAAATAGGCCCTGACGGCTTCGATCTCGACGAGCCGGTGACCAAGGAATGGCTGCAGGCGACCTTGGGTCCCGGTACGCCGTTTCGTAGCGTCAAGGATGGCCACTTGTCAGCGCATTTGGAGCGGCTGGATGAGCATGTCGTGCATGCCCGAGGGCGCATCGCACTGGAGCTTTCCGCCGACTGTTCCCGCTGTCTTGGTGAGACGACTCTTGGTCTGAACACACGGTTTCAGGTGACCCTTTTCCCGGCTGGCAAAGAACCACCGCCTGGCCCTGATGGCGAGATCGATCCAGACGACATGGGAATTTCCACCTATGCCGACAAAGAGGTCGATCTCTCGCAGATAGTCAATGACGAAGTCTTCTTGCAACTCCCCATGAACCCCTTGTGCTCGGAATCGTGCGCAGGGTTATGTCCAAATTGTGGAAAGAACCTCAACGAGGGGGCCTGCCAGTGTGCACCGCGGGCCGACCTACGATGGGAAGCGCTCCGTCAGCTCAAGGTTGACTGAGCGCAAAACAGGAGAATTGAGATGGCCGTACCAAAGAAACGCAAGTCCCACTCGAGGACCCGTTTGCAGCGCTCCCATGATGCGCTTGTGCCCAAGGCGTGGGTGACTTGCCCGCAATGCCGCGAGCCCATGACCTTGCATCATATCTGTCAGGCATGCGGTTTCTACCGCAGCCGCGAGGTCGTGGCACAAGAGGGTTGATTGCACCTCTGCGGCAGCGCTGGTCATCGTGCAAAGCGTTGACCTGATATCTCAGTTCGGTCCATCAACGCCGTTGTGTCGTGTTGCTTCGTGAGCGCGAGTCGTTTCAGAATATTTGATGGCTGGTCGAATCGTCAAGGCGTGTGTCAATACAAGACACCGCGACACTTTGTGCCAAACCCCGTTGAATGATTTTGCCCTGTTAGGAGCTGGCACGCCGTGTGAATTGCGTCGGTGTCATGGCCTTGCACAAGCCCGCACTCGACAGGTCAGGCAAACGCGCAATTCTGGCGCTGCGTGAAGCGGCAGGGCCCGAGCTGCCGCTCGCGGCCGAGGCATTGCGTGAGCATCCAGATCCCGCGGATCTGATACGCACCGGCCCTTGGCTTGCGGGGCCCCGGCATTGGGCGGCAGCCGACAGGCAATTGCGCATGCTCGAGCTTCGCAACATCACCGTGGTTCCGGTGTGGCAATTTCCCGCGACGCTCGGGAGGTTGCATCCTCTGCCCATGGTGCTGTTTGTGCGGGGTAACACCCAGCTCCTGCAACAAGAGGCGGTCTCAATCGTGGGTGCCCGCGCGGCATCACGCTCTGCCCAAGAGTGGGCCATGGCGCGTGCGGCGCAGCTCGCCCGTGCGGGCACGCTGGTGGTATCGGGGGGGGCGCGCGGCATCGATGCGGCAGCGCACTGGGGCGCACTGCGCGCCGGCGGTGTCACCCTGGCGTATCTCGGAGTGTCGGCGGATCGAATCTATCCGTTGACCAATCGCCGTCTGTTCGAAGTGATTCTCGATCGTGGCGGTGCCCTGGTGAGTGAGCATCCGCCTGGCGCACCCACATACAAGGGCGCACATGCGTTGCGAAACAGATTCATCGCCGCACACGCATCATACGTGGTCATCGTCGAAGCCACCGAGGGTTCCGGCTCATTGGGGACCGCGCGGTGGGCCAATCGCTACGGCGTTCCTGTCAAGGTCTCACCTCTGTCGGTTGGACAAAAACGGGATGGTATCAGCTGGCTGATGCGCAAAGGCTGGGCGTCAATGTGGGACGAATGAACCGAAACAGTAGGTAACCGGCGTCCTCCATCGGTTCGCAAAATGTCGGCCGTGTGGGTGGATTTGGCGAAGAGGGTGCTTATATTGCCGACCAGTGTGAATCATGAAACCCATCAAGGAGGAATCCATATGGCAAATCTCAAGGGCAGCAAGACCCACGACAATTTGAAGGCCGCCTTCGCAGGGGAGTCGCAAGCTAATCGCCGTTATCTCTACTTCGCAAAGGTTGCGGACGTGGAAGGCTATCCGGAGGTCGCTTCGAACTTCCGCGAGACCGCTGAAGGCGAAACCGGTCACGCCCATGGTCATCTGGATTACATCAAGCAGGTGGGTGATCCGGCGACGGGTCTGCCGCTTGGGGACACGGAGGCCAACCTCAAAGCCGCAATTGCTGGTGAGACCCACGAGTACACCGACATGTATCCTGGCATGGCCAAGACTGCCCGCAGTGAAGGCTTTGCCGAGATCGCCGACTGGTTTGAGACCCTCGCAAAAGCCGAGAAGTCCCACGCTGGTCGTTTCGAGAAGATGCTCGGCACCATCGGTTGAGGCCCCATTGGAGTGGGCTGTGATCGTGATACAGAAGTCGATTCGAGAGTGTCGGCTGGACATCGATCATGGCCACTCCAAATAGTTTGGCGAGGTGAAGACCGTGTCAGACAATCGCAACATCTCCTATCAACCAACCGACGGCATCTCTTACGATCCCGAGGAGGACCTCTACTGGGACAAGAGTGCTCTGGAAAAGGAGACAACCCGGG
>MGST01000128.1 GCA_001798605.1 Deltaproteobacteria bacterium RIFOXYA12_FULL_58_15 | reverse complement strand
GAGCCGGTCCACCCGTCGTTACAGAAACAGCACAACCCCGAGCCTGAGTATCCGCCATCGCAAATCCCGTTCGTGCAGATGCAAGGAGCACAAGTGGCACCGAAAAAGTCCGCTGCGCACGAATTACAGTTGTCGCCCCGCCATCCGGTTTCGCAGCTCGAGCAGGTGCCATCGCCGTCCACGCCATCCTTGCAGTCGCCGTGTTCACAGGTACACGGGGCACAGTCCGGACCGAAGTATCCCGCGGCACAGTTTTCACAATACGAACCGGTGGCGCCGGTGTTGCACTCGCCGATGCATTCACCGGTGCCGCTGGCACCGTCGCTACAAACGCCATTTTTGCACAGGCAAGGTAGACAGGCTGCGGTGTAGAAATCCGCGGCACAGATTTCGCAATCGGTGCCGGTCCACCCGGTCGTGCATGGCTCGACACAGCGACCGTCGCCATCAATCCCATCGGCGCACTCCCCATGCTCGCAGAGGCACGGCGAACAATCGGCACCGAAGTAGCCCGGCGTGCAGGCGCTGCAGTCTGCGCCGGCCCACCCAGCGGTGCAGGTGTCGCAGTTGGTTCCCGTCCAATGGGCCGTACAGGATGTGCAGGTCCCGTCGCCGTCAGCGCCGTCACGACAAACACCGTTGACACAGGTGCACGCGGTGCACCCAGATCCGAAATAGCCAACGCGGCATTGATCGCATCCGTCTCCGCCCCAGCCGTCGAGACAGATGCAAGCGGATCCCCCGCCGCAAGAGCCGTGCTCGCACAGGGCGTCGTCGAAGTCGGGACAATCATCGGCATTGTCGCCAACGCCGTCCCCGTCGGTATCGGCCCACTCGTTGGGGTCGTTGGGGAAGGCGTCGTCTTGGTTGGCAACACCATCGCCATCGTCATCATCGTCAACATCGTCATCATCTGCAGAGACGACAGGATCTCCGACCACGGAGTGGGCGGGCTGTAGAAAACAACCGCCCAGGGTCAGCAGGATAACGAGAGACCCACAGGACAGGATCTGCTGGACCGATTTGCGCATTCTCAACACCTCAGCGAAAGCATAGTCGATCAGGGCCGATGCGGAAAACGGTGTTTCGATTATTTGCGTCATTCCCTGTGGGGCGGGACTGTGGGGCGGGGCTGTGGGGCGGGCTTGTCCGGCTTGTCCCCGCGTTATACACCCGGTAGCGGAGGGTGCGATGAGGCGAACCAGAGTCAATGGAGGGCATTTGACTGCATTGTTTTGGATGGCTGTGTCGGTTCTGTCGGTCCCGTGCGCAGCCGGCGAGTTGGAGAGGTTGGATTTCAAGAAGTCGGACCTTCCGGCGGGCCAGTTGACAGGCACGGCTGTCGACGGCATGCGTTGGAAGGACGTCCTCGGCGAAAATTTGCTCATCGTCTCGCAGACCGGGGCAATTCCCAGCAAGAAGAAGGATGAGGAGGACAGACGCGACGCGGAGTTGTACGCCTATCATTTCATTAGGAAAGGTGGGGCTTGGCGCCTTTTGTGGAAGGTCCAAGACTTCGAGCGCGATTGCCCTTTCGATCTTTATGCGGGGCTGCTTCCTGGATCCTTGGCGCTGACTGATCTCGACCGGGACGGTACGGCGGAGACGTCCTTTCTGTACAAATTGACGTGTCGTAGCGACGTGAGCCCTTCTGTGTTGAAACTGATCATGCACGAAGGAGACAAGAAGCTCGCTCTGCGTGGAAACACCGTGGTGCCACCAGAATCTAACGACGACAACATGAAGCCTGACCCCGCATTCGCTTCTGCGCCACCCGAGTTCGAAGTGTACGCCGTCAAACGCTGGACTGAGTTTGTCGTAGAGAAGAGTTTCAATCAGTTCTGACGCTGCCCCAGACCGAGCACGGTTGGTTGAAGCACTCGGAGCGCGCCAGCGCGAAGGTCGAGCAGGACGTCATGACGTGTGGCCACTTGCTGTCACTTGCTGTCACACTTGCTGTCACGCCGCTTGCTGTTGCGGCCTTGGGGGAATAGTCTGCTGCGCCAGGGAGGTAGACATGCTTCGACCGCTTATGAGCTTGCTGGTGATGGCGACGGCGACCTGCGTGGCGGCTTGCGGTTCTTCCGTACTCCGTGTCAGCACCCGTGGATTCGCGACCGGGATGAAGAATCACTCGCTGGCGAGGACGGCTGCGGAAAACCGCGCTTTGGATCAGTTGAGCCAGCTTCTTGAGCCCGCCGCCGTGAAGTTGGAGGTAACGGCAACATCCTACGGAACGCTCGTTACGAGCAGCGCTGTCAACAAACCAAACAAGATGTGGCAGGTCGAGTACCAACCACTCGAAGACGGTTGGATGGCGATTGCTTCGGCGGAGCGACAACCCGAGGCAGCAGATGCCATGCTGGCGCTTCCAGCCGCCGAGATCATGGGTGAGGCAAAAGCAACCAGTTTGGGTGCTGCCGCACTCCTCGCACACGCCAGAGCCTTGCGCGGGTTGGCTCGAAAGACCCTAGGAGATGCGGCAGTGGGTCACTTCGCGGGGACAGCGACCCTTGTCGATCTTCAGTACGAGTTTGCCGAGGAAGAGCGACAAGGACCGGATGGGGTACTGTTGTCACCTTGGCAGAAGGTTGTTGTGAGACTCAAGGGTCTGGCAGACCTTACGCAAACCGCACCGGTCACGCCTGAGGACGAGGTGGGAGTGTTGCGTCGCGTCTCGATCGAGCACAGTCACGCCGCGCAGTGGCCCGAGGTTGAAGCCGATACTGAGCTGCTTGCCACCAGGACCCCCGACTCCATTCCTTTCTTGTTGCTGCGAGTCGGCGCTCTTCGCCTCCAAGGCAAGGACGATGCGGCAAAGGAGGCGCTCGAGGGTGCCGTCAAAGCTGCGGGTGACGACGCCGACACCAAGTTGGCCAATGGAATTGAGGAAGTGCGAAAAGCCGTCAATGCAGAGACGGCAAACGTCATTGCCGCTGCGGTAGAAGAGCGCGCCAAGGCCATGGCAGAAGCCGCTGCTACGGTTGAATCAACGCCCACACCCGAGCCGAAGACAACCGATGGGATGCCGACAGTGGAAGAATCGACCCCCAATTCGGCAGATGGCGAGTCGGTACCGGTGAACAAGAAGGGCAAGAAGAAGAAGAAGGCCAAGAAGAAATAGCACTGAGATGACGAGGCCGCCGCTATCTTAGTCGTTGACTTCACCGACGAGGGGGCGAACCCTCCATATGCACTTCTGCGGGATCAAATTCTTCGCTCGAGCGACTCCAGTTGTGATTGTGAAGTCCCCGCAAGAAAGCGAGAAACCATCGTGGCGATCAAACCCATCCTCTCCAAAACCCCGGATCCAGTGGACGCAGCCATGAAATGGACGGAATTGCTGGAAAAACACGTAGGAGCGAACCAGCGGGTCAGTCGCAGCACTGCCAACCGTTTGCGCAAGGAGGGGGGCGAGGCCGCGCTCTTTGCTGACAACGTCGATGACTACCTGTCCAAGACTGGCAAAGACAGCGTGCAAACAGATATCTTCATCAAGAGCGCCCGCGAGAACGCCAAAGCCGAGTTTGTCAATGCAGCGAAAAATGGCAACCCCCATGCGAGCATGACAAACGCCTCTAAGCTCTCAATTCCAGAAGGGAAAAAGAACCTTCATGCAAATCTGCGCGACGATTTCCTGTACATGCGCGGCCACCTGAGGGTCAGCGAGGAGTCCCCACCGACACGGCCAAATCATGGTGAGGCGATCGAGAAGATCATTGGGGAGTCAGAATGGTCCCTTTGCGACTTTGAACCAGCAGTCCGGGTTGATCGAGTCCAGGAACGGGTGACCAACCCGAGTGGCATGTTGCAAACCGATGCGAATGCCATGATGTTCGACATGTTGGGCGAAGCAATCGGGGGTTTTGGTCCGCCCGATCCGGATTCGTTGACACCACAAGAGTTGTCGACCGTGGAGATCAAAAAGGGGAGCGATGCGCTCGAGTGGTTCTCAGAGGCGGCAAAGACTCGTTATGACGTTTCTGACGAGCCTGTGCCGGAGAAACTCACCAAGACCATCGAATACCTCGAGCAACATCGCGATGACATCCTGTTCGCTGGCAGCCTGCTCTTCAACATCGGTCCCGGCTCGAGCGATTACCTGTGTGTGTTTGTTCGCGACGGGGACAAAGTGGCTCGCGTGACGATTTCGCAGGCAGAATAGCGACGCCATACTTCCCACGTCAACGACACCTCTCGAGCTCAGTTGTGCTGTACTCGCCTGGTTTGGTCGCCAACAGCAAAAGGCAGTTGAGGCCGGTGAGAGAAGGGTGCTCGCGACTGTCCTGGCTTTGGATCATCAAAGCTTGTTGCCAATAGGAGCGTGCGTCTTTCGGGTGTCGGGCCAAAAAGGCGGTCTCGCCGCGAGCCTTGAGGACATCCACGAGGCGCAGGTGTGCGGGACCATAGGCGCTCACGCGAATCATCAGTGCCCGCGCGAGGTGCTTGTCCGCAAGGTCGAGGTCACCGGCGGCGATTAAGGCGCGACCGAGCTCGAGCAGCGAAGATGCCACCGAGCGATCCGAATGGCCATACGCGGCCTCACGTATGCCAATGGCGCGCTCATGGTAACGTATCGCGGTGGGCAGGTCGCCGCGGATGCGACTGATGCGGCCGAGCTTGTCAATGTAGCGCGCAAGTGAAGGATGGTCGTGACCCAAGTCGCTCTGCGCTTCCTGCAAAGCCTGTCGGTAGCTCCTCTCAGCAGCATCGACGTCGCCGATCTCGAGTTGGGCGTTACCCCGATTTGCCAAGACGATGGCCACGGTTCTTCCCTGTGTCTTTGTGGCGACGAGGGCCCCGCTGGCCTCGTCGAGGAGGAGCAGCGCCGCCTCTGGACGTCCGGCGAGCAGATGTGCCTCACCGACGATGGCGTCGAGATCGGGATCTCTGGCGCGATAGACACAACCCATGCCGCCAGAACCGATGGTGCCCAACACCTCGAACCGATCAATGCGAGGGACTTCGGCGGTGACCGCCGCTAGGTCCCGGCGCAGTTTGGTGAGAAGCAGATCAGCTTCGATGCCACGTGGCTTGTGCGCCAGTGCAGCAATAGACTCCTCGATGCTCTTGTGATCGCCTTCCACGTCCGTCTGACATATCATCGGGTCGATGGCATCGGAAGTCGAACTCCTCGAAGCATGGCGTGGTGGCGATCTCTTGGCTGCCGACGAGTTGTTGCGGCGCCACTTTGATGCCCTCTACCGCTTCTTTCGCGCCAAGGTCAATAACCACGTCGAGGACTTGGTACAGCGCACACTTCTTGCCTGTGTCGAAGGTATGGATCGCATCGGCGAGGCTAGCTTTCGCAGCTATCTCTTCGGGGTGGCGAGACACAAGCTGATGGACCATCTGCGACATCATTATCGGCGAGGCGAAGAGGTGGATCTGCTCGAGTTGTCGGTCCGCGACTTGGGAACGTCACCGAGTCGCAGAATCGCCCGTCGGGATGGGCAGAGTGTGCTGCTCGCGGCGATGCAGACTCTGCCGATGGACTCGCAGATCCTGTTGGAACTGGTGTACTGGGAGGGGCTCTCGGGCAAGGAGATCGCGGCTGTGCTGGAGATCGGCGAAAATACAGTCCGCAGCAGGCTCAGTCGAGCGCGTGTTGCGGTGAGAGCCGCCCTCGAGGATGCCGTCGGTGTCGACGCTGCCGCTGACTTGTTTGCTGGTCGGCAGACATAACTCCGCTTGGTCTAGACCGGTTTCAACTTGAACTGAGCTGACCCATAGATGACGCAGCGCAGCGCGCGCCAGTTGGAGCGCTGGCGGTGCGCCTGCGTCATTCTGTCCAAGCCAGAGTCATATCTTGTGTAGCGGCACACCCCAGATGTCTCGGGCGTAAGCGGCGATGGTGTAGTCACTGGAGAAGCGGCCGAGCTTGGCGACGTTGCGAATCGACATGGCTGTCCATGCTTTGGGGTCACGATAGGTTTCTGTGACCCGCTCTTGGGCTGTTCGGTAGGCATCGAAATCAGCAAGCACCAGGTAGTGATCGCCACCGTCCAGCAACGAATCGACGATGGGGCGGAAACGCCCAGGTTCGTCAGGGGAGAAATCTCCGCGGGCAACCGCGTCTAGAACCTCGCGCAACTTGGCATCACGTTCGATGACCAGCCTGGGGTCGTAGCCATGCTGCAACAGCGTCGTTGCCTCTTCCAGGGTGTGGCCGAACAGGAAGAAGTTCTGATCGCCCACGGCGTCCTTGATCTCGACATTGGCTCCGTCCAACGTCCCGAGTGTGAGCGCCCCGTTGAGCGCCAATTTCATATTGCCGGTGCCGGAGGCTTCCGTGCCTGCCGTCGAGATTTGTTCGGAGAGGTCGGCCGCAGGAATCATTTTCTCCGCAACCGTGACGCTGTAATTGGGAACAAACACCACGCGCAACAGGCCGGACGTTTTGGGATCACCATTGACGACATCAGCGACACCGTTGATGAGGCGGATGATCAGCTTCGCCATGGTGTAAGCCGGTGCCGCCTTGCCGGCGAAGAGGAATGTACGGCCAACCGGGTCGGTGGGTGGTGACTGTCGGTAACGGTGGTAGAGAGCAATGACGTGCAAGATATTGAGGAGCTGGCGTTTGTACTCGTGCAATCGTTTGATCTGAATGTCAAACAACGACGTCGGGTCGACTTCTATACCGCAGTGGGTGACGAGCCATTCCGCCAAACGCCTCTTGTTGGTTTGCTTGACGTCGCGCCACTTTCGTTGCAAGGCCGCATCCTCGGAGAATGGCAACAGCTTCTCCAGGTCTTGCAAATTGCGCAGCCAAGAATCACCGATGCGGGAGGTGATGAGCGCCGCAAGATCGGGATTGCACTCGAGAAGCCAACGTCGTGGGGTGATACCATTCGTCTTGTTGTTGAACTTCTCGGGCATCAACTCGGCGAAGTCCGGGAAGATACGCTCGCGCAGAATGCGGGTGTGCAACTCGGAGACACCGTTGACCGAAAAACTGCCGACGATGGCCAAGTGGGCCATGCGCACCCATTTTTCCTCGCCCTCAGCGATGAGCGACATGCGACTGATCCGGCCGGAATCGTCACCATAGCGTCGACGAACGTCGTCGAGAAAACGCTGATTGATTTCGAAGATGATTTGCAAGTGACGAGGCAACACCTTGCCGACCAGGCCCGTGGACCAACACTCGAGTGCCTCGGGCAAGACGGTGTGATTTGTGTAGGCAAAACAACGGCGGCAGACATTCCACGCCTCGTCCCACGCCATGCGGTGTTCATCAACAAGAATGCGCATCAACTCAGGCACGGCGATCGCCGGATGGGTGTCATTGAGCTGGAAGACCGCTTTGTCAGCTAAGTTCCTCACGCTCTCATTCACCTTGAGGTGGCGACGAATGGCATCATGCAACGTCGCCGCGACGAAGAAATACTCCTGCTTGAGTCGCAGCTCTTTCCCCAGATCGACGGTGTCGCTGGGGTAGAGCACCCTTGAGAGAGTTTCGGTGTCGGCCTTGTCGTGTATCGCCCGTACATAATCGCCGCGATTGAAAGTGCTGAGGTCGAGCTCACGGGTGGCCTTGGCCGACCACAGGCGCAAGGTGTTGACCACATCGTTCTTGTGGCCGGGAATGAAGATGTCGTGAGCCAGGGCCATGACATCCTCGGTATCGACCCACCGCATGAACGGGCGACCGTTCTCGTCCGTCTCGGTTTCGACTCGGCCATAATAGTGGACGGGGAAGAGAACGTCGGGCCTAGCAACATCCCAAGGACAGCCGTAACGTCGCCAATCGTCGACAGCCTCCGTCTGGGCACCATCGACGATCAACTGGCGGAAGATGCCGTACTCATAGAGGATGCCATAGCCCATGGCCGGGACGCCGAGTGTGGCCATCGACTCGAGAAAACAGGCCGCGAGACGGCCAAGACCACCGTTTCCTAGACCGGCGTCCCACTCCCTGTCGATAATGCGCTCGAGTGACAACCCGACGCTTTCGAGCGCGGCGGCCATGGGAGCGCGTATGCCGAGGTTGACGAGACCATCGTCGAGAAGCCTGCCGATGAGAAACTCGAGGGACAGGTAATAGACGCGCTTGGCATCGCGTTCATAGTAACCTTGTTGGGTCTTGTTCCAGCGGTCGAGGATGCGGTCGCGCACAGACAATGCGGCCGCCATGTAGTGGTCCCACTCGGTGCAAGAAAACTCGTCTTTCGCCTGGGAGTATTCGATGTGATTGAGAAAGGAGCGACGAAGAGATTCCTCGTCCATGCCCAAATCATGAGAAGTAGATAACCCGTGCTTCTTGCAATGCGAGCGAGAGCCCATCGGCAGCTCCATGTCTGAGTTGTGCGTGGGAACCTTACCGCAACATGACCCTTCCAGCCATCGACATTCTGCCGCTCGGCCCCGACCACAATCCGTCGGCAACCGGCCCCGAATCGAACGGTCCGACCGATCTGCCCGATTCCTGCCTGGTTGACACGGACTCCGCTCGCGCGCAAAACCACACGGTGTCGCTCATCACCATCATCGGTGTGGCCATTGGACTCGCCATGGATGCCACCGCCGTGGCCATTGGCTCGAGCATCATCCTGGGTCGGGTCACTGGGCGACAGATCTTTCGCTTCGCCTTTCATTTTGGCTTGTTTCAGGCGGGCATGCCCGTGCTCGGATGGCTGGCCGGCCGCAGGCTTCAGGATGTGATGCAGGCATGGGACCACTGGGTCGCGTTCATCTTGCTCGCCATCATTGGTGGCAAGGCTCTGTGGGACGTCAAACATGCCGATGAGGAAAAGGGAGTAGGCGATCCCACCCGGGGCCTGAGTTTGGTGGTCCTGTCAGTCGCCACCAGCATCGATGCCCTCGCTGTAGGCCTGAGTTTGGCTCTGCTTGGGGTGAACATCTGGTACCCGGCGTTGGTGATCGGCGTCGTCACCGCCGCGCTCACAGTCCTGGCCATGCTTCTTGGCAGCCGTCTCGGTCAGCGGTTCGGCAACCGGGTGCGGGTGCTCGGCGGCCTGATCCTGGTGGGCATTGGCCTTGGGATTCTCATTGAGCATCTGTCCGCGTGAGAAAGGCTGTCTCGAGAATCCCAAAAGATCCGTTAAGTTGACGCATTGGAATCGCAACCCTACGATGGGTTGGTAGGAGTGGTGTGACAAATGGCCTCATTACGTACCAAGTTGACCGTGCAACTGCAAAAGACGCTCAAAGAGCTTTGTGACAACGGCACACTCGCCTGCGATCCGCCGGCGATCTTCCTTACGCCCACGAAGCAGGCGAGCCACGGAGATTACGCCTGCAGCGCGGCGATGGCGTTGGCAAAACCTCTCAAGGCGAAACCCCGTGACATTGCCATGAAGATCCAAGGTGCGCTGGGCAATGCCAATGGCCTCTTGGAGAAAACGGAGATCGCCGGGCCTGGTTTTCTCAATTTCTTTGTCGCCAAAGAGGCCTGGCATCAGGCTCTCGCTGAGATCCTCGATGCGGGGGATGCTGCACTGTGCTCTGACCTTGGCGCGGGCGAGAAGGTGTTGGTGGAGTACGTGAGCGCGAACCCCACCGGCCCCCTGCACATCGCCCATGGCCGTGGCGCGGTGACTGGCGATGTCATTGCCAAACTGCTTGTCAAGGCAGGATACAAAGTGGAGCGAGAGTACTACGTCAATGACCTCGGGCACCAAACCGATATCCTCGGTCGCTCCATCTATCTACGTTACGCAGAATTGCTCGGCCGCTCATTTGTTACGCCCGAGGATTTTTATCCCGGGGAATATGTCATCGATATAGCGAGGACCCTTGTCGAGGAGTTCAACGAGAAGTTCCTCGACGCCCCCGAGGCCGAGTGGCTCGACGATTTCAGGGAGCGGGGCATCAAATGGATGCTCGGCCGCATTCGTGAGGACCTCGCAGCCTTCGGCGTCGAGTTCGACAACTGGGTCAGCGAGAAGGAGCTGACAGCCAGGGTAGGGCTCGAAGGTGTGATTGACCGCCTACAGAAGGCCGGACATGTCTACGAAGAGGAGGGCAAACGCTGGTTTCGCACCACCGATCTTGGTGACGACAAAGACCGGGTGGTAGTCCGCGAAGACGGCCGTACCACATACTTTGCCTCAGACATCGCCTACCACGACGATAAAATGTCGCGTGGTTTCAATACGTTGATCAATATCTGGGGCGCTGATCACGGCGGTTACATCGCCCGTGTGAGGGCAGGCCTCGCTGCCCTCGGTTACGATCCCAAGGATCTCGAGGTTATCCTGGTACAGATGGTGAGCCTGTCCCGTGATGGTGAAGCGGTGAAGATGGGCAAGCGCCTTGGCACGGCCGTTTGGCTCGCCGACGTCATTGAGGAAGCCGGCCGAGACGCGACTCGATATTTCTTCGTCATGCGCCGCTCCGAGTCGCAGCTCGAGTTCGACCTTGCCCTCGCCACCAAAAAGTCGTTGGATAACCCCGTATTCTATGCACAATACGGTCATGCACGCCTCTGCGCACTGGCACAAAAAGCCGTGGACAAGGGGGTGCCAGAGCCGACCTTGGGCCCCGGAGCACTGGACCCCTTGGTCCTACCGGAAGAGCTCGATCTCATCCGCGCCATGGACAAGGCTCCGGACGTTATTGCCGACGCCGCCCGAGCGCGGGAGCCGCACCAAGTTGTCCATTACATCCAGGACATGATTGCCGGATTCCACAGCTATTTCTCGCAGTACAAAAACACCGAGAAGGTCGTTTCAGACGATGCGGACAAAACCCGAGCCCGGCTTCTCATGTGCCGCGCTCTTCGCAACACCCTTGCGGGTCTGCTCGGCATCCTTGGTGTCAGCGCGCCGGAGCGCATGGATTTTGAGGCTGAACCTGGGGAAGAGGGAGGGGTAACGGAGTGAGGGCATGAGAGATTCAAGACGAATCGTAGAACGTACGGAAGTGCGTCTCGACCGAGTGCAGGTGATTTGGCTGACCCTCGGGTGTGTGGTGGCACTTGGCCTCATGTTCGCCCTCGGTGTGGTTGTAGGACGCCGCGCTGCCTCCTTCTCCGCGGAGGGCGGCGCGCAGGATCCAGTGCAACGCGCCGATGCGGTAAGCGACTTGCACAACGACAAGGTCAAGGACGAACTCAAATTCTACGGCGACCTCACCGGTCCTGCGCCCAAGAGCTTGCCCGCCGCACCGGTGCCCGAACCACGAGCGCCTGCGCCCTCACCATCCGGACCTGTGGGGCCATCACCCTCCGTGTCCACAGTGCCTTCTGCGCAAGCGGCTGGGGCAGGGCCCGCAGCTGTCGGTAAAGGGCGCATCGATGCTGCTTTGGCGGCAGGGGAGCCTGGCTTCGGCGAGTACACGATCCAGGTGAGCTCGTACCAGTCGATGGGGGAGGCCCGCGCCCATTCCTCATCTTTGGAACGCAAAGGATTCAAACCCTTCATCGTCACCGGCGTTGTGCGAGGCACGACGTGGTACCGCGTGAGAATCGGTCGATTCGCCGACATGAACGATGCAAGCGAAGGCAAACAGATTCTCAACCGCGCCGACATTCAAGCCCTGATTGTTAGGAACGATTGATTTTGCTTGGGCTTCCTTGTCGATTTGACTGAGCTCCGCAATGGGGAGCATGGCGAATGCTTCAGCCGAACAGACCCTGTGGTGTGATTCAATCGGGTCGCCAGTCAACGGGTCAATTGTCGGATTGCTCGACCAATAGCTTCGGACCGGCAGCGTCAGGCTCAAAATAGAAGACGTAGCTAGCATCGTCGATGTCACGCC
>MGST01000127.1 GCA_001798605.1 Deltaproteobacteria bacterium RIFOXYA12_FULL_58_15 | reverse complement strand
CCTTCTCCGCTTGGTCGTTGAGAACAGGCAACAGCTCACGGGCGTCGCCCCCCCAGAACGTGCGGGACATGCCGAGCGCGGCACCACCGACATGCCCGCCCGCGAACTCATTGAAATAGGTGTGACCCAACGGATGCGTACGCATCGTTTCACAGGCGGGCATCGCCAAGACCGCCGACGCCACGAGCGGCGTGACAACGCGGCCAAAACGGATTGACGCGGACAGCCGCTCACGTAACCATTCCGAGGCCTCAACAACCACCCAGGCGGCCAGCAGGCAGAAAAACGGCATCATGGTCATCCAATGTTTGGTCCCGCCGAAAATCGGTGAGGTGGGCAGGGCGATGACCAACACTGGCACCAAAACAGAGAGCACCATGAGCCAAACGCGCAACCTCTCGTGCGAGCGCGCACTCATGCTTCGCCAAGGTAGCAGACTCAAACCAATGCCACGCCACACCCACACCACGAGACCAATTGTTCCCGGCACAAGGATCGATATAGGCACGGTGAAACCCGTCATGACAAAGGGGAATGAGACAGGAAACGGTGGCTCGGTTAGGAGGCTGCCAAAGTACTCAACCGGGTAATGCTCATGATGCAGATGATAGCTGTAATAAGCGCCGAGCCGCTCAAAGGGAGCGTGCCAACCGTAGGGATAGAAGATGTAGAGGATCACGGGGCCGACAAGAAGCATGGAAAAGAACGCCCAAGGAATGGCGGGGATAGCAAGGCGCCTGTCCGCTGTCAGATGAAATTCCTTGAGATGGGCGAGCAGCCAGGCCAAGCCGAAGACGATGGGCAAAAACAGAGCGTTGTGTTTGGTGGCAACAGCGAGTCCCCAGGCAACGCCAGCACCGAAAATCCAGGCCGGTGACTTCAGCGAGCGCCAGAAAGCGTAGGTGGCAATCACGCCCGTAGCCATCGTCGGGCCGTCAAAGCAAGCGAGGTGGGCGTGGTAAAACACGTGGGGGCAGAGCATCAACATGGCCGCCGCGAGCAGGCCCACCGGGCGAGACATCAGCCTCACCCCAAAGAGGTAGGTAAAACCGTTACCGACAGCGACGACGACTATCGAGGCCAGTCGATAACCGGTGGCGTGGGATGTCCAACCCAACCAAACGTGGAAAACCTTCCAGGTCCAGCCCATCATGATCTTGACCAGCCCTGGGTGCTCGGTGTTGTAGCCAAAGGCACGGGTCAAGGTGTTGTCTGTAAAGGATACCAGAGGCGACCCAGCCCAGAGGTTCTGCCAAAGTCCCTCGAACCAACCATGGTATTCAGCGGCGGCACGAAAGTAGTAGCCCTCATCGCGAACAAACCCTGTGGTCGCGGTCCAGGCTAAGACGAGGGTGGAAACAATCATGATCGCTACGGCAACCTGCAGGTCACGATCACGGCTCACTGCCATCGCCGACTCTTTCGCCCCTCCGATGAGCTGCCCCACTCGACTCATGGCCCGCTCCCCTGCGCCACAACGAGCAAACTTCCACAGAAATGTGCAGCACCATTGTTTTGGGTCTCGAGCTCAATGGCGACGACTCCAGAATCACCACCGAGCTCGGCGACCATGCGCTGCCAACCAAGTTCCACCGGTATCGTCCTCGAGCCCAGCTGTTTGTCACCCGAGAGCAGGCGCACTGTCACGGGTGCCGCCGCACGACCCGAAGCTTCGCGGGTAAAACCAAAGGCCGCGTGAATGGTGCCCAGCCCGACGATCTGCGGGGTCTCGATGCGCAGGGTGCCACCAGCACCAATGGGATGCATCCACACGCACTCGCGTGGCTGATTATCGATATCGACAGTCCTCGGGCCTATGTAGCTCCACTCGGAGTCGCGCGGACAGACACGGCGACCCCGGTCGATGCGATCACAGGGGAGCTCCACCCCGTCCGGATATCGGGCGATCACCTGAATGTTCTTGATTTCGTCGCGCAGGTCAAAAACCACCCTGCCCTGCTCTGGCAGCAGAAAAGTCGCAACCCTTACCGCCCCAAAACTCTGGGTCGACTCCTGCGCCGCAAAGCGCGACAGAGGGCCGGCCAAGACGCCATCGAAACCAATGGTATCGATCTCGACGAGATGGACACGAGAGAAGCCCACCAAGTCCCGCGCGACCAGATGGCGCGGCTCCCAAAGCGGAAGATCTCCGAGCCGCCTTCGCACTCCGACGATATAGGCAGGCTCGACCACAATGAGGTCGCCGTCGGCATGATCGCCACGCACATAGGCAGCCGCTGCGTCCAGATCCGCGTCTGCGACAACCTTGGCCTGCCGCCACAAAGACAGCACCACACTGGCCACCAAGGTGAGGGCGAGAATCACGGCGAAAGTGGCCCGCATCATTTTGTCTAACTACACGCCCATGGGTCGGAGCGCAAAGGCGGCAGAGCAGGTCTGTGCCTCCTTTGCGTCTCATTGCTGTTGTCAATAGGCGCACGGTTACCGAAGCTACCGAAGCTACCGACCGGTTTGCGCAGGTCAATTTATCGGGCGGCCAGTCGGAGGGATGCCGGTTCAGCGATCCGCTCGAAGACATGGTCTTCGGAAAGTAGCTCTCCCCCTAGGTCCAAAGCACACTGCGCAACGTGAGCGTCGGGCGTAGAAATGGTCTCCCCCATGCCCCGCAGCTTCACCCGTAAATTGCCAACGCGCAGCCAATGCTCTAAAGGCGTATGACAAAGCGCAAGGTCCTGCAGAAAGAAGACCAACTCGTTCATCTCTCGCTTCCCCAGGTTGCCGGAGGTCAACTCCGCTGCCACCACCGGGGGCAGGTACACACGTCCCTCTGTCAGCGCCTCCTCAATGACCTCTGCATGTTGCCCGTCGCCCAAGTATGCTATCCAGCTGGACGTATCAATGATCAGAGCGCTCACGCGATAGCTCCAGGTCCACATTGATGCGAAGCCGCCCCTTGAGCGCCTGGGCTTTTGATGCTGCCCGCGAACGACGCACAAGCTCGAGCCCAAAGATCAACGTGTCGGTAATGCCTTTGCCGGTTGCGGCGCAGGCTTCCTCCAGCAGCTTGGGCGGCAGGTTCGCCGTAATTCTTCTGGATTCACCCATAGCTGTATATTGATGTTAGTATGCATCGCTGTCAATACGACATCCAGTCTTCGCAATACGTGTGTGGACGGTGCAACCGAGCTGCGCCCGCTGCGTGGTCAAGCTCGCTCTGCATGTGTGGATGTGCCATATTGGCGTCTCAGTGAGCTCCGGGCGGCGAAAAAATGTAGAAGATCATCACCCTTTTTCGCTGGCGAGTGGCCGACACACGTAGATGAGGAGAAACGGGCCACGGCTCACAGCGAAAGCGAGAGTTTGACATGGATAGGATTGCGGTGTTCGCCTCTTTGATCACCATTGCCCTGTGCAACGGTTGCTCCTCCCACGATTTTGACAACCGAATCGAAACTGGCCACATGGGTCTGGTGAGTGGCACCGTCGTTCAGCGACTCAGTTCGGGCGATGACAATAATGAACCCGATACTGAACCGGTGGTGGGTGCGGTGTGCACCTTAGAAGGTACCAACCGCAGCGCCTCGACCAACGACATCGGCTATTTTCGGATCCTCGCGGTTGCCGATGGCTCATACATTCTCATCTGCCGCTCGCAAAATGGCATGGGTGCCGACGTGGCGACACTTCAGGTGGTGGAGGTGCGGGATGGTACCGCTACCGATCTCGGTATTATTGTCGCCACCCGTCCCGGGAGCCTCTCCGGTTTCGCTTTCCTACAGGGGCAAGAGCAGCACCGCGGCATCCGCGTCGCGGTTCCCGGCACCTCATTGGTTGGCGTCACCGACGACGCGGGAGCGTTCACCGTTGAATCGATGCCAGAAGGCACCTACGACATCACCCTTTCCGCCGATGGCTACCTTGATGTCGACATCAACGGCATCGAGATTTTTGCGCAAACCACCACGCAAATCGAGCCCGTCACGCTGGCACTCTCCACCGGTCCCTCGGGAACAATCCGCATCAACGACGGTGCCGAAATATCCCTCGACCGCTCCGTCACGATCACCATCACCGCCGGTGAGGCTGCGGTGCGCATGATGTTGAGCTCCCTGCCGAGCTTCGCCGGTGCAGAGTGGCAACCGGTGGCGTCGGTGGTCCCCTGGACCTTCTCCTCCGACGGCCTCAAGACCCTCTACGCCCGCTTCTCCGATGCCAACGGCCTCGACAGCGCACCGGTGGAAGACAGCATCATCATCGATACCCTCCCCCCCACTGACGCCTCGGTACTGATCAACAACGGCGCTGATCTGGTGAGCTCGGGTACGGTCGCGCTGGCTCTATCTGCGAGCGACGACGGTGCCGGCGTCAGCGACATGCAGGTGAGCAACGAACCGACCTTTGCCGACGCCACCTGGCAACCCCTCGCAACGAGTCTCGCATGGACCCTTTTCCCCGGTGACGGGGTACGCACCGTCTACGCGCGCTTTCGTGATGCCGCAGGTCACATGAGCGAAGAGATTGCGAGCGACAACATCGAGGTCGACAGCTCGGCCCCCATTGTCGGTGCCATTTGGTTTGCCGAAGGGGATCTCACCCAGAGCGCCAACGTTACACTGCTAGCTTCCGCCACCAACGCGAGGCAGATGCTCATCAGCATGAACGAATCATTCAGCGATCCGATCGTTCAAAACTATGCCACCAGCACATCGTTGTGGCTCACCACAACACCGGCCGAGGACGGCGAGTACACCGTGTGGGTGAAGTTCGTCGATGCCGCAGGCAATCAATCGGAGGCGACCTCCGCCAGCATCATTCTCGACACCACCGCCCCCACCCTGCCAACCTTGCTCGATGAATGGATCCTCACCAACCAGACGGCCGTTTTTGTCCCGTTCTCAACCCCCAGCACCGATGCCAATCCCGACGTCTACCTCGTCGCCCTCGCCAGTCAAAACCCCAACTGGGAGGCGGCGACCGAAGGCCGCGAAGACGGTCACGATGGGATCTGGGTCGATCTGCCCGATGCGGCGGACGCCACCATCGACCTCCTGCTCACCGCGCGGGACGCCGCTGGCAACTTGGCCCAAAATGGTCTCGGCGCGCTCGCCATGGCATCGTTCTCCGTCACCCTCGATCGCCAAGCCCCCGAAATCCATGATTACGACATTGTGTTCGTTCGCGAGGTGACTCTGGGGTACGAGTTCGAGGTTGTACTCGACCCCTACTCAGCCGTCAACACCTACAACGGCATCTGTGATCTGCAATGGGGTCTGGCATCGACCACCGAGAACACCGCACAGATCTTCCCGGTCACCGCAGACCTGCGGGTGTTGTTGCAGCCGATGACCACTTACCTCGGGCGCGTTAGCTGCCGAGATGAGGCGGGCAACCTGTGGTCGGGCCCCGACCGTCCCATCAAAACTGGCACCCTTGCGCCTTCGACCATCACCTCAAACACCACCTTGAGCTCCACCGGTGGTCATCCGATTTGGATCGATTCCACCCTGGTGTCCGATGGCGTCACCCTCACCCTCGCCGCCGGTGTCGTCCTGCGGGGCATTCCCACGCCCATAACCAGTTATCAATCGCAGATCTTAGGTGGAGACTTCGATATTGTCGCCATCGGAACGGTGGACGCGCCGATTCGAATCGAATCGGTTGTTGTGATGACCGACGGGATTGCCTGGGTGCAGCATGCAGAGCTATCCAGTTCTCCCTTGTTTGCTGGGGGCGGGGGGCTCTATGCCTATACCCTTTCCCTCGAGGACTCCATCATCACCGACGTCACCGTCGAGCCCGGACTCGACAGTCAAGCAGCCCCCGGCCCCTGTACCCTGCGCCGCAACGTCTTTCTCGGTCATGCCCTGGCGAATTTGCAGCGTTGCGAGAACGCCACCGCCGAGTACAACTATTTCGCCGATACCACCTACCCCCTCCAGGTCTCCCAGGCAACGGTGGTGCGATACAACACCCTGCACAGTGTCTTCGTGTCGCCCTGGTACATACCGGTGGGCGGAACCGTTGTTCTCGAAAACAACTATTGGGGGACCACCAACACCGTCGACATTCAGGACAACCGCATCGATCTCACCTACGCCCCGGGAGCGACCGTCGACTTTTTGCCGATTCTCACCTCGCCCCACGTCAATACGCCCACTCCCTGAGCTCGGGTTGAGGTTGTGTAGCTCGTGACCTTTCTCGCCGAAGATCGTCAACGCCTTGAGGCCTTTCGGCGCGGCGATGCTTGGGCCTTGACCGACGTCTACCGTCACTATGCCCCCTTTGTGTTTTCGCGCTTACGTGATGGATTTGCTATCGGTCGGCAAGGGTCGCAGGGCTTTTTTCCTGGCCTCAAGGATCTCGCCACCCGCGAGAACATGGCGCAGGAAATATTCGTCCGTGCCTTCACCGAAGCGGCCCGCACTCGCTACGATGGGCTGCGCCCCTACCGCAACTACCTCGGTACCATCCTGCGCAATCTGGTCATCGACGAGCTACGCAAACATCGAGAGTTTGTCGCCTGGGAGGAGTCTGAGGCTGAGGGAGATATGCCGGTCGGGGGATTGGAGCCGCCCGACGCCGCTTTGGATCGTCAGGAGCTACAAAAGGCGGTGCGGAATTTCGAGGCAACCCTCAATGATCGGGAGCGTCGCATTTTGACCTTACGCTTCCGCCAAGGGTGCTCATTGGAGTCAGTGGTCAAAGAGACCGGGCTCACCGATTATCGCGTCAAACAAACGGAGAAAGCGATTCGCAAACGGTTTTTGGCGTACATGCACAACCACGGTTTTCTCGAAGGCCACACCGATGGTGAAGTGATGCTCGGATTGGGCTGGTTCCTGTTGCTATGGGGAGGGTACGCGGCATGAAAGAAGCTCGAAAGCTCGACGCTCTCTTCGCGTCGCCCGGCGTAAGCTCAAGCGATCCTGCCCTCGCCCAGACCATCATCGACGACCCACGGGTACGCGCGGCCTATCGGCGGCGGGTCCTCGTTGAAGCGGCACTGTGTGATACCGGTGACGATGAACCGACTGCTTTTTCCTACGAACGGGTTGAGCGATTGGTGTTGGCTCTGAGCGTCGCTGCGCCGCGGCGGCGGTTGGGGATTCGTTGGGCCTTTCCCTCCTTGGCGGGCGCTGTGGCGGCAATGGCGCTTTGGGTATGGCTCGTTCCTGCCCAACATCGCATCGCTCTCGACCCCACGAGCCCATTGACACCCGTGTGGGGTCAAGAGGTTCGCCCGCGCGGAACCAAGGATCCGAGCTGGAACATCGGCATTCGCGTGTTGCGGGTGGAACAACCGGGCAAGGTTGACGACTCGGCGCTGGGAATGCCGTTGTCGATCGACGATACCATCACATTCTCCTACTCGGCGGTCGACGGGAGTCACCCCTATCTGACGTTGATCGGTCTGCAACCCAATGCACCACCCATCTGGTACTACCCGGACGTTTCCGACGATGGCAGCATTGCTATCAAGACTGGAGTTGTCGATGAGCCCTTCGGCGACGGCTTTGTCTTGCAGGCGAGCCATCACCCCGGCCCCTTTCAGATTGTCGCATTGTTCGGTCGAGCACCTCTCGACGGCTCAGCCCTCGAGAGGCTGAGCTTTGCCGAGCTGCCGGTCAACTCCCTCACCGAACAGCTCGGCTGGCCCGATGTGCGGGAGCACAGTCTTCTCCTCAACCTCCGCGAGGTATCCCAATGATGATGCATCTGGTGCTCGTGGCCCTGGCGGTGACGGCTGCCACGGACGGCACGGTGCCATCCACCGACGTCGACACCTGGGCGGTGATCATTGCCAACAACGAAAGCAACGATTCTTCCCTCGCGGATCTAGAGTTTGCCGACGACGACGGTGTTCGTTACGCCGAGCTCTTTGCCGCCCTCGGTGCCGAGGTTCGACTCCTTTCCGTCCTCGATCCCCAAACCCAACGCCGCTTCCCCAAGGCCACCCAGATCACCCACCCCCCTCGACGCAATGTCGTCTTTGCCGAGCTGGACGAGGTTTTTGCTGAGATTGCTGCTGCCGAGAAACGCGGCATGTCGACGCAATTCTACTTTGTTTACGCCGGCCACGGCGAGCTCGGCCCCAACCGGGAGGGGCGGTTGACCCTGCTCGACGGTGGTCTCTCTCGCACCGAGCTCTATCACCGGATCATCGCCCGCTCCCCTGCCTCGTGGAATCATCTGATCATCGATGCCTGTCATGCCTACTGGGTGGTCAACAAGCGTGGTGCCGGACGACAGGGAGATCACCGCGAGGCGGTGGAGTCCTTCTTCGCCGCCGAGCATCTCGACAGCTATCCGAACACCGGCGTCATTCTTGCTGCCTCCAGCGAATCGAAGACCCACGAGTGGAACCATTGGCAGTCGGGGATCTTCTCCCACGAGCTTCTCAGTGCCATGAGCGGCACCGCCGATATCGATCGAGACGGTGCCGTCAGCTACCTCGAGGCGGCCACCAGCGTGCAAGCGGCTAACGCGGCGATTGCCGACGCCAGTGTGCAACTCCGGGTATACGCCCGTCCGCCACCCGCGAGCATCGAAGCAACACTGCTGCCCTATGGGAAGTTGCTCGCACGCGCGACCCTGCTCTTTGAGCCCGGGGCAGGCGGTCGTGTTTCAGTCCGCGACGCCCGTGGGGTAGCAATTGCCGACGTCAACCGGGACGGCGAAGCGTTCTTTGAGCTTGCCTTGATTGGCGAGCCTCCCTTCGAAGTGTCCCGTGGCGATCGCGTCGCCACGTTGGATGCGGGGCAAAACCGCATGCACGATCTCGTTTTCACCGCAGCAGCGACCACGGCCCGGAGCGGCCTCGATGCCTCCTATCGCCAGCACTTGTACGCAACCGCCTTCGGCCCGAGCTTCTATGAAGGTGCGTTAGCGTTCGCGGGTCCTTGGAGTGATCGCTGGAGTGGTTGGCTCGGCTGGGCACCGGCCCCGGAACAGATTGAGACACGCATCGAGACGGGGGACTGGCGGCCATGGGCGGGCTGGGCAGCGGTGGTGGCGGCCACGGGCAGTGGCATCGTGGCGCTGGTCTCAACTGTTGAGGCAAATCGGTTGCATCGCGACTACGAGGCCACGACAGATCCCCAGGAGGCCCGCGAGCTGCGCCGCACGGTCGAGAGCTTGGATCTAAGAGCCAACGTTCTCTACGGCGTCGCCGGTGGGTTGGCGTTGGCCGGTGGTGCGCTGTTGCTGTGGTCGTGGCTCGACGAGCCGGCGGCAGTCACCGTCATGCCCCAGGCCGATGGTGTGGCGATGGGTTTGCGATTCGAGTTTTGATCTGATTCGGAGATTCGGACCGGCCTTGGCTTCGAGGGTTGGGATGTATGGTCTGGAAGTGGTGGACCTAATGCTGAATCAAATCTATTCATTATTCCAGAATCCAAAATCGATGTGCTCAACACACCTGCTTGGATTACTGGTGGGTGGCCACACGTAGCATCAAGTCTTCTAGCTGGGTAATATCCACCACGCCGTCAAGAATACCGAGCAATCGCTGGACCATCGCTAGGTGGTAACGAGGCCCGCTGCATGGCGATCTTCGGGGATCCAAGTCTTCCTGGTGGGATTGTTCTTCGGTCAACATGATACCGAGGGTTAGCACACCGGCTGGGCTCATGTTATCGCGAGGTGTGTCATAGGGACCAAGCGTGTCGAGATCCAAGACACAACGAGGATTGCTGTTGCGGAGATCGGTAGGCCATCCGCCCCCAGATGCAGAGCTTCCAAGTTTGGCGTTCCACAGGGCACGAAGGAATAGACCGTTCTTTATGGCTGTACCTTCAGCAATGGTGCGAGCCGCAGCCAGAGAGGCGGCTCGTGCATCGCCGTTTTGGGTCAATATTGTGTCTTTGGTAAGATCGTAGACACGAATGCGGCCAGACTTCTCGTCATGACGCAAAGTCCAGCCATAGTCATTAAAGAAGCGTTCCCACCAACCTATCGTGACCGTGGCCTCGGCCCAAGTGTATTTCGTATCCCAATTTAGAGCCGGAGCCGCGAGGGTTTCCACCCGTTGGTTCATGATATCCATGCTGCCAAGCCGCAAGGCCGGGTGAGCAGAGGCATACAGCTGCACCGTGAAAGGTTCCGTCTCATTGTCGAACGTGGTCGGTTTTGTATCAAAGACGGCGCAATATTTCTCAGCGGGTATCCACACAAGGCCAGGGAATTCCTGGGCAAGCTTGGTGTCCACCTTGAATGGCCGAGGAACAATCTGAGCCAAAGCCTGTTTTGCCTTTTCGGTAAGTGGCGCTACTGGGATTGCCTCAATCTCCAGAGTGAGAACCTTGTGAGGTATAATTTCTTCGGTTAACGAATGCTTGCGGAGCAGTGGACGAAGTTCGGCGTCATCAAGCGCGGCCTGCAATGATTTTGCGAGCCTTTGGTAGTTTTCACCAACATTGTTGCTGGCCTGGGTTTTGGTGAGCGCCCCTTTGTACTCATGGAATGGCTTCTTGGTTTCGCGGTCACGAAAGACGACGACCTGTACCTCGCAATTCTTGCTGCCTTTGGGAAGACGAAATCTGTGCGGCATGCACAACCCGGTCCCCTTGGCCATGAAAGACCCTTGCCCGGGTAGATCCACACCTAGGCAACGGTTATGTTGAGGGTTTGTGCCGGAAACCAAAGGATTGCGGAACAATGCGTACAATTTTCCATCATGAGCACGCGTTAGCATGCCGACCTGAACATAATGGTCAATCAGGGCACGGGCCTCTGGATCGTCAGGCTCACGGACAGGCACTCGGGTTGCAGCGAACGCGTTGGGCGAATTGAGGGCGAGAGCCACGCACTCAGCCGCTTTCCTTCTTGCTTCCTCCGCAGATAGACCGACAGTCCCCGCGAGAATTGCGGGCATCAGGGTCGTGGATGGAAGATTGCTGGCATCTAGGACATACTCTAGAGCGGTGACATCCTGGAATGAGAGACCCCCAATCCTGGCGTTGAGTCTCTCTGACAAGGCCTTCTGGGTCAAAGCGACCGTTGACCCGGCCTCAGCGCCGGTAGCTATGACACCACCGCCCTCGGGACCGCAAACTCCCTTCTTGGTCTTGGGCTCAACAACCACTGCGGCCAGCTCCACGACCCGAGCCTTCTTGACCCGAGCCTTCTCCCCATGAGCGTCTATTGGCAGCTTCGGAACTTGGAGGAACTGGCCAACGCCGATCCTCTTTGACGTCTCAGCAAGCCACGCGTTGATAATCCCGTCGGGGTCGGCAGCGTTGGCCAGTTTCACGTCCAACGCCGGCAACTCTTGTTCAAAGGCCTTGAGCTGCGGGAACTTCTCATACAGGAAGAGTCTGCACTTGTCTTCGAATCGGCCCTTGGAATTGACATACCGCTCGCTGCCGGTCATCCATTCGAGCGCGTCGCAATAGGTGCCGATCCGGTTACCGTTCTTGCGCTGCGGCTTGGTAAACGAACGGCCTGTCGTTATAGAAACCACATCCCTCAGCGAAATCTGCTTGGTGGGGCCAACCTCTTGGCCTTGATCGACGATCCCTTTTCTGCGTATCTTGACTTTTGCACAGTATTGGATTGCCATGCTGCGCTCCTATCACACACAGTTAGAGTCTGTATACCACGTGCGGCCCCCACCCGCATGCGCTATGACGAGTACCTGCGCAAGGGCTATGGCATCGGCAGCGGTGCCGTCGAGAGCTCTCACAAGCAGGTCGTGCACGCGAGATTGCGGCAAGCCGGCATGCGCTGGAGCGAAGCCGGAGCGCGACGTCTGCTGGC
>MGST01000126.1:5412-11728 GCA_001798605.1 Deltaproteobacteria bacterium RIFOXYA12_FULL_58_15 | reverse complement strand
TCGCGCCCCATCGAGTCAACCGGATCGAAGGTCATAGGATTGCTGAGCTGACGAGGGGGGCCTTCCTTACCAAGCGAATCAATCGGGGGGCGTGCTTTGACCGTCGTCGTTATGGCCCCAACAGGCGACTGAGCCATCCATCTTCACTCCGCAAGTATGCCAGGCGCCCGCGCTCACTGCTCGGAAGGCCCCCGACGGCGTGCTTTGAACCTGGTCGTCAGGCCCCCAACAGACGACCGAGCCGTCCAATTTCACACCGCAAGTATGCGCGTAGCCCGCGCTCACTGCTCGGAAGGCCCCCGACGGCGTGCTTTGAACCTGGTCGTCAGGCCCCCAACAGACGACCGAGCCATCCATCTTCACACCGCAAGTATGCGTGCCGCCCGCGCTCACGGCTCGGAAGCTCCCCGATGGTGGTGTGCTTTGAACGTCGTAATAACCCCAACAGGCGACCGAGCCGTCCATTTTCACACCGCAAGTACGCATTTCGCCCGCGCTCACGGCTTGGAAGCTCCCCGATGGTGGTGTGCTTTGACCGTCGTCGTCATACCCCCAACAGGCGACCGAGCCATCCATCTTCACACCGCAAGTATGCCAGGCGCCCGCGCTCACGGCTTGGAAGCTCCCCGATGGTGGTGTGCTTTGACCGAAGTCGTTATTGCCCCAACAGGCGACCGAGCCGTCCATTTTCACACCGCAAGTATGCACTCCGCCCGCGCTCACGACTTGGAAGCCCCCCGATGGTGGTGTGCTTTGACCGGAGTTGTCATACCCCCAACAGGCGACCGAGCCATCCATCTTCACACCGCAAGTATGCGAGCCGCCCGCGCTCACCTGGTGCCATGTGGGAGGCAGTGTGCAGCTGCTCGTGTCCAGCACGCAGTCCTGCGTGCATGCCAATGTGCCGCCGTTGTATCCCAGGCTCTCGCACGTTTGCCCCCGCAGCTCGAACCCCTCGCACACCTCGAGCGTGTTTAGTGTGCCGTCGCCGCAGGTCGCGTGCGCCACACAGCCGCCAAAGTTGAACTGGCAGTTCGAGCAGACGATGCAGCCACCAGCGTAGCCGAGGCTCTCGCACGTGGTGCCCACCGGTAGATTGGGCTCACACTGCTCACCCAGATCGAGAGCCCCGTTGCCGCACTCAGTAGCTCCCTGAATACATCTGTCGTATGGGTTGCAAACCCACGGTGAAGCACAAACGCTTCCAGCAGCGCACGGGCACCCGAGTTGTCCGACCACACAGGGGCAATCCGTAGCGCAGGTGATCGGTGTCTCACCGACCCCACAGACACCATCGCCACAAACGGCGTTGCCCCCAATGGCGTATGGCTGCGAGACATCGTTGCCACAGCTGACGGAACAAAGAACGAAGAACAGAAGAGTTGTGAAACGTGAGCGCATAACCGTTTCTCCCGACCATCCGGTTGTTCAAAACAAGCAGAACAACCAGCGTTATTCTCTCTGCGAATAACACGACGTCGAAATGGGGACCACGACATATGTCGGGTCAGCGACTGATGGCTCTCTCACGAGAGCATACGCAATGGTGATTCGTGGGATTTGTCAGCCATTGACAGCCGGATCCCTTGCGGCACCGGTAAGAAGCGAGATGGCTTCCCCCACCAGATACAAGGACCCGGTGACGAGGACGATGCCGCCATCTTTGGCCGCCGCCCGCCTAGCCCCAACAAGGGCGGCGCTGACATCATTGTACACCGGGCGGTCCCGAGCGAGTTTGCGAAGTTCCGTGAGGGTGAGAGTACGACTGGAGGGTACGGGGGTGAAATGCTGGCTGGTCGTTTTCTTGTCGATCTCTGCAAGCATGTGCTGCACGGCTTTGTCGCGGAGCGCCGAGAACACACAATGGATGGGCCGGCCGCCAATCTTCGGGTCGCTGTCGATGGCTGCGCACATTGCTGCGACACCAGGCATGTTGTGTGCTCCATCAACGATGACGTCGATACCGTCTTGCTCGAGACGTTGATAGCGACCTGGCCAGGAGAAATTATCTACCGCTCTTCTGAATGACTCGATAGGACGGGTGAGGCCAAACTTTTCCAAGGCGCGGCAGGCGTTCCAGGCGGTCGCGATG
Source organism: Deltaproteobacteria bacterium RIFOXYA12_FULL_58_15 (assembly GCA_001798605.1). Classification (GTDB taxonomy): domain Bacteria; phylum Myxococcota; class XYA12-FULL-58-9; order XYA12-FULL-58-9; family XYA12-FULL-58-9; genus XYA12-FULL-58-9. The sequence goes on along the minus strand of MGST01000126.1, from coordinate 9,636 downwards.
TTGGTGCGCTGATAGGGCGGAAACCACCGAGTTGTGAGGGTTTCGCCGTCGACAATCAATGCGCCGTCAGAGTTGCTCGGCTCCGGGGTCAAAACCAACGCGCAGCGCCGTTGCGAAGCCATCTGTTCAATAACCTCGAGGGCCTCAGGTTTCTGTGGTGCCACCACAGCCAGCTTATCATGCGGCAGGATCGCTGCCTTCTCCGCTGCAATCTCTGTGAGGGTGTTGCCTAGGTACTTCTGGTGGTCAAAACCAATCGGGGTGATGACGGCCAGATCCCGGTCGAGGACATTGGTGGCGTCGAGGCGGCCGCCGAGGCCAATCTCGTACACGGCGATATCGACGTCACGATCGACAAAGGTCATCGTTGCCATGGCCATGGCACATTCGAAGAAAGTCGGTCGCTCTTGGCAACGGTGCTCAACCTCCTGGATGGTTTTGTACATCGCCGTGACTTCGGTGGGGGAAACCAGCTCTCCGTTCACCCGGATGCGCTCACAAAATTGCAGCAAATGCGGTGAGGAGAAGAAACCCACACGCAATCCCGCGGCTTGAAGTGCACCCGATATGAGAGCCGAGGTGGAGCCTTTTCCATTGGTACCGGCTACGAGTACGACCCGTTTGAGCTTTTGTTCGGGGTTGCCCAACGCTCGCAGCAACATGCGCGGTGAATCGAGACCGAGCTTGAACGCATCTGTTGTTCGGGCGAATAGCGAGTCGAGGACTTCGGCGTAGCGCGGAACAGACGACCTGGTCACGGCCAGCTCGCTGTTCTGCTGTGTGGTTGTCTGTTCGACCGTTGACGAACCGCGCTCATCTGCGGCCAATTGTACGACTCAGAAGTCGAACTCGTCCATGGGTTTGAGCACCGTGAGGCGGCTGTCGCCAAGTTCTGCTATCTGCTGCTTGAGCAGATCGGTGTAACCCGGTTTCAGGTGGTAGAGCAGGACGGGGGCGTCGGTCTTGGGTTCAAATTTCTTGAGTTCCTCAGCCAACATTTCGGGAGTCAGATGGCCTGATACCTCGGCAAGCTGCCGCATGTTGTTGGGGAAGCTCACCTCATAGATGAACGCCACCAGGTCGTCGAGCTGGTTGATCTCTTTCCACAGATTCTCGGTAGGGCCCGTATCGGCGGAGAACACCAAGGTGCCATGGGTATCTTTGACGAAAATTGCTTGGCAATCGACAGGATGGTTGACCTGCACTGTGTGAATCGAGAGCTCGCCAATCTTGAATGTGGAGCCTGATTCGAACGGCAAGATCCTTACAGTCGGGTTGTCGGCGCTCTTGTCAGCCGGGTTGGGGATCTTGGTGAAATCCGGCCAGATGTGATTGTTGAAGATGTGCTTCGCGAGCGCGTCGGCAGTGGGTACTGTGCAATGAATATCGAGCGGCTTGTTCTTGACCCCGATGATGTTGTCAGCCAACAGCGGCAAATCTCGAATGTGATCGAGATGGCTGTGACTCACAACCACGGCGTCGATGGCTGCCTGCTCTGGAACTGACAGACCTCGGCTCAACGCGCCTGCGTCGAGAAGCAGCGAGTCATTGATCAAGAAACAAGTTGCTCGGTGTGTGGCCGACTCACCGCCGTGGCAGCCAAGGACCCTAAGGCGCATGCTTCCTCAGTTCTTCACCCGCATTCCAAAGAGCGGGATTAAACGGCGATTTAGATGTCGCCGAATTTCTCCTTCATCTCGAGAAACTCGAGAAACTCACGCAACTTTGCTACGTCCTGGATCACCACGCCGGTTTCGTTGATCTTGATCAGTTTGGCGCGGATGAGTTTGTTGAGAACTTCGTTGACCGGCTCAACCTCGATGCCAATCTTGGACGCGAGGTCTTTGACCGCCACATCCACAGCGATGCCTTCGTCGCATGGGCGCCCTTGTTTGTTGGCGAGGTGGGTGAGGATGTGGACAACTCGAGAATTGTGGTCACGCAGCAGCAGATTCTCAATTTGCGAATCTGCTTCTTGAAGGCGCGCCGCCAGCTTCTTGATCATCCGAACGGCAATTTCTGCATTGCCCCGGACCATTGCTTCAAAGGTTCGGGGATCGATAACGAGGAGCTTCGCCGGCGCATCCACCGTCGCCGAAGCTGACCTGGGCTCGTTGTTGAGGATCGACATTTCCCCGAAAAACTCCCCGGGTCCCAGAGTCACCAGGGTGGTCTCGACGTCCCGCACCTGCTTGGAGATACGCACTTTGCCCGATTGAATGACATACATCTCCTTGCCCGAATCGCCTTCACGGAAAAGCTCATGACCCGCAGGGAATTCGCTTCCGAAACGCTCGTACAAAGGATCGTCTGCCATGACGTGATCTCCTATCAAAGGGCTCAGGGGCTGTCAAAATAACGCCATCAAGCCGAGCGGTTGGCTCATTATTTCGTGGTCATGGTGTAGACACCATCCCACCCCTCACCGGGCGGGTTTTCCCGCATGGTTTCACAACGCTTGATGTACATGGTTGAGGCGAAGTCGTTGGGCTTCAGCTCACCCCGCACATTGTTGAACAGATTGATTGCCTGTTCCCATTCTTGGCGCTTGTACGACTGTATGCCGTGCTCGAACACCTCTATCAACTTGGCAGCCTCTTCAGAAGGTTTGCCCTTGCCCAACAGCTCGAAGATGCGAACGGGCTCGCGTTTACCCTTGACCCGCACAGAGTCCAGCTCGCGGACATGGATGTCATCTTTGGCGGCCGCCAGCGTGAATTCGCTGATGATGATGTTGGTGCCGTACTGTTTGTTTATGCCCTCCAGGCGCGAACCGAGGTTAACGTTGTCGCCCATAACAGTGTAGTCGAAGCGAATCTCCGAACCCATGTTGCCGACCGACATGGGCCCCGTATTCATGCCGATGCCAATGTCGATTTCGGGAAGGCCCTTTTCGCGCCACATCGCTTGCAGGTTGTGCAGTTCAGCCATCATCTCGAGGGCTGTGTAACAACAACGGGTGGCGTGGTCCTTGTAAGCCACGGGTGCCCCGAAAATCGCCATGATTGCGTCGCCCATGTATTTGTCGAGGGTGCCGTCGTACTTGAACACCAAGTTGGTCATCGGTGTGAGGTAGGAGTTCAGCAGGGAAACGAGCTCCTCAGGAGACAGTCGCTCGCTGATGGTCGTGAAGCCGCGAATATCGGAGAACAGGACAGTACAGATGCGGCGCTCGCCGCCGAGCTGCAGTTTGGTGCCGTCCTTGAGCATTTCGTCGACGACGCTCTTGGTCAGATAGAATTGAAAAGCCTTGCGGATCTGCCGTTTCTCTTTGCCCTCGGTGAAGTACCCGTAGACGTTGGTTCCAACGAAGGTGAGGAACACCTGCAAGCTGGGCAAGATGTTCATGATCCACGTGCCGCGGGGGAAAACGAAAAAGGCATCAAAGATGTAGAGCCCGATGCCAAAAGCGAACGCAGCGATCAAACCACCCCACATGGGCAATCGCGGCAGGGCAAGGCCGAGGATGATGCCGAGAATGAGATAGAGGAGCGCCTCTATCAACGCGATGCCATAAAAACGTTCGAGGAACCTCCGATCGAGCATGTTCTGTATGGCGCTCGCGTGGATGTAGACTCCAGGCGTGGCCTGGTCGAAGGGCGTGACTCGAATGTCCTGCTTGAGGCCGAGGGCGGTCATACCAAAAAGGACGATTTTCCCTTTGTATGCTGAAGGGTCGACGGTGTTGTTAACAAAATCGGCAACTGAGATGGTGGGAAAATAGTCAACGGGTGTGGTGTAATAATTGACCAACAGTCTGCCGTGATCATCCGTTGGAATAAACAAGTCTTCGCCGATTTCGATGCCGCTCAGGCGGGTTCCAGGGAAGAGGTCACTGTTCATTGGCCGTATGTCGCCGTCATAGAATTTGGCGACTGCGGCGAGGCTCAACGCTGGATACATCTTTTCATTGTGCTTGTTGAGAAGCCGGAGGCGCCGAAACGGCCCGTCGGGATCTGCGTCGGCGTTGAAGTATCCGAACGCTGCGGAGGATTTGATGATTTCTGGCAAGGGAGAGAGGAAGGCAACCATGTGCCGTATTTGCATATCGGCCATGTTCAATCCATCGACGGGCCGCACGAGCTCGACATCCTGTCCCCCGACATCCTGGTAGACACGTTCAAAGATTCCTGTCACGGCTGACGGCTCAAGGCCCTCAAATCCCAGGGGGATGTCAGCGGCCGTCATTCCCATGAGCTCGCTGCAAATCTTCGCGGCCTCCTC
>MGST01000126.1:0-5384 GCA_001798605.1 Deltaproteobacteria bacterium RIFOXYA12_FULL_58_15 | reverse complement strand
TGCGCTTCCTGGTCTTTGCAGTAGTAGGCGATGTAGCCCATGATCGTCTGCGGGCTTGTCCTAAGGGCCTCTGCAAACTTGGCGACCCCTGAGCCACGGTTAACCTGGTCGAGCATGCTCTGGTAGTAGCTGTTCGCGTTCTTTTCCACGAGCTTGACAGTGCTGCGCGCACTCTCCAGTTGTCGCCCCAGTTTCTCAACGGCCTGGCGTGCCTGGACTTTCTGCGGCCCCTTGAGGTTTGTGAGCGCCTCTTTCGCCTGGGTGTGAAGTTTCTGCAGCTCGTCGAATCGTTTGTTGAGGTTTTTGCTCGTCTCCGATTCGCCAGTCAGTCCTGCCGTTTCGAAATCGCGAAGGAAACCCTTGACGACAGCCGAGGATGGGTCCTCTTCGGCAAAGATCGCATCGAGGGCGATGACCTTAGCGCCGCCCTTCGTGGCGTTGGTGATGAATTTGGCCATGATGGATCGGTCCCAAGGCCATAGGCCGAACTCTTTGAGGGACTTGTCGTCAATGGCGGCCACAACCACCTGGGGTTCTGGCAGTTGATCCACAGGGCGACCAGCGAATTTCAGATCGAGGGACTTGAGGTCCAGAAGGTGAATGAGTCCCTTCTTCGACAACGGCCCATTCTCGAATACACCCAACTCGATGATCAGGTGGGCGGCAACGAAAATCATTGCGATGCCCACCGAGATCAGCATGGGAGCCGCACGTTTCGCGAAGTTGACGATACTCAATTTCGACAAGGAAGAGCTCCTTTGCGACGAGGAGGTTATTTCAGCGTTTGATTTGTAGACGGCTCTGGAGTGTGGGTCAAACACAAGCGAGTTGGTTGCGGACTTGTTGCAGGCCTGCTCTGGGTCAACTATCTTTGCGTCATGGGATGGTTCAAGTGGATCTCGGCAGCTGGCCTTGTGGCCCTGTCCGCTTGCGGCCGTGACGAGCCCGCTTTTCTCTCTGTCCTCGCGCCTGATGATACCTTTGACACGGTTGGCCCCTATCGGGTCGAGGCGCGAGTGGCGGCCCCAAACGGAGTGCACCGATTTACTCTGCGGTTGAGTCAAGGCCCCGAGTCTGTCCTGTTCGCTGAAACGCCGATGATCGTCGTCAACGAACGCCACGATGGTGGTGAGTATTACGCCGAGTTCCCAGGCAGGCCGGCGGGTACCTCGTTTCGTTACTACCTGGTGTTGGTGGACGGCGAAGCCGGTGGTGGCGGTGCCTTGGTGAGCTATCCCGATGCCGCGCCAGAAGATCTTCTTGAGTTCGAGATTCTCTACCCTTGAGCCAAAACGCCGGTCCCTGTCCGATCTCGGACGTCAGGTCTGTTCCAACACGACGCCAACAGTGCGCTTGACACGAACCGTGCGGCCCGTTACCAGAAGCTGCATGGAGCTGAATCTGTTCACTGTTTTGATGTTCTTTGTTGCCGCTTTCGGGTTCGTGTTTCTGACCCTCACGGTCGGCCGCATATTCCGCCCCGACAACCCATCCGACGACAAGAACTCCACTTACGAGTGTGGTGAAAGGCCCATCGGGGAAGCGTGGATGCAGTTCAATCCTCGTTTCTATCTGGTGGCGCTCATCTTCATTATCTTCGACGTCGAAATGGCATTCGTGTTTCCCATTGCCACTGTATTTAAGGACTTCATTGTTGAGGGTAATGGCGTGCTCGCCTTTGTCGAGTTGGTGATCTTCATGGCCATTCTGCTCCTTGGCCTCATCTATGTGTGGCTCAAGGGCGATCTTCAGTGGGTGAAGACCCTCGGCAAACGCTTCTCGGCATGACTCTCTGAGCGAAAGGCTCAATCATGGATGCAGTCGTCATTCACGAGAACCTCAAGGCGAGGTTCGGTGACAGGATTGGTAGTCTGACAGTCGACAACCCCGACCCGTTCATCGTCGTAGATCGATCGGCGCTCAAAGAGATTGGAACCTTCCTCAAGGATGAGCCCGGGTACGAGTTCGATTTTCTCGAGAACCTGACGGGACTCGACCTCGGTGACAAGTTTGTCTCGGTGTATCATTTGTTGAGCTACAAGCATCGCCACTCATTGGTCCTGCGTGTCGAGCTCAGCAAAGATCAACCGACAGCGCCATCTGTGTCTGAGGTGTGGCCGGCGGCAAATTGGCACGAGCGGGAGCAGTACGATCTCCTCGGCATCACCTACACTGGGCATCCGGATTTGCGGCGCATCATGCTCCCTGAGGATTGGGTAGGGCACCCGCTGCGCAAGGATTACGAGCAGCCCAAGGGTTATCACGGCATTTCCCACGAGCGGGCGAACGTGCTTGATGGCTTCAAGGCACTCGACGATCGCGATCACCCGCTTCCTGTGGTTGCGCCCTCGAAGCCCGAAGCTGACGGAGAGCAGTGATGACTAGCTACACCACGGAAATCATCGACGACGGCAAGATGCTCATCAACATGGGGCCGCAACACCCGTCGACCCACGGAGTCATCAACTTCCTCGTCGAGACCGACGGCGAAGTAATTGATCGCGCAATCCCCGAGATTGGTTACTTGCATCGCGGCATCGAAAAGATCGGCGAGATGGTACCGTATCCGGGTTTCATGCCCTACACCGATCGTGTCGACTATCTCGCGGCGATGTTCGCCAATGAGTCCTACGCGATGGCGGTCGAAAAGCTTCTCGGCCTCGAGTTGCCACGGCGCGCACGATATTTGCGAGTCATCGCTTGTGAGCTCAACCGTCTTGCGAGTCATCTGGTGGGAACGGGCTGTATGCCCATGGACCTCGGTGCTTTCACGCCGTTCACTCACTGGGTTCGGGAGCGAGAGACCGCCAACGATCTCACCGAGGAACTCTGTGGCGCGCGCTTGACCTACAATTATTTGCGTATTGGTGGTGTGTCGCAGGACCTGCCGGTCGGGTTTGACAAGCGGTTGCTCCAGTACCTCGATCACATCGAGCCGATCATTCCCGAGTTCAATCGTTTGATCACTGGCAATGAGATCTTCGTCAAACGCCTCGCCAACGTCGTCCCCGTTACTGGGGAGGAGGCGATTGCCTACGGCCTGGTCGGCCCCAACCTGCGAGCGTCTGGTGTCGACTGGGATTTGCGTCGCGATTTACCCTACTCCGCATACGGGGAGATGGATTTCGAAGTCCCCATCGGCAAGGGCGTGCGCGGTGTCGTGGGCGATTGCTATGACCGATTCGTCGTACGAATTGAAGAGATGACCCAGTCCATTCGCATCCTGCGCCAAGCGGTCGAGGGATTGCCCGAGGGCGAGCTCACCTGCAAGGTGCCCAAGAAGATCAAACCACCAGCCGGCACCGATGCCTTTGCTCGAACTGAGAGCGCACGCGGCGAGCTTGGCTGTTACTTGTTGGCAGACGGTACCGACAAACCCGCGCGTGTACGTTTCCGTACCGGTTCCTTCGCGGCGATGTGCATCATTGAAGACAAATCCCCCGGTTTGATGATCGCCGACTTGGTCGCGTTCATTGCCAGCATCGATGTGGTCGCGCCGGAGATCGATCGGTAGTGAAATAGGGCGACACCGCCGCGACTGAATGTGGTCTCACCAAACGCTGTAGCGCGAGGGTTCATCCCGCGGGGGTTCGGAGCTCTCAGCCAGGGAGGCTCCCGAGTGCTGTTTGCACCGACTGCATTCGATGGGTGGCTTGGCTGATGAGCTGTTGCGCTTGGGCGCGGCCGGGTTCGTCCTGGGCCTCGATGGCGTCGAGAAGCTTCTGCAGTCCGTCGCACAATGTCCCGAAGGATTCGGCCGCCTCGCGGACTGCTTTGCTGATCTTCGACTTGGTGCCGAGCCTACGGCTCTCCTGCATGAGTTTGTCGCGCAGCTTGGTGGTGGTGCCAATGATCAGAAGAGCCATCGCTTCCTCGATACCTGCGAGGCGGGCGCGAAGAATATTGCCGGCGGTTTCCTTGTCCTTGTTGTCGTTGTATTCGGCAACGGTCAGCAAGAGGACGTCACGCAGGCGCTTGGACTCCTGGCGGCCGTCCTGGGCCAAGGCGTCGATGAGCTCAAGGTAGTGCAGTGCCATCGCCCGAGGATCGTTTGAGTCAGGGGGCAGCGGGATGTCGCTGCTCTTCTTCTTGGTATGGGTATTCTTGATGACCATCTGGCTCCCTACGCGTTGCTGGTATCACCATAGCCGGGCAGGGAGATGAGGTCTAGTTGTGTGGTCCTCTTGTCCTCTTGGTTTCCGAAGGTGCACAAGAGCACAAGATCAAGAGATGCATGGGCGGGGAATTCACACAGTCGCAGGGCGACTTCGGCTTCACTCTTCGATCAGAACTTGTTTGGCGACGACGCCGGTTTTCTGGGTCTCGATTCCCGATTTCTCAACGTCCTTGGCCTCTGTTTTTGCCGGGACCTTGCCGCTGACCAAACCCACGACGTCGTCTTTGGCACCCTTGAGGAAATCGACGCCCTTTTCCCATGCTACGGCGATTCCACTCTTCATCTTGTCGCCGTCTTCGTCTTTGACGTCGAGGTAGGTGTGGACGGCAGCGGATGCCAGCCCGCCCCACGTTGCTTGGCCCCAGATCATGCCGCCGAATGGGCCAGCGGCCAGGAAGCCACCCAGCGCCGTTGCAGCACCGACAGTGTCGGCCAAGAGGCGCGGGCCTTCCACCTTCCAATTGATTTTCTCGCGCTTGATGAGCCCGGTCCACGCGAGCTTAAGCAGCCGCAGCCCCAAGGAGACGACGCTGAACATGGGGGAAAACATGCGTGCGAAGATCTTCATGATGTCGGTGAGGGCGCGGCCAAGCCAACCCTTCTTGCGATCCTCTTCGACGCGTTTGTCCTCGGCTTCCGTGAAAACTTGAGTGTCCATTTTGGTGGTCAATTCACTCTTGGCACCGACGAGCTCGCCTTCGACCTGTTGGAGCTTGGCTTGGGTGGAAGTGAGGTCTTTCTCGAGTTTTTCGATGCGGGCGAGGGCGGTGGCGAAGCGTTCCTCCGAGGTCAGAGCCTTCGCGTTGCTGTTGTTCTCGGCTACGACGACGTCTTGGCTCGCGGCGTCCGTCTTGACCTTGGTTTCGTTTTGCTCGCGCTTGGGCAGCTCTTTGACTGCCGTCTTGTCCGTTTGGACTTGCTGATTGGGGTTGTAGTTGGGTTGGTTTCCATCAACTCTTGGGGGACCGCTCATGATATAACCTCAACGCTAAATTTTATGAGTAGCACGTTACAACTACCGCTCGACTATATCCCGATTGCTTCCGCTTGCCTACCGTTTGATGGTGAAATCTGGGCCTGTCTACCCCATTTGTCTCCATCGTGATCAGTTATCGGCGAAGTGGCGCAAGTGTTGCGCATAAAATTGCATTCTTATCCGGAAAGCGCACAAAGGCGCACGGGGGTTGCGAGTGAACACGCTGTGAGG
>MGST01000125.1 GCA_001798605.1 Deltaproteobacteria bacterium RIFOXYA12_FULL_58_15 | reverse complement strand
CGTTTGGCAGCGCAGAACGAGCCTTCACCCAGGAAATGCGGGAGTAGGCATCCACCGGCAGGACAACCTGGGCAAACCGCAACCCAGCCTCATCCACAACCTTCAGCCGTCTCCTGTGGTCCAACACGGCGACCAAGCGTGGCGATTTTCCGGACGTGCGCAGAATTTTGTACTCGAGGGTGGCCACGTCCTCTAGCACCACGGCCCCGACATCGGGCCATTTCTCCGTAGCAGGGAAAATCGGGGGCGGGAAGGCACCGCCGGCGTGCGCGCCACAGCCAACCACCAAGGTCAGAAGGAGGATCAGCTTTTTCACGGGTCCACGATACTGACAAACGCACGATGGGACAATTACCAGGTGGTTGGGAGAGGTTCGTGAAATTGATGGAATTCGAGGGACGTGGGCCGTGCTTGCATTATTTTCGTTCTTTACTTGGCAAGACCTTGAGACCCTGAAATAACCCTAACGTTAGGGAGGAACTCGGACCGTTAGACCTCTACGCGGTCCCATCGCGATCCTGGCGGAGAGAGGACGCATGCTTGTCAGGTGTAAGAGCTGTAACAAGCCAGTCTTCATCAGCTCATCAGCAGTTTCTTCCGGAGAAACCCAAGTCGCGTGCAAGGCATGTAACGCTGATCTGATCGTCAAAGCCAACGGTGATGTGGAACTCGTTGGTAGAGACACCAACACACCGCCACCAGAGAATCCGGCACCAGCCCCATTTCCGGTGCTTGTTGCCCCACCGTCGCCAGGGGAGATTGCTCCGCCACAGGCTGCTGCTGACTTAGCCCCAAAAATCGAAATGCCCACAGGCGAGGTGACAACCCCCGTTCCCATCCCGGCACCCGTACCCGCCCCCACACCCCGACCGATTGTAACATCGCCAGAGCCGGCAGTGGCAACGGCTGTTGCCGACTCGCCATTCGCGGCACACACACCGTCTCCATTTAACGCTCCAACGCAACCAGCCGCCCCATTTGGCCCTCCCATTGCGGCGATCCAACCAACCACTCGCCCAGCAAAGGCGGCACAGCAACCTCAAGGCTTGTACGGGCCGCTTCCAGAGGCAGCGACTGAAAGCGGCAATGGTGCCGATTTTTTGCCATGGGGTCCAATTCTCCGGAACGAGGAGCCGCTGGTCACCCACAATCCTTTGGCAGAATCAACTCAGATCACCGCAAACCCGTTGGTGACAAGTGGGGAGATTACCGAGATCGACACCCCGACCCTCGCAGCCAAGTTGGAGGCACGGCAGCCGACAAGCCCGTGGCCCACCGAAACAGTTACCGAAGCAACCGCAGAAGATATCACCGCAGAAGATATCACCGCAGTGGGCCCCGCACCGGTGGGCCAGCCCACGCCAGAGACGATACCTGCGGCATTTCCTGAGCCAACGCCGGAGGCGCTACCGCAGGCCCCGACATTTTCGGCCGTCCCAAACTCCGACAGTCGAGGCGTGCCCGCCGACGTGTCCGCCCCCATCGACCCATTCGACCAAGCAGCCAGGGCCATGGCCGAAGCAACACCGTTCGACCAGCCCATCGCTGCTCAGACGCCCTGGCGCGACGCGACCACGGAATCACTGCCGATGGACGAAGCAATGCCCATGGACGATGCGATGCCCATGGACGATGCGATGCCCATGGACACGGCAATTCCCATGGACACGGCAATTCCGATGGACGATGCCATGCCCATGGGCGAGACAGTGCCCGTAGGCGGGGCAATGCCGATAGACGATGCGATGCCCATGGGGGCCGCCGCCGCCGCGCTTGACGATTGGCCCAACAGCGCCACCGGACAAGTCGAAGATTCTGGGCCCGCCACTGGCGCCATCGGCTCATTCCCGAATGAGCTCGAAGACTCCGCTTTCGAACGTCCTCCTATGAGACGAAGCCGCGCGGGAATGTTGCTCGTGCTGTTAGTCATCGGTGCAGTCGGCGTCGCTGTGTTGTGGGCGGTCGGCATTGCCAAGATCCCTGGTCTGCCGCCCGCACCACTTGCCAGATTGCTCCACGGTGGCGAGTCGGGCGCGCAGGACAAATCGACGATTGCAGCCGCAGACATCCCAGACGACGGTGCCGAGGCGGTTGGCACCATCCCCCCACCAGACACCAAGACTGTTGTTGACACGAAGGCGGCCGCGGACGTTGTGGCCGACGACGGTGCGACCGATGATGCCACTGTGAACGCGACGGGCGAGGAGAATGGCACCGATGCAGCCGCGGCCGATGCCGCTGTCGCCGACGCCACCGAGGTAGCCAACGACGCCGGCGACGAGACCGAGCTCGAAGACTCCAAACCCGTCGAAGAGCCAAAAGGCAAGAACCGCCGCAAGAACCGCAAGGCGGGAAAGCCCAGCAAACCAAGTTCCAGCAAAACGGTCAAACCAAGCAAGACATCGAAGCCGAGCAAGACATCATCCGCCGACGATCATTATCGCGAGGCAAGCGATCTCATGCTGCAGAACAAAGTTCCCGCAGCGATCGAGGAGCTGAAAAAAGCGATCGCGGTCAATCAAAAACACGCTAAGTCGTACCGCCTGCTGGGCATGGCGTATTGGAAGCTGGGAAAGAAGAAGAGCGCAGTCGGCCCATTTGAGAAATTCATCAAGCTCGATCCAGGACACAAGGACGTCCCCAAGATCAAAGGTTTGATTGCGAGCGCGAATAAGTAGACTCGAACCAAACCACGGTGTTGTGCGGCTGAGTGGCTTATTCAAGTTGACAAATAAGACACATATTTGTAGCTTGTTTGTCATTATGAATGCGGTCACCGACATGGCCCTGGTGGCGCAACTGAGACCTCAGCAGCGCGGCGTCTTCTCGAAGTCAGATCTTCAAAGCTTGCTGGCGGAGCGACACCCGGCCGCCTTCACGCGTCGTCTGGCCACCCTGCAACGGCACAAGGCGCTGCAGCGATTTGCGCGGGGTTGGTACGTCACCCCGGGTACCTTCGACTTGGCGACACTCAGTCAGCGCGTCGCGCCCCAGTCCTACATCAGCTTCGCCGCGGTGCTGGCGCGAGCACTCGTGGTGGGACCGGTACCGCAGCGCGAGATCTGGGCGGTCAAGCGTGGCCGTAGCCGTACTTACCGCGCCGGGGGCTTCCGGCTCGTGCACCTCGGCGTCGCTGACCACCTCTTCTTCGGTTTCAACGTGGAGGATGGAGTGCGCTGGGCTACGCCCGAGAAGGCGTTCCTCGACGTGCTCTCCTTTCACCTGCACGGCATGCGCTACCCGTTCGATATTTACTCGGACCTCAGCCTCGACCAGCTGGACCAGCGGCGTATCGAGGAGTACTTGGCCCAGTATCGCAACCCGAAGCTCGTGGCCTTCGTGCATGGAGTGATGCGTGCCCAAACCTGAGCCCCCTCAACCACAGCGCCCCGTGTCACGCGAGGGGCTCATGCTCTGGGTTATCCACCGGCTCGCCGATGAGCTCAAGGACCATGCGGTGTTGAAGGGCGGCATGGCCTTGCGTTTGCTCGAGAGCCCCCGTTACACCAACGACCTCGATTTCGTCGCGGTGCCTTACACGTCGAAGAAGGAGATAGCACCCGTCATCGAGCGCATCCTTGGCGGGCTCGAAGGTGCCAAGGTGCAAACCACCCTGCACTCCAAGATGATCCGCTCGGTCATCCAACTCGATGACGCCGCCGTCCAGCTCGAAATCTCCGTGAGCGCGAGGTGCGACTCCATCCCGGTGTCCACTGCGCCCATGGCCCGCTCCGAGGGCTTGCCCCCCCAGGTGGTCCGGATCATGGCACCCGACGTGGCGCTTGCACACAAGCTGGCGGCCTGGAACGAGCGTCGTCTGCTCAGGGATCTATACGATGTCTATTTTCTGGCCGGGCGTGTCGGCGCAACACCCAATGCCGACGTGCTCACCGACCGGCTCGCCCGGGTTCAGTCCCGGCTGCCGAAGCTGCGCTCGCGGCGGCGGATGTCCGTCGCCGAGCTTCTGGTCGATCTCAGCGCGACGCTGGACGCGCTCACCGACGCTGAGGTGGAGCGGGAGATCGGTGGTCTCGTCGACGCCATGGAGCTGCCCGGACTGGCTGCCCGCATCCGTGTGACGCTGCGCCGGGTCATGGAGCAGCTGTCGGCCGGATAACCGACGCCGATTCGTGTGGTTGGTTTCGCCACTGCGATTACATGGCCATCAGTATTGGCGATCGGATTTCCCTTGGAGCGAAATCCGATCGCCCAATATGCTTGGACACGAACCACGCAACCGTGTGCAAACTGCGTCGAAAATATCCGTAGGTGGAAGGAACAGATCATGACTTCATCAGCAAACCCGGTCTTCTATTTTGCACACCCTATTACGATGTATGGCACGGAGGCTGAACAGTCGATTATCGACAGATTTCGAACTCAATTTCCCGAGGTCTCTGTTGAGAACCCCAACCAACAACGACACCAAGAGGGTTACCGCAAGACAGCCGAACAAACCGGCAACGGCATGAAGTATTTCACTGACCTCGCCAAGAAGCTCGACGGTTGCTTCTTGGCCACCTTCGCAGATGGCACTGTGGGGGCGGGGGCGGCCAAAGAGGTTCTGACATTCTTGCGCAGGAGAGCGCCGGTCTGGGTATTTGACATGAAGTCTGGCAACTTCGCGAAGATCCGTTCAATAGCCGACTTTAGAAACACCTACGAGTTGCGGTCCGTTGAGGCAACTCGCGCCCAGCTCGCTCGCGAGCGGGCCGTCATGCAAAACGGACAATCCATCTACAGCGCCGCGGTCTGGCAACAGCAAGTGGGGGACCGAAGCCTATTCGGCGAGGGAGACACTTTCCTTGTCACCCCGTCGAACGAGTCGAACAACAACCCACCAAGACGGCGAATTGGCATCGACGAGAGAACCGCAAAATACTACCAGACCAACGCTGAACAACAGGTAGAGGTCTGGGAGAAGTTCACCGGCGGCATCAGCGACTACTTCGCCGAGGTGTTTGCTAAACCGACGAAGGTTCTCGACGTCGGGATGGGCTCTGGTCGAGACATGGCACGTTTGGCCCAGAAAGGTCACGACGTCTACGGAGTCGAACCCGTCGCTGAACTGCGTCGGGGTGCCCTCCGGCAACACCCAGAGCTTCTGGGTCGCATCTGGGAGTCCGCCCTGCCGACGTTAGGTGGCTGCAAGACCGATGAGTATGAAGGGCTCGTGTGCGGCTCGGTTCTCATGCACGTCGATCCCGTTTATTATGCAGATGCCGCTCGAAACATGCGTCGCGTAATCAAGAAGGGGGGAGACCTTCTCATCTGCGTTCCCACCCGCCGTGACGACGTCAAGGGCGGCCGCGATGACAAAGGACGGAGCTTCCACACAATTGAGGCCAGCGATTTGACTGCACTGCTCGAACAGAAGGGTTTCCAGTTCCATAAGAGCTTTGAAAATGAAGATGAACTCCGTTCGGGAGTTCGGTGGTGGACCGGCTGGTTCAAGGCCAAGTGACTCTACCGACTTTCGCTGTGGTCAATCGATCCAAAACGGTTGACTGGTGATCTGGATTCTGATTGAGGATGGGGATGCGCCCACAAGAACTCCAGGCCAGCCTGCAGTCGATTGACGGATGGAAGCGTATTTGCAAACCTTTTCTATTGATATTGGGGGGGGCCAAGAAGTCCTTCGCGAAGTGGAGCACGGGTGCGCCAAAAGGGGTCTATACAAACCACACACTTGCAGAGTTCGAGCACGAGGATTCTAAGTACGCGATCTACGCCTTCTGTAATCAGCGTGAGCTCAACGAAGCGAAGCTGGCGGAACTCCGCAGCGCAGCGGCCGGCGTTCCTCTCGGCACCGTGCGATATGAATCGCTGAGCTACAGCGGCCTGGAGCCGTGGCGCGGGCAAGGCGGGAGCCTGGCAGACGAAAACGGCTCCATCGCCGCCCTCGGCTCACTGGAGCAAGGGCTCTTCGTCTATCCGGTGGCCGACGGCATACCGCATCCCTTGGTCGTGTATGCGTTCTGTGACGGCGCACATTGCATCTTTCCTGTCCCGGCAAAACGACTGTAGACGGGTCGGTATGGCGTTGCGCGCCCATGCATTACTTGGATACTTCCGCAGAAATTTTGAAGCTTATTGTCACACGAACGCCCATATCTTTGTTTGGAGCCAATTCAGTACCAGAAAGCGTATCGGCAACAGTGGCGCGACGACGAACTTCCAAATCGGATGATTCACATGACAACACAGCGCCAGGTGCCCCGTAATAATTGTCAGCATCCAACTTCTTATCGCCAAGAGGTTCTGTGGATACTTGGTAGACTGGACCAAGTGACACACCCAAACCAGCACACATAGCCGTCGCTTTTGCTCGAGCACGTTCAACACAGGTCTTCAACCACTCTTGTTTGGTTGCCTCGTGGCCATCGTAATCCCACTCAATGTGAGACAATTTGCAGTTTTTTTGCTTTGAGATCACATCCAACATCGCCGGAATTTGGGAGATGTCCTGGCACCATATTCCCAACAGGTATTTGGCGGACGAAGACTTTGTAATCAATCCCTTTGAAACATCAACCGAAAGAGATTCAAGCCCAACATCTTTTTCCGCGACCCCATGCTCGCGTACTTCGTCAATGAGCTTCCTTACTTCGACGGCTTCTTTGAGGGCAGCGCGTCCAGTAAACAAACGCTCGCCACTAACAGACACAAGTAATTTGGCGGCAGTGGCGGGCACTCGCCCAAAGAACTGTTCAACGACCTGAATGGTGGCCGGCTTTTCCATGATCAACCTCACTGTTTGAAACCGTTAACACAGACTTTCGCGTCGGGGAATCCAACAGAAACTGTTTCCGAGTTGGACACAAGGACGTCCCCAAGATCAAAGGTTTGATTGCGAGCGCGAATAAGTAGACTCGAACCGAACCGCGGCCCTAACCATCGACGCAGGCATCACTCAGGCAAACCTGCCCGGGTGGACAATCCTCGGGCACTGCGCACTCTTCGACACACACACCGGTGACGCTGCAGATCCGCGGGTCACAGTCGGCATCGACACGGCAGATCAGTCCCAACGCGCAACCAGACTGTGGCAGGGTTTGGAACTCACTGGTCACGCTTGTGGTTAGCTCTCCACCTGAGAGAGCGGCGATACCAGCAGACAGGGTTATGGTGTAGCCCGTCCCGAAACGGAGAACGTCCGTTGGCTGTAGCCACAAAGTGGCTGTCTCGTCATCGTACTCGCGAGCCACGGCCACCGCGTCAACTCCGCCGGACAGGTTCGCCGACGACTCAGTGAGCGTCTCCACGACGACTGGCTCAGAAAAGGTGAGCCACACGCCCGTTTCTCTTGGGACACAGATGGCACCACCGCTCGGGTACCAGTTGATGATGCCCAGAGGCACAACGATGTCCGTCGTTGGTCCCTCACAACCAAAAAACGGTAGGGTTCCGATCACGAAAAATATGGCAGTCCTGCGCATGGTCAAAAACATCCTGCGGGCGAGATGGTCGCAAATGCGGAGTGAAGCTCGGTCGCGAGATGTCCACGGCTCACCCCACGAATTTCATCGGTGGCAACAAGCTCGTGAACCGCACCCAAGTCGAGGTCCACGATCACCGTCAGGTGTGCCGTCTGACTCGCTTTGTCATAGGCAATCTGGCTGGCCACCGCGGTACCACCCTCCTGCCGCACGAACAACGTATCGGCATTGAGGGAATCGAAATCTATGTCGTCGGAAAAAGTGACCGCAGCCACCAGCTCACCGGCTCGCGCCGCCACACACTGGGCGCCACGATTGGGTACCCAGCTCAAAACCTGCAACGGCTCGACCACGATCTCTGGCGGTTCGCCGCAGGCCGCAAAGACGACGAGCATGGGGACGACAAATATCGAAAGCCGCATCAATCACCTCCCAAAACACAAACACTGCAAGCCCAACGAGAACACCGAAAGACAAGACATCACCTGGCTCCTAAGGAACGAACACTGTATTGGCCGGACAGGAATTGCTACCAGCGCAATCGGTGCTCAAGGTCATCGCATCGCGTACCCAGGCGCACGTCACATTGCTGGTAACCGGCCGCTTGCTGCTCAAGGTGAAGTCATAGGAACCACCACCGACATCGGTGAAGGAGCCTATCGTGAACAGGTCGTCGGGAAAGGTCATCCCGTCCACACAGATATTGTCCAGGTAGGTATCGTCAGAGGATGCGTCCTCGAGATCAAACCGAATGCAAACGTCTGTGTTGTCCGCGACAGCAGGATCGAAGTTGGTGAGACGCAAGAGCTTGAAATGGTCGAGCAAGACACGATTCTGTCGCCAGGCCCCCACATCATTGGCACCGTTGGTCAACCAAAGGGTGACATGTTCGCTGAAGGTCCCTGCGCTACCGGTCGTGGACAACAACAAGTGGACATACTTCGACACCGCTTCGTTTTCTTGACCGAAGTCGAATTCCATATCGACCACATCGAGGCCGACCGTCGAGAAACAACGCATGGCGCTCGCACCGGTGCTATCCCTGTGTCGAATGACTGAGTTGCCTCCGAGGTTGAAAACATTCAGATCACCCCCATCGGCGTCCAAGGTCCAGTCACCCAAGGTGGCACCATCTTCACAAAAAACATTGCTCTTTGTGCCTGGTACGCCTGTGGCAACCATGTCGTCGATGAAGACGTAGTCGGCCCAACCGGCCGTGGCGGACAGGCGGATATCAAGACCAGGGTTATCGCCTGCAGATGCATCGATGTCGGTTAGGCAAACCGGGCCGTACCAGTCGGCAACACCAGCGGTTGTTGGATTGTCATGCAAGATACCGTCGTTGTCCCAGGTATCGAAATTCACGAAAAACGCCGTCGTCCACCCGCTGCCCGCGTCAAACTGGATGGTGATTGACTCACCGTTGTTGGCCCCCGAATGAGCAATGCGAAAGTCAAGACACACCCGGTCCATGCCCGTGGTGTCGAGGGTCCGCTCCACAGACCAATTGGCCAGCATCGCCGACGCCGCGCAACCAGACGGAAGCGTGGTGCAGTCGATTTGTGGGGTCCCCGCGGAAATCGTTGGCCATTGGGAGAAATCATCAAAGGTATCCTCGAAAAGTACAGTGAGGTCGGGTGTCGCCGTGCAGGACAAATAGCCAGCCTGTCCAGCAGTTCCATCGAGATCAACCGTGCACACCGATGGTGCAGCGTAGGCTGTGGGTGTCGCACAGGAAACCTGAATCTCGCCTGGCGGCGCGCAACCAGGGTCAGCGGCTGAATCCGTCAGGGAATCACAATCGTTATCACGACCGTCGGAACAGGTGGCGTCGCCGTAGGGTCCCTCCACCGCGGTCGCCACAGAGAACAAGCTCGAGCCAATTCCCCACCTCGCGTCGGGATTGGCGACTAGGATGTCGTAGTTACCAACCGTGGCATTGCAAGGAATACTGATGTCGATGGTGAGTTGGGTGGCGCTACATGCGTCAACGCTGTTGACGGTAACATCGGAGGCGGGCAGGAAAGTTACCGCAGGCCCGGCCCCAACACAGTCAAAATTACCGCCATCGATGATTACCAACACACCCGTCCTGTTGCGATCGCCGCTGCTGGGCGATGCGCCAGTGACAACTGGTGCCGTCGTGGCAACAACCGTGATGGTGCCAGTTGTATCATCGACAGCGGTTGCGTGATTGGCGGTGAGGGTGCCGTCACCTTCGGCATCGGGTTCCAGAGTGGTCGAAAAACCACTGGCGGGCACAATGGTCCCAGAGAAAGGCCCCGTGCTGACATTAAGATTCCAAGCCACCGTCTGGTCTGCGATGTAGTTGCCATCAGCGTCATAACCGGCCGCGTAAAACGTGGCTGTGTCGTCGACCGCCAAGGTGACATCTCCAACTTCGAGTCCGGTGCCATTGGCGCCATTGCGAACCAAGACATAGGCGAGGGTGCCGAGACCGACCGTGATGGTGCCGGTGGAGTCATCGGTGACCGACGGCGAAGCATGGTTGGCGGTGACGCTGCCCGTTCCCACAGTCGTATAATCAATGGTGGTCGAAGCACCGGTGAGTGGGGACGCGGCACCGACACTGCTCACATGCCAACTCACACTCACGTCATTGATGAAATTGCCGTCATCATCATACCCCGCGGCGAACAAGACGTCTGAGTCATCCGTGTCCCGCGACAGATTTCCCACAGGATTCCCTGCGCCTGCCGCGGCATCACGGATAGTAATTGCGTCGAGTACACCCACGCTCACATTGATGTTCCCCGTCGCATCATCGGTGACACCGGCAGCACTGTGGTTTGCATTGATAACTCCCACTCCCACAACATCAGCATAAAAGATGGTGCTCGGAGCAGGATTGGGAGCAAAAACGCCAATGCTGTTGGTAACAGACCAGGTGACCGATTGATCGCCGAGGTAGTTGTGGTCGGCGTCATAGCCTGCGGCGTACATGGTGCGTTGATCATCTGCGGTGATTGACAGGTCGCCGACTTCACTGCCACCGCCACTTGGGGCGTCACGAATAACCACTGCAGCAAGGCCACCGCCCACAATGGTCAGCGTACCCGTCGAGTCGTCCGTTACACCTGCACCACTGAAATCGGCCAACACCGAGCCTGCACCCATGGCCGTGGCGTCGAAGGTTGTGCCCGTACCCATTGCGGGGCTGACCACACCAATGCCACCGCTCACAGACCAAGCGACAGACTGGTCGGCTATGTAGTTGCCGTCGGCATCAAAACCCGCAGCCCACAAACTGAGATCGGCGTCGGTCGATACGGTCAAATTGCCAACCGCAGTTCCTACCCCTAGAGCGGCGTCGACAATGCTAACCCTGGCGAGGACACCCGCGACAACGGTAATGGTCCCGGTGGAGTCATTGTGAGGTCCTTGAGCAGCGTTGATCGTTCCTGTTCCCACTGTCGTCGCATCGAAAACAGCGCTGGAGCTTGGACCGGCCAAAACCACACCAATTCCGCCAGTCACTGACCAGGTCACATCCTCGTCACTCACAAAATTGCCGTCGCTATCGTAACCTGCGGCGTACACAGTAAGCGTGTGATCCGCGGTCAATGACGGGACTTCGCCAACGTCTGTGCCCGCACCTCCGGGAGCATCAACGATACGAATGGTGTCAATGCCGCCTGCCGACACATTGATGATGCCAGTGCTATCGTCGGATACCCCAGGGCCTGGGTGATCGGCGAGGACCTGACCCAAACCCGAGTTCGAAGGATTGAATGTGGTGCTGGAACCGGAAGGTGTGACGGTGCCAATGCCACCAGAGACGAACCACTCCACGGATTGATCAATGATGTAATTATGATCAGCGTCGTAACCCGCGGCGTGGAAGGTCAACTCATCATCGGTGGTGATGCTCAGGTTGCCAACCACATTGCCACCATTGTTGGATGCATCCCGAACAGTGATGTAGTCGAGGGCACCGACATCTATGCTGATGAGACCGGTCGTGTGGTCAGTCACGGCCGCGTTGGAGTGGTCCGCGGTAATCGTTGGAGATTGCCCTGCCACTTGCGGGTCGAATGAGGTGCTAGCATTCGGGCCTGGGTCGAGCACACCACCCGCGCCATTGAGCACCCAAGTGACGGCAACGTCATCCAAGCACTGATTGAAGCTATCGAAACCGACAGCAAAAAGAGTCAGCGTGTCATCGGTGGTCAAAGACTCCGCATCGACGACACTGCCAACCGCATCGTTCCCAGAACACCCCGGTTGATCCAAAATGAGAACGTGGGCCAAGTTTGCAATGCTGGTGGTCACCGTAATGGTGCCCGTGTCATCCTGAGCACTGCTCGCACCATGGATCGCGCGAATGGTCTCTGCGCCACTGCCCCCCGGGGTGAACAACGTCGAGCTCCCTGTAGCCGGAAGCACGGTGCCGACAGCCGCGAGGGACTGCCAATTGACGCTCGGGTCCGAATGATAGTT
>MGST01000124.1:11650-11849 GCA_001798605.1 Deltaproteobacteria bacterium RIFOXYA12_FULL_58_15 | reverse complement strand
CCGACGCTATTGCAACGACTGCCGCAGACGACACCGACCCCGCCAGTGCTGGTTGTTGGGGTTTTTCCTGGTCAGGTTTCTCCGTTGCCGAGCCTGTTTTGATTCTCGCGGGGGAGTGGACCGATGCCGATGGTACTCATCACACCCTCACCCACGACGAATGGAGCCAGTGGATTCCTTACGCTCCCGCGGAAACCTA
>MGST01000124.1:8668-11641 GCA_001798605.1 Deltaproteobacteria bacterium RIFOXYA12_FULL_58_15 | reverse complement strand
CGTGCGTCAGCTCTCTAACGAGGATGGCTGGGCCATTGCCAAAAATGACGCGGACAATCCTACCGGAGCCGTGCTTTGGAGTCGTTTTGACTGGAGGTGGTACGACGCAGGTATTGGCCAGGGCCTGGAACTGTGGGTGTGCCACACGGTCGCGGCAGCGGTGAGTCAAGCGGATGCTCTCGCGGCGACGGCAGCGGATGCACGTGATCCGAGCACTGGCGGATGTGGTGCTGTCCCGTGGTCACGATTCACACCCTGGGTGGTGCCGCCATGTGAGGTGCCCCAGGCACCGGCGCTCCCGATCGTACACCGCGATGCAACTCTCACCTTCGTGACCGGCACCAACGGTGCCATTGAAGTCGGGGTGGGTTCGACCACCGCTCTTTTGCCACAGACATGGATGGCGACGACCACGATCGACCTGGCAGAAGAAGGTGGCATCAAGGTATTTGCACGACTCGTCGATGATCTGTGTGTCTCCGTCGCCTTTGTGCACACCTATGATGTGCGCCCAGCCTATCCTCCAGCCGCGGGCGAAGCGGGCACCACTGCAGTTGCCGCCGACGCAACTGACATTGTTGGTTGGGCCACAAACGTAGCATCGGTTACCTTTGGTGACGATGTTGATGAGGCCTGGCAGATCACAGACAAGGCGTTGGGGGCAGCTTCCGGGCCATCGGACATTGTTGGGCTCGGCCGCGGCGGGAACATCACCCTTTCATTTGATCCGGCGATTGTTGATGGGGATGGTTATGACCTCGCGGTGTTCGAGAATGGCTTCGCCGCTGATTTTCTCGAGCTTGCTTGGGTAGAGGTCAGCAGCGACGGGTTGACATTCTTGCGCTTCGACAATGCCTATCTCGGCAACTCGCCGCTCGGACCGTTTGATCGTCACGACACGGGACTCATTGGCTCCTTGGCCGGCAAGTATGAAGCCGGATATGGCACACCCTTTGATTTGTCCACTCTCGCCAACCGTCCCGAGGTGCTCGCTCACGTTGTCGATCTAGCAGCGATTATCTATGTCCGCGTCGTCGACATTGTGGGTGATGGCAGCGCCTTCGATAGTTTTGGCCACGTGATCTACGATCCCTATCCCACCACCGGTAGCGCCGGGTTTGATCTGGATGCCGTCGCCGTCCTCAACCAGTAGCGCAACAAACTGGAATCGTTGATGCATCGACCTCGACAGGGATGGTGGACCGTTTTCGCTGCGGCGCTCGGCACGGCGGTGTCGCCTGCGGTCAAGGCAGACCCGCCCATCGGCGAGGGCGATGAAACCAAAGCCGGCGAGGTCGAGGCGGTGGTCTTGCCAACGGTTACGGTCACCGGTGCAGGTGCGCGTGTTCTCAACGCCGACGACGCTGTTGCCGGTTCGGTTCTTCTGCCTGAGGACTTCGGCATGGCGGGCGATTCATTGCCCGAGGTGCTCGACCGCGAAGCAGGTGTGAGGATCACCCGATTCGGTGGCCCCGCGGCATTTTCGACCTTGTCGATACGTGGTTCCACAGCAGAGCAAGTCCTGATCGTCATCGATGGCATTCCTTTGCCCTCGGCATTGGGGGGACCCATTGATCTGTCGAAGTTGCCTCTGGGGGCCATTGAACGCGTCGAGATTTACCGGGGTGCGGCACCACTGGTTTTTGGCCAGAGCGCCATCGGCGGCGTGGTGTCGGTGACGACCCGAGCCGCAACGGAGCGCGAGCTCAGTGTGACGGCAGCCGCGGGTTCCTTTGCCGCTCGGGAGGCGCGTCTGCACTATTCCGAGGCTTATGAGAATTGGGACGCGGCCATGGGAATTGACTACGGCGGTTGGGGGGGGGATTTCACCTTCGTCAATGACAACGGTACTCGCTTTGACCCAAGTGACGACAGCACAGTGGTGCGGCGCAACAACGACTTCGACAGGTTTCATTGGCTCGGCAAAGCCCGACTCTACATCGACGAGTCCTGGACATTGACCGCCGTCAATTGGTTCTTTGCCCGCGAGCAGGGAGTTCCTGGGCTCGGACAGTTTGAGACGCGCAAGAGTAGGCATTGGGTCAATGAGAACCTCGCGGTGCTCTCTCTGACTGGGAATGGTCTCGCCAATGGGTGGGTTGACGTGACCGCGCGCGTAGCATTCCACTACTCACACTCGAGTTTTCGTGATCCCCTCAACGAAGTAGGACTGAGCGGTGATGAAACACGGGACGACACCTATGCTCCCTATGTCACACTGGTGGGTAAACTTACCCCGGTCCAGGGCTGGGACATCACGGGACAAGCGAGCTATCGCTTCGAGGGGATAGGCACTACGAAAGCCGGTGACGAGAGTGGCGGATGGCAACGACATCAGGCGACAGCGGGGGTTGAGAGCGGTTGGTTGTTTGGGTCGATCTCCACACGTCTGATCCCATCGGCGCGCGTTGAGTGGATCGAGAGCCGAGTCGGAGACAGCGATCCGACGGGACAGAGTCGAGGCTCTTGGCGAGTTGCGGCGGTGAATCAATCGTTGCCGGACACGAGGGTGTCCATCTCAGGCAGTCGGAGTCTGCGCTTTCCCTCTCTGTTTGAGCTATTCGGTGATTCCGGCAGAGTGCTCGGCAACTCCGCGCTTGCGGCCGAAGCGGCCTACAGTGTCGATGCCGCCGTGATCTATGACACGAAGCTCGGTCAAAGCTGGCCACTGAACCTCGAGGCCTATGGCTATTACTCGGACGTCACCGATCTGATCCAATACGTCCAGACGGCACAGAACACGGCGCGCGCAGAGAACATCGACAGCGCGAGACTCTGGGGAGTCGAAGCGGGTCTGCGTACCGACCTGTTTGCGCATTTGCGATTGCGCGGTAACTACACGTTCATTGACGCGCGGAACACCGGTGACGTCGCCGCACGCCAAGACAAAGTGTTGCCCTTCCGACCAGCCAGCAAGTGGTTCGTTCGCGCCGAGGGGTATGTGCCCGATCTCGGCCTCGCACGAGAGCTGGC
>MGST01000124.1:0-8647 GCA_001798605.1 Deltaproteobacteria bacterium RIFOXYA12_FULL_58_15 | reverse complement strand
GATGGCTGGCAATTACCTCGACAATGCCAACCTTGTGGCAACGAGTGCCCGACTGTTTGTGAGTGTTGGTGTTGCCGTGGAGCTATCCAAGGGTTGGCTCGCCGCGAGTCTGGTTGCTCGCAATCTGTTGAACGAGGCGAGCGCCGACCTCATTGGTTATCCACTGCCAGGTCGCGTTTTGCATCTCTCGTTGACGTTACGGGGACTGCCATGAACAGGTGCTATTGGGTCAACTGTGTTGCTGTGTTGATAAGTGTATCTGCGTGCATCGACAACACCGTCCATTTCGGCAAAGACATTGATGGCACCCCAACCCTCGGTGACGACGGGCCCTGGGGGATTGCGGTTGTGGGCACAGACTATCTGTCGAGCTCAGTGTCTGTTCTCGATCGGATGGAGCGGGAGCTTTTTTTTGAAGGGGTGGTCGACTCCGGCTCGAGCCCGCCAGGACTGTCGACGGCGCTTTCGGGCGATGTGGCTCTGCCACGGGCGTTCAACAGCAACAACTGGTTGGTCCTGTTGGACCGATATCCCAACAGCGTGCTCACCCTCCTAGACCCCCATGACTTCGCCGTGAGCGTGCAACTGTCCGTTGCCACCGGATTTGCTGCGAATCCTCACGACTTTGTTTGGGTTGGGCAACGAAAGGCCTACGTGACTCGGTACGAGACCAACCCGTCCCCAGGCCGTGAGCCGTTCGACGCTGGCGACGACGTCTTGATCGTGGATCCCCTGGCCGGTCGCATCACCGGCCGCATTTCCATGGCAACCTACGTCGACGCCACGCCTCATTCATTGCAGGCGCGGCCCGACCAAATGACGGTCGCCAAGGGGATCGTCTGGATCACTCTCAACCATCTCGATGCAGGATTTCACAACGGTGGGCAGGGATTGGTAATTGGAGTTGACCCGGCCACCGATGAGGTGCGGCAGGTCGTCGCAATCCCTGAGGTTCGCAACTGCTCAGGTATCGTCTACGTGGCGCGCCGCGACGCTTTGTATGTTTCCTGCAGTGGCCTATTTGCTGCCGGTCTCGATGAGCAACTACGGCAGTCAGCACTCGTCGCCATTGATCTGGGCAGCCAGAGCCCTTCGGCCACAATCTTCGCATACGGCACAGAGGGCGTGGCCCGCCCATTCGGATTTGAGCTCGACGTGGCGCGTGAGCGCTGGCTCTTGGTTGTGCGTTACGGCGACATGGCAGCCGACATACCGGACCGCCTGGTTGCGATCGACATCATCACTGGAACCGAAACCATCGTGCATCTCGCCACATCAATCTCTGGATTGGGCGGATTGCTCGCCGATGACGCTACCGATTCTGTGTACGTAGGCGATGCCGCCGCTCTTGCACCGCGCGTGCACCTCTACGAGGTCGCAGATGGACAGTTTGGTTTCCTTTCTGTGATCGATGCACATCCGCGGGTTGGATTGCCACCGCGACACATTCGCTTCTATTGAGGGCAGGCAGGACAAATCCTATGCGTGGAAAATTTTCCAGCATCGCCATCCACACTCCATTGTTGCCGCCAATGATGCTTGCGCTCGCTGCATTTGCGCACACCTTTGGTGCCCCAGCCGTGGCGCAAGCCAAGGACGTCGACCCCGGCAAGAGGCTCGCCGAGCTTAGGTCGGCTGTCGACGAGCTCGAGACAAAGCTCGAAGACGTTCGCGCGCAGGCGCGCAGTGAGCGCTTGTCCTTGGAGACCCAGCGCGGCGATCTCGAAGTCATGCTACGTACCGAAACGGTGCGTCGCGAGACACTCTTACGATTAGGTGCCAAGCTCCAGTCAGACCAGCGGCATGCTGCCGCTGACTCTGAAGCGATGCGAGGTCCCGGGCTCGCGGCGGCGCAGCTGGTTCGCGATAGTATTGCCGCCTCATTGCCTTTTCAGCGCGACGCGCGCCTCTCGGCTGCAGATCAAAGCATTGCGGAGTTTCAACGACCCGATACCGATCCCCTATTGGCGATCTCCAGGCTTTGGCAACTGTGCGAAGATGAGATTCGATTGACCGAAGAAGTCGGTTTGTACAAACAAGTCGTGGAGGTCGGAGGCGAACGGCATCTTGCTGAGGTCGCGCGTTTGGGCATGGCGGTCTTGTATTTCCGCTTAAGTGACGGACGCACGGGGTGGGCGGTTCTTGGTAACGCCGGCTTCACCTTTGAGTTTCTCCAGCAGGCGCGACAGACCCGAGCTGTGGCCGATCTTTACGATGCGTTGCGCAAGCAGCTTAGGCAGGGCGTCTTCGACCTGCCCCTACCGAAGCCGAGTAGCACATGAGGACCACGGTTACACACATGCTGTTCGTGCTCTCCTTGTGCGCCCCGGAAATGGCGGTGGGGCAAACTGCCCTCGATAGAGCATTCGCCCAAGAGATAGCACTTCTCGAAAGTGAGAAGCAGGTTCTACAACAGCGGATTGTCGATGCCGAGCAATCCGCCAAAGCGCGCGCGGAGGAACTGCGCGCCCAGGTGAACAGGTTGTCTGAAGAACTCACCGCGGTTCGCATCGAAAACGAGGTTCTGGATGCGGGTCTGGCGCAAGCTCCGGATGTTGGAGATGTCGGTCCTGATCGGGAGAGCTTACTCCATAGCATCAGGGAACAGGCGACAGCGATATTCACCAAGCATGATGTCAATGCTGACGTCAGTGGCGAGGTTGATTTCATTGTTGCGACCATGCCGTTGGCAGAGCGTCTCGGTAGCCTGCGGGTAGAACAGGCCACCTACTTCGCAGCCGATGGCAGGGAGCATGTCGGTGACGTCCTGCGAATAGCGCAGGTGGCTGCCATAGCTCTCGATGAGCATCATGGCGGTGCCTTGGCCCCAGTGACTGGCGCAGCGATGGCGGTGGTTGATCCGAGCGCTGCGGCAGGAGCCAGAGCATTGGTAACGGGCGTGAGGTCGCCCACCGTTCGACTGTTTCTGTTTGATCCCTTGGACAAGAACGGCACAGCCGGCAATGCCCCACGAACCGTGTTTCAGACTTTCGCCGCTGGGGGCTATCTTATGTGGCCAATACTGCTCTTAGCGTTGGTTGGGTCGGTCATTTTGGTCGAGCGGTGCATTGTGCTGTCCCGAAAGCATTCCCACGCGCAGATACTCGACCTCATCAGCAAGAATCGCCGCCTGGATCGTGAGCAACTCGAAGACTTGGTGGCCGAGGCAATCTTGGCCAAGCGCCCGACCCTCGAACGGTTTTTGCCCGCCGTTAACGTCATTGCCGTGGTTGCACCATTGCTCGGATTGTTGGGTACGGTGACCGGAATGATTGCCGCATTTGCGGTCATCACTGAACATGGCACAGGTGATCCCCGCCTGCTCTCCGAGGGCATCTCCGAGGCCCTGTTGACGACACAGTTTGGCTTGCTCGTCGCAATTCCCGCTTTGCTCGCGCACGCGCTGCTCGTGGGTCGCGTCGATCGCATCATTGGCGAGATGGAATGCGCGGCGCTCAGGCTTCTCAACCGTCTGCATTGTGAGACCAGTGGCTGCGGCACTGGCGATTGTGTCCAAGAGGACGCGGAGGCCGGTCGTGTTTGAGCAGATGAGCGAATACCTGCTAACCGGTGGCTTCGTGATGCCACCACTCATGGGTCTCGGAGTCGTCCTGTGGACTCTTTTGGGGTTGCGATGGCAGTTCTTGCGCTGGGGATTTGCAGGCGACCTGCGACTCTGGTGCAGGAGCCAGACAACGATCCACGGCAACCGCGAGGGACTGCGCCGGGCATTGGAAGCCACGCACCGGATGAGCGAGATGCAGCTCGTCAGGTTCCGCACCGTGATTCGAAGTCTCTGTGCTGCGGCACCTTTGTTGGGCCTTTTGGGAACGGTCAGCGGAATGATCGAGACCTTTTCCTCTCTGACTGGCATGCAGTCGTTTGCCCAAAATGGAGGGGTCGCGGGAGGCATCTCTGAGGCTTTGATCAGCACGCAGATGGGCCTATTCGTCGCCGTCTCAGGAATCATCGCGAGTCGCTATCTCGATAGCCGCGAGCGAGCATTGCGAAACGAGATCGACCAGGCGCGCGAGGAGCTCGTGCGGCTTTGGGACAAACGCGTGGAGGCGGCGACATGAAACTTGGCCAGCTGAGCGGACGACGACGCGATACGCAGGAGATCAACATGGCTCCCCTCATCGACATGGTCTTCATTCTGCTCATTTTCTTCATGGCGACCACGACGTTTGTTCGTGACGCGGAGCTCGACATCGATCGACCGGGTGCCGAGACGGCCCAAACCGCTGATAACCGTGCGTTACGGGTGACCCTTGGCCGCAGGGGAGAGCTATTTGTCGACGCAAGACCGGTGAAACCGTGGATGTTGCAGGCCCGGGTGCGCGACGCTCTCAAGGGTCATCACATGCAAAGGGTATTGCTTGTCGCCGATCGACGAGTTGATACGGGGCGGCTCGTTGAGGTCGTAGATCAGTGTCGACTGGCGGGCGCGAAGGACGTGGGTGTCGCTGTGGAGCGCGAGATATAGATGTGCACTCTGTTCACCCGCCAAGTAGGTATTGCTGTAATGGTTGCCATCGCATTCAATATGGTAGGTCTCGCCCTCATGGTGGAGATCAATCACCGTATCATTCCTAGATCCGACCCAGACAACGGGCAGGTCGAGATGGTCCGGTTTGAGCCACGGGAAAAGCCGAAGCGGCGCGCTCGCTTCTCCATTGATTCATCCCGATTGCGTGAGGTACGTGCCGCGTTGCCTTTGCCGACCTTGCCCGCGGCGATGCCACTCAAGGGGGAAAGACAAGTTCTCGAGAGCGACATCGATCTTCTTGGCGACATGCTTGGCCGAGACGCAGGATTTGAAGGTGAGCTCATCTTCAAGGAAGAGGCGGTGGATGCCGGCCCCGAGGTCATGGCCAGAGTTGAGCCGCGCTATCCCCCACAGGCCGAGGCGAGAAGAATTGAAGGACACGTAACGTTCAAGCTGCGGATCTCGAGCCTGGGCAGGGTCGAGGAGGTATGGGTACTCGAATCGGACCCCGCCGGGATTTTCGATACCGCGGCCGACCGAGCGGTGCGGCAATATCGCTTTTCCCCAGCGCGCCATCGTGGTGCGGCAGTTGCTGTCATCGCCACGCAACGAATCGATTTCCGATTGGGTGACTCACAATGACCAGGTTGCGCGCCGCGCTAATCTGTACGGTGTCGCTGGCCTGCATTGTGTGTGGTGCCGACGTCGTTCGAGCAGAAGAGGCTTCGCGGCAGGTTCCCACGACATCCGTTGATCCCATCGTTGAGGTGCAGAGTCTCATCTCGGCGGGCAAGCTCGAAGAAGCCGAGCTGCTGCTGCGAGGCCTTGATGGCGACGCCAGCGTGTTGGCTTCTCTTTTGGGGCTTATCGAGCTGCGACGCGGTAAACCCAAGGATGCAATCTTACACTTTCAGCGAGTTCTGCAGCTCGATCCGAGTCGCACGGCAATTTGGCTCTACCTCGGGCAGGCTCACCTCGAGGATGCCCAACCATTCAAGGCGCTCGCCGCCCTTCGTGAGGGGAGAGCCGCAGGGGAGTCCCTACCTTCTTATTACCGTTTGTTGGCAAAAGCCGAAGTGGGCGTTGGCGACGGCCCGGCGGCGCATGATTCGTTGCGGGTGGGTATCGAACGTTTTCCAAAAGACAAATCCCTGCAGCTAGATCAGGTGTTGTTACTCATTGAGCTTGGCCTCTTTGCCACAGCGACCGAGGCAGCGCGCACATATCTCGTCGAGCACGTTGGTGACGCGAATGGCTACGCGGTGGTGGCGGAGACGCTAAGAGGTGCAGGCCGTCCATTGGAAGCCGCCGCCATCTTGGAGGGTGCGATCTTTGGGCGCTCGATCGCCAAACAATCTGATGAGATCGCTCTCATGGCTCGGCTGGGTTGGGCTTATGCCGCGGCGGACAAACATGTTGCTGCAGCTCGGTCATTTGCCCGAGCCATCTCCCTCGGTGGCGCGCAATACTTCGAGGCTGCCGAGCAGTTCCGTCTCGCCGGCAAATACAGACAAGCATTGATTTGCAATGCCAACGTGGAAGAACCGCGCAAACGTGTTGTCCAGCGCCTCACCATCTTCATTGACAGTCATAGCTACGAACGAGCCGCGGCCATGTCTGCTGAGTTCGACAGGCTCAACGGATGGACCGACGAGGCCCGTTTCCTCATCGCCCATGCCAAGGTGCAGATCGGTAATGTCGAATGCGCACAACCTCGTTGATCGCGAGGTGTTTTGGGCTCCAAGCCCCTCATTGGAAAGGTCGGTGCCAATCTCATGCGTCATGGCGACGACCGGTTGAACCATGGTAGGAGTGGCCGCACAGTTACAGATCGCGAGGAGGTACGATGGCGCGAAAAATCAAAAAGTCGGCCGTGGCGGACGGCGGCGCACCAAGAATGCCGCCCACCCTCGACGTCCACCACGCCTGGAATGAGATCCGCCGCGGGCCGGCATGGAAATCCCTGGCGCTCGTGGCTGTCGATGACGGGCCGCCACCAACGATGCTCGCGCAGTCGTTCGGCTACCTCGCGACCGAGGAGAAGACGCGTCGCATCCTGGTCGTGAATGCCTCGACGCAACGTCCCTCCGGCGCAGCAACAAAAGTACCCGAAACCGAGGACGATCTCCGAGAGCTTGCTCTGGGGAACGGATCGGCCATCTGTACACTGGACGACCACTTGGACTACCTGCAGCTTTCCCGTTTCGACCCCACCCGCGCTGCGCGACTTCTGGTCGGCGCGCCGCACACGATTGCTGAGCTAACTGGCGGCCCGCTTGCATACGACGGCGTCATCTTTGCGATCGACTCTTTGCTTGCCTATCCGGAAGCGACACAGCTCGCTCGGACAGTTGACGTCGTCGTGTTGTGTATCCGGCTCGGCACCACTTCCCTAGGCGCCACTCGTCGAATCATGGAGATTGTCGGCGCTGAAAAGATCGTCGGCAGTATTGCGTTTGCGCCAGGGGCAAAGCCGACATAGTCCCCGTTCGGCAGCCGCACCGACCTGGAAACGGTCACACGCTAAACTTGTCGTGGACTCGACCTTCCGCCGATGCGACGGCGTTTGCTGAGCCAGATCGTCGAGCAGGGCCACGAGTTGCGCACCACGATTGTAGATTGCAATAATGCGGCAATTAGGAAATTGCGTCTCCATGCGTCGCGTTTGCTCAATTGATTGATTGATTGAAACAACAACCCCCTTCTCTTCGGTTTTGCCACGTGTCGCTTTTCCCGTCGGCGTCCGACGGAGTTTCCTCATGGCGTTATGTCGGCTTTGGCCCCACAACATAGAACGACCCGGGATCGAGAGGCTTCGGTCATTACGTGGGGCTCATTATGGGAAAGGCGTTACAATGCTGGCAACGGACACCGGGGGCAGGCTGCGCGAGGCCATACGAAAATCGTTGGCGCGGCGTACCAAAAACGCCCGCGATCCGGGGGCAATTGCCGAAGCCGCCGTCAGCACTTGGCAGGAGGTTGCCGCCCAACTCTCGCCAATCATCGGTGCCCGGGGTGTCGACGTGCTCTTCGGTCGCGCGTTGCACCTGACGAGCATGACCTCTACCTCTTTGGGGTTGGCAGTGGCGCGAAAACACGAGGAGGGCGCGACCATCCTGGCAGACTTCAAGAGGAGCCTTCAAGGTCGGGACGCCGTGGCCGCGACTGAGGCGGGTCTCGCCTTTTTCTTCACCTTCACTGAGCTACTGGGCACGTTGATTGGCGAGTCTTTGACAGAACGGCTGTTGAGCTCGGTCTGGGCATCACAGCCAACTTCGCCCGAACAGGAGCGCAAAGCATGAGCGCCAATGTGCAAATACGCCGACTCGCCACGGGCGTGCCGGGTCTCGATTCGATTCTCGGCGGTGGTCTGCCCGAATTTTCTTTCAACCTGATTGCGGGGCCCGCAGGCTCCGGCAAGACGACCCTCGCGCACCAGCTCATGTTCGCCATGGCGACAAAAGAGCGGCCGGCCTTGTTCTTCACCGCTCTGGGCGAACCGCCCATGAAGATGCTGCGGTACCAGCAACAGTTTGCGTTTTTCGACTCCAACAGGATTGATGAATCGATTCGCTACATCAACCTGAGCGACGACATCGCGACCGAGGATTACGAGCACGTGTTGACGCGCATTACCGAGGAAGTCAGAGCCGTATCTCCGGGACTGGTCTTCGTCGATTCCTTCCGCTCGCTCATGCTGGAGCCGAGCCCTCCGAGAAGAGGCATTGTCAGCCAGCAACAGTTCGTCCAGCGACTCGGCATACAGCTGAGCGGCTGGCAAGCCACGACGTTCCTGGTGGGCGAGTATCCATTGGATAGCGATCCCCAACCGATCTTCACTGTTGCGGACGGTCTCTTGTCCTTGTTCCAGAGCGTCGAAAGAAACTCCTTGGTGCGCAAAATTCGCGTGTTGAAGATGCGCGGCCAGGCGACCTGCCCGGGGATCCACACCTTCCGCATCACCACCGATGGGCTCGAGATATTTCCGTCGGCACCTGTCAACGGCGATAGCGGCACGATGGAGGTGCTTGGCGAATCGCTGCGCAACGAAGCCCGACTGGCCATGGGCGTGCCGGGTCTCGACGAGATGATGGGGGGCGGCTTACCCTCGGGCTATTCCCTCCTGGTCGCGGGGCCATCGGGTTCGGGGAAGACCAT
>MGST01000123.1:8815-11961 GCA_001798605.1 Deltaproteobacteria bacterium RIFOXYA12_FULL_58_15 | reverse complement strand
CAAACATCGATATCTCGATCTGCGTCGCCCGGTGTTGCAACGGAATTTGCGCATGCGCCACCGGTTCAATCAACTCGTGCGCAGCTCGTTGGATGCCGACGGTTTCTACGAGCTGGAAACTCCGTTTTTGATCAGAAGCACTCCAGAAGGCGCACGGGACTACGTCGTTCCCTCGCGAGTTCACGGCGGGAGTTTCTTCGCACTGCCGCAGTCACCCCAGCTGTTCAAACAGCTTCTGATGGTCGCCGGTTACGACCGGTATTTTCAGATTGTCCGGTGTTTTCGCGACGAAGACCTGCGCGCCGAAAGGCAGCCCGAATTCACCCAGGTCGACGTCGAGATGTCCTTCGTATCGCCAAGCGACATTCAGCTCATCACCGAAAAGCTGCTCGCACGTGTTTGGAAAGAGCTCCTCGATATCGATCTGAAACTGCCGTTCGAACGCATTACCTACGATGAGTCGATGAGACGATTTGGTGTTGACGCGCCCGACCTGCGTTTTGATCTCGAGCTCATCGATGTCTCTGAAGTGGCCAAGTCCACGGGGTTTGCGGTGTTTGCAGGTGCGGTGGAAAAGGGAGGTTGCGTCAAAGGCATCAACTTGCGCGGAACAGGCGATTGGTCGCGAAATGATCTCGACAAGATAACCGAGTTCGTCAAGGTCTATGGGGCCAAGGGACTCGCCTGGCTCAAGGTCAAAGACGACCACACCTGGCAATCTCCCATCGCCAAATTCTTCAGCGACGAAGACCGATCGCGAATGTCAGAGGCGCTGGGCTTGCAGCCCGGCGACGTGGCGGTGTTTGTCGCCGACAACAAGAACGTGGCCAATGCCGCCCTCGGCAATCTGCGCAAATACGTGGCCAAAGAGCGTGGGCTTATCGCAGAAGGGACGTTCCGCTTCTGTTGGGTCACTGAGTTCCCACTGTTCGAATGGGATGCCGACACCAGGCGGTTCTATGCAGCCCATCACCCGTTTACCTCGCCGCGCCTCGATGACGTGGATAAGCTGGAGTCCGATCCTGGCGCCGTGAAAGCCGTGGCCTACGATGTCGCACTCAACGGCATTGAAATCGGTGGTGGCTCGATACGTATTCATGATGGTGAGCTGCAACGACGGGTGTTCGATGCTCTTGGTATCGGTGAGGAAGAGGCGCAGGAGAAGTTCGGTTTTCTCCTCGATGCATTCAAGTATGGTGCACCGCCCCATGGCGGCATAGCACTGGGCGTCGACCGTATCATGATGCTCTTGTGTGGGACCGACTCGATTCGGGATGTGATCGCGTTCCCCAAGACCGCGCGGCAAACGGACCTCATGCTCAATGCACCGGCACCGCTCGATGCACAACAACTCGCGGAGCTGTCGATCTGTACAGTGAAAACCAGCGAATGAGGTGGGTATGCAGAACGACACCGACGTTCTGATTGTTGGCGGCGGCGCCAATGGCACGGGGTTGGCTCGAGACTTGGCCAAACGGGGTCTGCGGGTCATGTTGTGCGAGAAGGGTGACCTTGCCCGAGGAGCTACCGGCGCTTCCAGTGGCATGATTCATGGTGGCGTGCGATATCTGCTCAATGATGTCGAGACCACCAAACACTCGTGTGAAGATTCTGGGTATATTCAGAAGCTCGCACCGCATCTCCTGTTCCGTGTACCGCTGATTGCGCCAGTGCGGAGTGACGGTCCGGGGGGAAGGTTGTCGCTGCTCTTGCACGACGTCTACTTCTCCGTCTACGACCGTTACGCGGGCCTGAAGAACGGTATCCCACATGCACGGCTCACCACGGCCGAGATGCTCGAAATCGAACCTGGTCTCTCTGGCGATTTCTTGGGGGGGGTGACGACGGACGAGTGGGGCATTGATTGCGGCCGTTTGTGCTTACTCAATAGCCTCGATGCCGTGGCTCACGGTGCTGAGCTCCGCACCTACACGGAGGTGGTTGGACTGTTGCGTGACGAGTCCGGTGCGGTGGTGGGTGCCCGGCTGCGGCAGGCCGACCACATGGAAGTCACCGAAATCCGAGCGCGGGCTGTTGTTAATTGTGGTGGGCCATGGGCGGAGCGTATTGGCAATCTCGCCGGTGGTGGAGTCCGCTTGCGTCCGGGCAAGGGCGTGCACCTCATTTACGAGAAACGCTTGACGAACTTTGGCGTCATTGTTCAAGCGGTGGACGGCCGTCAGGTGTTTGTCATGCCGTACCAAAACGAAACCTGGATCGGCACCACCGACGACGACTACTACGGAGATCTCGATGACCTGTGGGCGACTCAGGACGAGATCCTCTATTTGCAGGAGGCCGTCGCAAGAGTGCTGCCCGGAATTGCCGAGCAGCGGCTCATCGGTACCCGAGTTGGTGTGCGCAACACCATCTGGGGATGGGGAGTGTCGGAAGACGACCTCAGCCGTGGTTACAAAATCATCAATCACGGGCCGTTGGGTGCCGCGGGCTTTTTCTCCCTAGCTGGTGGGAAGCTTGCAAGTTTTCGCATTCAAGCCGAAGAAGCTGCGGACGCGGTTTGTGCAAACCTAGGAGTGCATGGTCGTTGCGAGACCCACATGCACAAGCTGCCTGGTGGTGACAGCCTCCCGGATGTAGGTGAGCTCGCCCGCATCTATGGCATTCACCCCTTGGCTGCGCGTCGGATCATCTATCGCCATGGCTCTCTTGCGACGAGGGTTCTCGATGTGGGGCGCGAGTGCGCTACCGGATACTCGGTCGTCTGTCCGTGCGAGCCGACCCTCGAGTGCGAGGTGCGCTACGCCATACGCAACGAGTATGTGACTCGACTCGGCGATTTGATGACTCGCTGTCGTATTGGTGTCGGCGGTTGTCAGGGGCTGCATTGCGGTTTACGCGCGGCACAACTGTTTGCCGAAGAGAGGGGGCTCGACGCCACCGACGAGCGAGAGGCGCTGATGGACTTGTTGTCGCGGCGGTGGCGGTCATCGCGCCCCGTTCTGAAGGGCCAACAGCTGTCAGAGGCGGAGCTGTTGATGACGCAGTACACCGGGTTGTGGCAGCTGCCAACCTTGGCACCGCACGGGTGAAGCTACCTGTGGAGGATTGAACATGTTTGATGTCTTGGTGGTGGGGGGTGGCATGGCGGGTACGATCGCTGCCCTTGCGGCGAGGTCGTGTGGCCA
>MGST01000123.1:0-8795 GCA_001798605.1 Deltaproteobacteria bacterium RIFOXYA12_FULL_58_15 | reverse complement strand
GTTCCTGGGGGGCGACGTCGATGTCGACGGGCGCTCTTGATATTGGTTTTTCGCCAGCGTTGTCCCAGGCGCATCAGATGCCCAGCACGCTTGCTGAGCATGTGATGGACGTAGCAGCCCACCGGCGGCGCCATCCCTATGCCATCGTCGGTATCGAGCGGTCGATGCCAGCAATTGCCCGGGGATTTGCGCTCTTGCAGAACGCTCTCGCTGGGACGGGCCTGGAACCGCCGGCGATTGATTTCGAGGCTGAGAACGTGCACCTGCCGTCAACGTCGGGCGTCGCTTATCCCGCGGCCACGGCTCTATCGTCGCACATGGGCGTTGATTTTTGCCGACCCCTGTCTGGACGATGGGGTGTGCTACAGCTCGCAGGACAGTCCTACTTTGATGCTAAGGCAGTGATTCGGGGGTTGCTCGCCGATGGTGAAGCATTGTCAGGCACGGCCGCCGAGCTCGAGGTGATCGAGGTCGACTGGGATGGGTCGTCACCGTCGGCCGCGGTGGCTCGCAGTCTCGACGACCAGGCGAATGTGGAGAAATTGCTGCGGGCGTTGCGCGGCAAGACGGATGGGTTGGTTGGCATCATTGCGCCGCCAGTGTTGGGGATCAGCCGCCACGCGACTGTGCACGCGAAGCTCAGTGAGTCGATGGGTATGCCGGTGGTGGAAGCCCTCGGGCGTATGCCCTCGGTTCCGGGTATGCGCCTGCAACTGGCTCTCGAAGCGGCGCTCGAGGCTGCTGGGGTCGAGTCGGTTGGTGAAGTGGTGGAGGCCAAGACTCGGGGCAATGCACTGCAGTCGCTTCTGACTCGTGACTCACTGGAGATTTCGGCGTCGTCGTTTGTGTTGGCGTCGGGACGTTTCATCAGCGGCGGGGTTCGCTGGCAAGAACGATGCGAGGAATCTCTGCTCGGACTCCCGATTGTTACCGAGGATGGGTTGCTCGAGGATGACAGCCCGAGTCCCCTTATCCGTGATACGCCGATGGAGTCGCATCCGCTGATGACCGCTGGCATTCAAGTCGATGGCGAGCTGCGCCCCATGCGCGAGGGGCAGGTTCCCTTTGAGAACCTCTACGCGGCGGGTATGGTGATCGGTGGTTTTGCTTCGCGATACGTCCTGTGCGCTGATGGTGTGGCGTTGGCGACGGGCTGGCTCGCTGGGCGAGCTGCGGCAAAACGGGGGAGTGACTCATGAGCATCGTCAATGCGCGTCAGCTCAATGCCTATTGGGTGCTCGGTTGGGCGTTGGTGAAACAGGTGTTGGCGAGCCCCTTCGTCGGACGCCGAGGTCCAAAGGGGTGGCTGCAAAGACTCGCGAATGAATCCCTCGGCAGCGTGCCGAAGGACGCTTGGGCGTTGTTGGCCACAACCTCGCGGTGTACCGGTTGTGGTGTGTGCGACGTACTCGGCGGACCCGGTGAATCTCCCAGCCAGTGGTTGCTCGGTATGGCGCGGCAACCGTCGGATTCCCTGCTGGTCGGTCACGAGGTCGAGCGTCTTGTCGCGTTGGCACCCAGGATAGAGGCGCTGTGCCCGGCAAGGGTTAACGTTACAAACTGGGTGAAGCTGGTCAGAGGCAATCGTAGCAAGCTGGGGGCCCAGTGAGCGACGACCTCGAGGGTTCCGTACAGGCTCTCGCTGCAAGCCTTCCTGCCGGCCGCGTTTCAATAGCCGACGCTGATCGCTGGGCGGTCAGTACAGATCTGTGGCCGCGGCATCTCATCGGCATGGCAGGGGGCAATCTAGCGGTGAGCCCCGCTGCGGTGGTGTGGCCAGAGTCCTTGGCGGAGCTTTGCATTGTTGTAAAAACGGCGCGTGAGAAGAAACTCGGATTGGTTCCCTATGGCGCTGGCTCCAGTGTCGTAGGGGGAGCGTCCCCGAGCGCGGGGCAGGTGGTCGTTGACCTAAAGAGGTTGGACAGACTTCTCGAGATCGACCCGCGCCGTGGCGTGGCCACAGCGCAGGTTGGCATCATGGGCGAGATCCTGGAACGCCAGCTGCAGCGCAAAGGCTTCACTCAAGGTCACTTTCCGTCATCGATCTATTGCTCAACCCTCGGGGGTTGGATTGCAGCGCGTGGTGCCGGGCAGATGTCGAGTCGGTACGGCAAGATTGAGGACCAAATCGTTGGTGGCGTCATGGTACTCGGTGACGGCCGCCTGATGCGACACGAGCCGTCGCCGATCCGCGACCCCGATTTTGATGCTCTCATCGGTGCCGAAGGTGGCTTGGCTTTGTGGGCAGAAGCCTGCGTTCGCATTCATCGGTTGCCGGCCGAGAGACGATGGCGCGCATTTGTGTTCCGCAACATCCATGTCGCCATCGAAGCGGTCCGCCAGTGGTTGGCCTTCGGGGTCTCGCCGGCTGTCGTGCGCTTCTACGATGCACTGGACACCTGGCTGCATCGTCAAAGTCACGCGGCGCAAGATGCACGTGACCGCGGTCCGAGTCGTATGGCATGGCTTGGGGCCAATTTGCCGCGGCTAACCAGCCGTGTCGGCAATATGATGGCGGGGGGTCTGCAGTGCGTTGTCGGTGTCCAGGGTGATGAGCGCCAAGTTGAGCTGGAGATGCGGATGATCACCGCGGCTGCCAAGGCGCTTGGTGCGGAAGATCTCGGTGCCGAGCCTGGCGAGGCATGGTTCGAGCGACGCTATTCGATCTCTTACAATCAATCGCGAGCCTATCGCGCTAAGGTGGCGGTCGACACCATGGAGGTGGGTTGTACCTGGGATCGCGTGGCACCAACCTATGAGGCTGTGCGCAAGGCTGGCCTCGGTTGTGGTGCTCAGGTGATTGCGCACTTCTCCCACGTCTACGGCGAGGGTGGTTCTATCTATTTCACTTTGGCACTACCGGTATCCCGTGGCGTCGAGGGCTACGATGAGCTTTGGGCGGCGGTTTTGACAGCGGCCGCACAAGCCGGGGCCAACGTTTCGCATCACCACGGCGTCGGTCGACTCAAGGCTGCCGCCCTTGCGAGGTCACTGGGTGGTGCTGCCGTTGCATTGTCTGACCTGCAGGCGAAGACCGACCCCGATCGCATTCTCAATTCCGAGGTGATCGCAGCGACGGTGTCGCAGGTCCGCGGCCAAGATGTGCGGACCGAACGGCACGCGCTTCCAGAGATGGCAGTTGCGGGAGCGATGCGAACCCTCGGGCAGGTTGAGAATCAGATTGCCGCGACCGGCATGACCCTCGGTCCGCTGGCTCAATTGGTACCGGATCTCGGGGTTCTCGATGCAGCGCGCAAACAATGGTTGTGGCGGTTTGATTCACAGCTGCGGGTCATCGTGCCAATGCTCCTCGGAGTTGACGCCGATGTGGCAGGTGAACCGCACCGATACACGCCGGCACCGCGGGCGGCGATGGGCCCTGGATTGAACGCCGCGCTCTTGCATGCAGACGTTCATCGATTGTGGTTGCGGACCATGCCGCTTTGGGACCGGAGTCTTCGCCTCGTCGGTGACGTCGACGTGGCGCTTGAGGTGCTGCCCGAGATTGTTGCGCACGAGACCTGTGGCAACCTGAGAGTGGCTGCCGTGGGGGAGAATCGCCTCTGGACCGTGCATGTTTGGCTTCCACCCGGCGAGCGTGGTGACCTGAGCCGCACGGCCCTTTGCGAGGTGCTCGGCTCTCGAATGCGAATCATTGATGAACCAGCCCAATTGGAACCGCTTGTGGGAGAACCGCTGTTTGTGGCGGGGCAGTGGCAAGTTCTGAAACATTTCATTCGTGCCATCGGTGGTGGGGCGCGCTGGGTCTTCGCCTGGATGGATCCAGTCGGGGCGGCGGGGTTTGTGCATGGCGCAAATGTCGATACGTCGCACCTGCGGAACGTTGCTGACGAGCTGCACGTGATTCCTCGGGCCAGGTTCGAAAAACCGGTTGTGCCGCCGGAGGCCTCCGCGGGCGATGTCAAACCGACCCCGGACCACGAAGGTCAGGTCGGGCACCTGCGCTTGCCATCTCACAAAGGGGCATTGGACAACTGTACCTACTGTCCCAAAATGTGCCGGTTTGCGTGCCCGGTGGCGGTTGCTGCAAGCAATGAGGCGCTCTTGCCGCGGCAGCTCATGCTCACCGCCAATCTTCACAAGCGTGGAGTGCGAACGCTTTCTGCCGATTCGGCGGCGCGGCTCTGGGCATGCGTAGATTGTCGCAGCTGCCGCAGTTTTTGTGACCACAACAACGACGTCGCCAGCGTCCTGATTGCAGCACGCACCGAGTTGTTTGCCTCCGGTGCGCCATCACGGGTGCGTGCGTATCTCTCGCTGTTGTCATCCAATGGCCGGCCACCGGACCGCCCCGCTGCGGAAAACGCAGCCCTCGCGATTGAAGGGGACCGTCGCCGGGCACCGGCGTGGCTCTTTCTCGGCTGCCAGGGATCCTTGGCCGATCCAGCTCCGGCCCATGCGGCGTTGGCATTGGCCAGGACTCGTTTCGAGAGCGTGCACGTCATGCGCGAGTCGGTGAGTTGTTGTGGCGGGCCCCTTTGGCGCTGGGGTGACCGTGAGGTGTTCGCGCGGCACGCCCATGCTTTCGCGTCGCAGCTGCAAGGCGTCTCGCACCTGATTGTCGATGACGGTTGTTGTGCCTACACCTTGCGTGAGATCTATCCCCAGGTAAAAGCCAAGCTCCCAGAGATAGTGACGTTGACGTCGCTCTTGAGAGAACAAGAATGGACCCCTCACCGCGAGGAGCGCTGGGCGGTTCACGACGACTCTTTTGCCGTGCGTTGGCTCAATGAGCCGTCCATCAAGACGCTTCCCGCCTTCGCCGGCGTCGACTGGCTCCCCGGATCGATCATGGAGGGTGAGGGGGGCTCATGTGGCGGAGGTCTCTTGCACATCTATGACGCCGAACTCTCGGAGAAGGTGGCGCATCGTTGTGTTCGCGATGTGCTCGGTGGCGGTGCCCGCCGGATACTCACGGCGTCGCCCACTTGCAGGCGACAACTCCGGAAGGTTGGTGCCGAAGTCGACGATGTGGTTCAATTGTGGCACGAGTCGACGTTGTAGCGATGTAGCGACAACGTCGATTTGAATCCTCCATTTGACACTTGAACAACGACCCAGTCCCGGCGACGATTGACCCCATGAAGAATGTGGCGGTGGCGAATCCAAAGGCGGCAGCGGGGCGGGTGCGAACCTGGTGGGCCTCCCATCGTGCGGCGATTGAAGAGCGGCTCGGCCCGGTGCAGGTCTGTTTCACCACGGGGCCCGGCGACGCAACGCGATTGACTCGGGAGGCCATTGCCGGCGGTTGTGAAAGAGTGTTGGCCGTGGGGGGCGATGGGACTGTCAATGAAGTGGTCAACGGGTTCTTCGACGAGGACGGCGAGGCGATAGGGAAGGGTGGTGCGGCAAAGGGGGCCGTGGATGAGGGCCCGACTCTGGTGGTTTACCCCGGCGGCACCGGCGGTGATTTTGTTCGTTCCATTGGCCTATCGGAAGTTGATGTCATCGCCGCATTGGACAGAGCCGTGCAGCGGCCTATCGACGTGGGACGGGCAACCTACTCTCGCGCCGACGGTGCCATTGAGACGCGGCACTTCATCAATATCTCGAGCTTTGGCTCGAGCGGCTTGATTGTCGACAAGGTCAACAAGTCGACGAAACGTTTTGGTGGCAAGGCGTCGTTCTTTCTCGGGACGGTCAAAGGCCTGGTGCAATACAAGAACCAACGCGTTCGTTTGCGGGTGGACGAACACGAAGAAGAACTGAAGATCAACACAGTCGCAGTTGCCAATGGCCGCTATTTTGGCGGCTCGATGATGATTGCCCCAAAAGCAATCCTCGATGACGGCATGCTCGATGTTGTCGTCATCGGTGATGTGGGCCTCGCAACATTTGTGCGTTACAGCGGCGACATCTACAAGGGCAAACATCTCCACCTTCCCGCGATCCGAACCTTTCGTGGCAGAAGAATTGAGGCTGTTCCCGTTGGCAAGGACCCGGTGCTTATCGACCTCGACGGCGAGCAGCCGGGACAACTGCCGGTGACCTACGAAGTCCTCCACAAGGCAATCAAGATCCTTGCCCCATGGCAACATGCAGAGGCCGTCGAGCGGTGACCTTGTCTCGGTAACCCATTGCGCTCAGTCACACCATGACAACTACCTACAGTCATCGATTTCACGCAGGGAACGTCGGCGATGTTTGGAAGCATACGGTGCTTCTCGCAGGACTTGATGCCTTGACCAAGGACCCGAGCCCATTCACCGTCATAGATACCCATGCTGGCGAAGGTCTTTACCGTCTTGGCAGCACTGGCGAGTGGGCGGAAGGCACAGCGAAAGTGCTGGCAACCCGCATGTCGCTGCCCCCTGCGCTAGAACGTTTTGCCCATGTTCAGCGGGGGGCTCGTTCCGATATGGGCCCGCGCCGGATCTACATGGGATCCCCTGCGCTGATAGCCGGAGCGTTAAGGGATAGTGATTCCGCGCACCTTTTTGAACTCGAGCCAGACACGGCGAGCACGCTGCAAAGGCGTTTTGCTTCAGATTCGCGGATGACAGTTCATCTCGGCGACGGCCTGTCATCCTTGTTGCCCCTCATCGAAAATCTTCCTGACAGGGATCGGACATTGGTCTTTATGGACCCAGCATGGGAGACCAAAGCCGAGTGGCTCGAAGTTCCCGCCGCTATCGGGGCGGCCCACCGGCGTCGGCCCGGATCGCGATTGGTCTTGTGGTATCCAATCAAGAGTTACACCCGACCCAACGCGATGCATATGACCCTCCGCCGTCTCGGAGTGCCGTGCACCATCATGGAGGTTCTCACTTCCCCATTGGAAATCCGCAGAAATCGCCTCAATGGAAGCGGCGTGTTGTGGGTCAATCCTCCCGGAGACATTGTTGGCGGTTTGGCCGAAGCCGCCGCGGTTCTCGGAACGATTTGCGCCACGCACCAACAATGGTGGAGCACTCGCCTGTCGGGCTGGCAAGGGGATGAGATTTCAGAGGGTGGATGATTTGCCCACCCATTCCCGGAGTTGGCGAGAAAATAGGATGAATTCTGCTTGTCGGGAGGTTACTTTGGCCTCCCTGATTCGTTGTCACACTGGCCTTGCTATGATTTGATTTGATTTGAATTTGGGCAGAGGTGAGCCATGCAAAAGCACGTTGGTTTTGTCGTCATTCTTGTTGCCGTGTCAGCCTGTGACGGCAGCACCCCAGAGCCGAATCGTCCCCCCGTGGTTGTTCCTCCCCTCCCCGAGACGTCGATCGTTGTTGCCCCACCCAATCCCGACAACGCCATTGATCCCAGCTTCGCGTTTGAGTGTAACCGACCTCCGTGCACCTTCCGTTGTTCGCTAGATAACGTGGCGTTTGCGCAGTGCACCAGTCCGCAGTACTACGCGGGCCTCAGTCTTGGCGAACATTTGTTTCAGGTCACGGCCAGCAACACCAATGGCACCGATCGCACACCCGCCGCCCATCGCTGGACCATCGTTGGCACCTGCACGCCAGAGACAAACAGTGAGCTCTGTGTTCGACTCGGGTTTGAATGCGGTGAAACAACGGCCGCAGACAATTGCAGCGCGACCCGAACGGTCAATTGTGGCGATTGTATCGGCGACGATACTTGTGGTGGTGGCGGTGTGCCTGGGCAGTGTGGTTATTGCGATGCCGAGTGCACAGGACGGGAATGTGGCGATGACGGTTGTGGCGGCAGTTGTGGACCATGCGGTCCCGACGAGAGTTGCGCATTCGGCCAATGTGAGGCTCAACCGTGCATCATCGAAGGCGTGAGCTTCACCGCCCAAGAGGCACAATGTGCCCTGCAGGTTGTCAGTAACATGGATTGCGAACAGTGCGACGCCGTCTTTGACTCACGCACGTGTGAAGACGCCTTGAACGACTCAGTTAACTGCCAGGTCGGGCCCGACTGCACCGGTTGTGGCGACGGCGATTCGAGAAATGATGGCGTGAGCTGTCAGGAAATCGCTGACTACTCGTACTTTGGTGAGAGCGCCGCACAGACGCTGCTTGAATTTGTTGGGGCGAACCCGAGTTGTTTGTGCGTTGCCACCGAACCACAGACCACCTGGAGCTGTCACGACAATGCCGAGTGGTGGGTGGACGACTGCGACGTCGAGGGAGCCGAACGCCGTTCATGTGACTGCGGCTGTAATATCGCAGAGAACGCATGCGCCACGGACTGCATCTGTGAGCCCACCGATTTTCAGGCGACTTGGACGTGTCATGATGATGCCGAGTATTGGCTGGACGACTGCGGCTTTGAGAGGGGACAACGGGCTTCATGCATCCTGTCCTGCGACGCGGGTGGTGCCAATTGCCAGTGCACCGATGACCTCGTATGGGATGTTGCTTCGATTCGGATCAACCCCACCATAACCGTCAACGGTTCGCCACTGGTGGCCGATCCCAATTGCAGCTCACCAGACGTCGAGGGGGGCTATCTCCATTTTGAAGGCCCCAACACCAGCCCGATCATCTACAGGGTGCAATGCGATGGGA
This sequence comes from Deltaproteobacteria bacterium RIFOXYA12_FULL_58_15, assembly GCA_001798605.1. Classification (GTDB taxonomy): domain Bacteria; phylum Myxococcota; class XYA12-FULL-58-9; order XYA12-FULL-58-9; family XYA12-FULL-58-9; genus XYA12-FULL-58-9. The sequence continues at coordinate 306 of MGST01000123.1, read as the reverse complement.
CTCTGCCGAACGGGGTTCTTCTCGCTCCGGGAACCTATGACGTGTACGTCGACAATTACAGGTCGAATCTTCCCGAGGGACGAATCCAAATAGCACACGATTATGTCGTCAATGCAGTCACCGCACCCACCTGGGATGTGGCTTCGGTGCTGGTGGCACCGACAATCACGGTCAATGGCGCAGCACTGGTTCCCCACGGCAGTTGTGTGTCGATGTACGGTGACGGCGGTTACCTCTATTTCGATGGCCCCAACACTGACACCATTGTTTTTGAGCTGCAGTGCGACGGGACACTGGAGGAGGGCA
>MGST01000122.1:7254-12091 GCA_001798605.1 Deltaproteobacteria bacterium RIFOXYA12_FULL_58_15 | reverse complement strand
GACCACTCGAGAGCGGATCGTCGATGGCCCAGATCCGCGAGAGGACTCGCGCAACATTGCCGTCAACCACCGGTGCCGGTTTTCCGAAGGCAATCGACGCGATGGCTCCAGCGGTGTACCTCCCAATGCCTGGCAGTTTTTCAAGACTGTTGGTGTCCGCGGGCAATGTGCCGCCATGGTGAGATACCAATTGTTGGGCGGCGCGGTGCAAGTTGCGAGCCCGGCGGTAGTATCCAAGTCCGGCCCATGCCTCGCAGACCTGTTCGGGCGTGGCCTTTGCCAAGATCTCTACACTCGGAAACTGCCGCAGAAATTGTGGGTAGCGTGGGCGAACCGTGTCGACCTGGGTTTGTTGCAGCATGATCTCCGATACCCAGATCGAGTAGGGGTCTTTCGTGTGACGCCAAGGAAGATCGCGTGCCTCTCTTTGGTAAAAGGTTAGAAAGGCACCTCGCAGTCGCAGGATGTCAATGTCATTGATGGCGCCTGGTTGCATTTGTGCCTTTTGTGGGCCTCACAAGGGTCCAAGATCAGAGCCTGTAGCAAACTGTACGACCTCGGGGCGATCGCTCTGGGTGAGGCCCTCCACCGTGCCATTGTAGACGATGCGCCCGGCGTTGAGCATGACGACCCGATTGACGATGGGCAACAGGACTGGGAGATCATTTGAGACAACGACTGTGGCTGCTCCATTTCGGTGATGGAGGCCGACAATGAGGTCAAGGATGGTTGCGGAGGAGGCGGGGTCGAGTCCTGAGATCGGGTCATCGTAGAGGCCGAGCTCAGGCTCTATGACTGCGGCGCGAGCGATGCCGACCCGTTTGCGCATGCCTCCTGAAATTTCCATCGGCAATCTGGCTGCAGCGCCGTCGAGACCCACCCTGGCGAGGACTTGGTGGACCCGCTTCTGAAGGGTCTCCTCTGCGGTCGCACGACGACGAAGAGGAAAGGCGACGTTGTCGAACACCGTGAGCGAATCGAAGAGTGCGTCATTTTGGAAAGACATGCCGATGCGTTGGCGCCAAAGGTGGGCCATCGCGTCTTCCAGGTTGTCGACTCGTTCACCGTCTGCCCGGACCTCGCCATTGCACAAACGAATCAACCCAGCGATCGTTTTGAGCAGAACCGTCTTGCCTGACTCCGGCGGGCCAATGAGGCCGAGAAGATCGCCGCGGTCGATGCGCAGGGTGACATCATGCAGTGCCTCTTTGTCGCCCAGGCGCACTGTCAGATTCGAGACCTGGATCATTGTTCACGCTCGCGCTTCAAGAGCTCGCGGGCTGCGGGGATATGGCGAGATTCTCGGTAGGTGACGATGAATTGCCTTGCGGGTTGGGTGTCTCCCTCCTCTGCAGCCAACTGAGCAACGGCAAAAGCGGCGTCGTCGACCAAACGGGAGGCGGGTGCCCGCTTGAGGACCTCGAGGTAGGCGGTCCGTGCGGCATCGGGAGCGCGAAGCGCGAGTAGGGTTTCGGCTTTCTCGAAGAGGGCATCATCGAAGTGGGCGCTCTCGTAGGAACCGACGAACCAGGACGACTCCCGGTCGTCGATGATTGATTCATAGATCTCTAGGGCGTCGTGCGGCCGGCCGAGGGCACCCAGCGCCCGTGCACGCCAAATGGCAATGTCATCGTTCCACCGACTTTTTGCGGACACTGAGTGTGCGTGACCGAGGATCTGCGCAGCCTCTCGGATGCTGCCGTGGACAAAACGAATGCGGCCAGCACCCAGCAGCGCCTCGAGATAGAGGTCGAGGACACCAGCATCAGAGGCAGTCCGTTCGGCGACGCTCGACGCCAAGCCCAACAGGGTGTCGGCCTCGGCTGTCGGTCCTGCCTCCTCGCGACGCATTGCGCTAAGGGTTCGCATGGAGCCGCCAGCCGCGTCGGTATAGGGCCAGGATTCAATGACAGCAAGCAGCTCCGCACGTGCAGCCTTGCGATCGTCCTGGTCGAGGGCGATGACTGCGGCACGATGGGCGGCTAGAGCGCGTGCCTCGTCTGTGGCCAGTGCCGCAACGCTCCCATTGTAGCAGCGACGGCCTTCTTCTTTCTTTCCTTCGAGGGTCCACATGGCGCAAAGGCGCAGAGAAACCGTGTCGGCAAGCTCACCATCCACGTTCGCTGTGATGGCTGCGAGTTTTTCGCGTGCCTCGTCGAACCGGCGTGCCCGCTCCAGGTCATCGGCTGTCTGCAGCGCCGCGAGGAGGTCGTCGGCGATCCATGAGCTCGGTCTGCTGCTACAACCGAATAGCAGATTGAGGGTGACGCCAAGGCCAATGGTGAAGGCACAGGTGGTCGTCATGCGGGGAGTTATCGCCACCGACGGCGGCGGTTACTCAACCATCGATAGATAGAAAGCTTCTTCATGCGTGGGGCCAAGAGGTAGCGACCGAAGGCACCGGTGAGCAGTAGGCTAGCCAGGTAAAGCCCGACAGCCGGGATAACAGGTATGCCCCAGATCTTGGAGTCGTAGCCTTGTAGCAGGAAGAACGAACCGGTGATCAGGCCGCACGCAGTGAGGCCCATGAAGACGGTGACACCCAAGGCGTCGATGTTGCGGGCTATGGTTTCGAGCTTGGCGTTTTCTATTTGGATTTGGAGTTTGCCGGATTCGAGATCCATGAGGATCTGTGACGCGGTGAGTGGCAACTCCTGGATGAACCCGTGTGCGCGGAGGAGGCCTTTGAGTGCCGTGTCTGTGAATTCGGGGACAGCGAATTGTTCCTCCATGAGCCGCTTGACGAAAGGTCCGGCGGCCTTGAGAACCTCGAGGTCAGGATCGAGTGCACGAATGTTGCCCTCTACCACCATGGAAGCACGGCCGATCAGTGCGTATTCGCTGGGCATGCGCAGCTTGAAGCGAGAAGCCATCTCGAACAACTCTTTGACCATCTGCGCCGCCTCGACGTTGGCGAGGGTGGTCTGGTCGCGCAAGTATTTGTCGAAAAGCGATGCGCAGGCGTCCCGTAGCTGATGCAGGGATACCCGTTGTGCGGGTGTGCTGACGCGGTAGAGCAGGCGCGCGACCGTGTCGGCATCTCGATTGGCAATGGCCAAGGCAACCACAACCAGGGTCTCGCGCATGGCATATGAGATTTGCCCGACACAGCCAAAATCGAGGAGCGCCAAACGGTTATCGGGAAGCACGAAGGCGTTGCCTGGGTGGGGATCTGCGTGAAACAAACCGTCGACAAAGACTTGTTCAAAGGCCGACTGAACCAGGTTCTGGGCGATCGCCTTGCGGTCGTGTTCTTCACCAACGTCGCCGAGACGTGTGCCGCGGATGAACTCCATGGTGAGGACCGTGCGCGAACAGAGCTCATCAAAAACTCGTGGAACCACGTAGGTGCGTTGCTTGCCCTCTGTATTGGCGCGGAAGCGCCGAATCATTCGGGCTTCACGGTAGAAGTCGAGCTCGGCGAGAAATGCGCCCTCGAACTCGTCGATAATCGCAGCGGGTGTGACCAAGCCGCTTTCTTCGACGATCTTCTCAATCAGCTGTGCCAAGTAGCGCAGAAGATCGAGGTCCTCGTGAATCTGGTCGCGAATACCGAGGCGCTGAATCTTGACCGCAACTTCGTCGCCATCATGGGTGATTGCGCGGTGAACTTGGGCGACAGACGCGCTCGCGACCGGTTCCGCATCGAAATGGGCGAAGAGCTCGGTCACGGGCCTGCCCAAACCAAGCTCCACGGCACGCTCGGCATCGGCCGCTGACATGGGGGGGACGTGGTCTTGCAGGTCACTTAGAGCATCGGCGAAGCCAGGTGGCAGCAAGTCAGCCCGGGTCGAGAGGACCTGGCCAAACTTGACGAAAGTGGGGCCGAGGTCTTCGAGGATAGCGCGGAATCGCAGAGCCAGCCTGGGGATTGTCTCTGGCCCCGCGGGGAGCTCGCCTTTCTTCTGGGCCGCGCGATTCTTGCGGCGCTCTTGATAGTGATCGAGTCCATGGCGTGCCACCACGGCAGTGATCTGACGCAGACGACGCAGACTTCGAAACGGAGCCGCCATGCGGTGCCTTGGTTAGAGGGGCTCGACAGTGTGTAGAAGCTCGCGATAGAGCGGAAAACTACCCGTCAGTTCTTTCACCTCCGCCTTGATCTTGGCGAGGTAGACTTCGTCGTCGTGGTGCGCGAGAGCTCGGTCGATGAACACGGCGATCTGCACCATTTGCGGTTCACCCATGCCGCGGGTGGTGACGGCGGGCGTGCCTATTCTTATGCCGCTGGTGACCAAAGGCTTTTCTGGGTCGAATGGAATCTTGTTTTTGTTGGTGGTGATGCCCGCTTGGTCGAGGGTCTTTTCAGCGACCTTGCCTGTCAACTTCTTTGGCCGCAGATCAACCAACATCAAGTGGTTGTCGGTGCCGCCAGAAACCAAGCGGAAACCGCGCTCAGCGAGGGCGGTGGCGAGGGCGGTGGCGTTCTTGCGAATTTGTTTTTGGTATTCTTTCCAGCCGGGAGCCCTGGCTTCTTTGAACGCAATGGCCTTGGCGGCGATGATATGCATCAAGGGACCACCTTGGATGCGCGGGCAGACGCCTGAATCGATCGCTTTCTTGTATTCACCCTTCGCCATGATGAGGCCACCTCGGGGTCCGCGAAGAGTCTTATGTGTGGTGGTCGTGACATAATCCGCATGGGGGACCGGATTGGGATGCTCGCCGGCAGCCACCAGACCTGCAATGTGCGCCATGTCGACCATCAAGCGAGCACCGACCTCACGAGCAATGGCACCAAACCGTTCGAAATCGATAATGCGCGGGTAGGCGCTGGCACCGGCGACGATGAGCTTGGGCTTGTGCTCTTTGGCGAGCTTTTCCAACTCCGCGTAGT
>MGST01000122.1:0-7191 GCA_001798605.1 Deltaproteobacteria bacterium RIFOXYA12_FULL_58_15 | reverse complement strand
TTACAGGGGAGCCGTGGGTCAAGTGTCCGCCCGAATCGAGGTCCATGGCGAGCATTGTGTCGCCTGGCTCGAGGGCGTGCATGTATACGCCCATGTTGGCTTGGGTCCCTGAATGGGGCTGGGCGTTGGCGTAGTCTGCTCCAAAGAGCTCGCAGGCGCGTTCATTGGCCAAGCGCTCGGCGATATCGACCATTTCACAACCGCCATAATAACGTTTGCCGGCGACTCCCTCCGCGTATTTGTTGGTCAATACCGATCCAGCGGCCTCCATGACGGCGCGACTCACGAAGTTCTCGCTGGCGATGAGCTCAAGACCATTCTCTTGGCGTTCAAGCTCACCGCGAATAGCTGCGTAGATTTCAGGATCGGCTTCACGTACGTGTGCCAAGGGGTTCATGGTTGCTCCTCTCGACTGACACCAAGGTCGGCCACTCGTCGCGGACGCGCCAACTCGATAGTGGGAGTCAGTTATCTTTGGTGGGTCCCTATGTATTTGACCGCGTCACCGACTGTACGGATGGCCTCGGCTTCTTCGTCGGGGATCTCGAATCCGAACTCGTCTTCCATGGCCATGACCAGCTCGACGATGTCCAACGAATCGGCACCGAGGTCGTTGATGAACGACTTCTCAAAAGCGACATCTTCGTTTTTCACCCCGAGCTGTTTGACGATGATCGCCTTGACCTTCAGCTCAATCTCGTTGTCTGGCATTGATCCTCCACCGGGAAAGTCAGTCCCGGACGTCCCTGCGACAGCTATCGTATTTAGCAGAGTGACCGCTGGCGCGCCAGCGGGGCGACGTCCACGCTTCGTCTTGTCTATCGCGCACAAGCGATAGGGTTACCAAGAGCAGCACGTGATGTTCAGCCGGCCTTGTTTCGTGTCTTGAGGGCTGCCTTCTTGCGCTTGGCACGGGCCTTCGCTTTTATCTGCCGTCTCATTTTCATGAGTTTCTGCTTGCTTTTCGAGTTGGCCATTGATGCCTCCAATAGTGTGAGTGGCATCGTTCTCTGCCGCAGGCAGAAGCAGAAGACAAGCCCTGAGAAGCGAAAAACTGCGTCTTCGAACAAAATGAACGACGATGTCCGACAGTACAATCCTGGGCCTCGTTTGTGGTAGAGTGGCGGGGTTAGGAGGTGCAACTTGGCAGAGCAGGCTTCCGATAATGCGAAAACCGATCAAGCAAGACCAGAGGGCTATGGGGACATGACCAAGGCGTGGTTCGACGCTGGCAGCGAAGTGGCTGACTTCGAGGCTGGCAGGGCCGCCGAACGCAGACGTGTCATCTTTGCGGTGGTGGGTACCGTTGCCATCTTGGGGGGAGTTGTGGCGGCTATCGTTCTTTTGTCGTGAAAGAACGTCATCACCGCCATTTGGGGCGGCTGCGGTGGGGCCTTGTGCGGTGCCGTCACACGGTGGTGTGACGCGGCGTTTACTTGCCCTTTTTCTTGCCTTTCTTCTTGCCCTTCTTCTTCGCCTTCTTATCATCTTTGGTCGCGGCTTCCTCTGTCGCAGCCGGTGTTGCTGCTTCTTGTCCCATCTTGGCATGGTCGTCTAGGATTGACTGTTGCTCGTCGAGGAGGCGTTGGTGATCCGCCTTGAATTTCTGGTGGTCATCAGCGAATTTCTGCTGGCCTGCGAGTAACTCCTCTTCGCTTGTCATTTCCCCAAGCGTTACCTTTTCTAGGAAAGCATCGTGCGCCTTGACCACCTCGTCGTGGGCAATGAGCAACTGCTGGTGCTCACTGATAACCTGTTTGTGTTTCTCGGCCATTGCCTTGAGCTCGTCGCTTGCGCCCTCCGCAGCAACCTTGTCACGCTCAGCCAATGATTGGTGCTGGGCTGCGAACTCGTTCTGTTTGGCCTTCTGTTGTTCGTGCTCGGCCTTAGCAGCTGTGTGGGATTGCACCATGGCCAAGTAGGCCTGGTGCTCTTGCAGATTCGTGGTGCATGCGAATGGGAGCACGCACAGTGGCAACCAGAGAGTCTTGCGGATCATCTTAAAGTCCTCCATAGGCCGCTTGGCGGCCGATTTGTGCCATGGGATATACTCGCCTTTGGCCCGCCGTTCAATTGGGTTGCGTCCCCCAAAAAAAGAGGGCCCCATTGGGGCCCTCCGAGACACTGCTTGGGTAGTAGGCTCTTGGTTAGTAGCCCATGCCGCCCATGCCGCCCATGCCACCCATGCCACCCATGCCACCCATGTCGCCCATGCCGCCAGCAGACTTCTCATCTGACTTCGGCTTTTCAGCGATCATTGCGTTGGTGGTTAGCATCAAAGCGGCGACGGAGGCTGCGTTCTGCAGGGCAGTGCGCACAACCTTGGTCGGGTCGATGACGCCGTCCTTGAGCAGGTCGGTGTACTCTTCGGTTTGGGCGTTGAAACCGAAGGAGCCTTTGCCGTCTTTCACCCTCTGGAGGACGATGGAGGAGTCTAGACCCGCATTGAAGACGATCTGACGGAGAGGCTCTTCTAGGGCACGTTTGACGATGTTGACGCCGAACTGTTGATCGCCGGGAAGCTCGAGCTTCTCGATCGCCGCCAAACTACGGACGAGCGCGACGCCGCCGCCGGGGACAATGCCTTCTTCGATGGCTGCGCGTGTTGCGTGCAGTGCGTCCTCGACGCGTGCCTTCTTTTCTTTCATCTCAGACTCGGTGGCTGCGCCAACGCGAACCACGGCAACGCCGCCGACCAACTTAGCCAGTCGTTCCTGCAACTTCTCGCGGTCGTAGTCAGAGCTGGTATCTTCGACCTGGGCACGAATCTGTGCCACGCGGCCTTCGATGTCCTTCTTCTTGCCAGCGCCGTCGACGATGGTGGTGTTGTCTTTGTCGATGGTGATGCGTTTGCATTGACCGAGGTCGTTGAGGGTGACGTTCTCGAGCTTGATACCGAGGTCGTCGGAGATCATCTGGCCACCGGTGAGGATGGCGATGTCTTGCAGCATTGCTTTGCGGCGGTCGCCGAAGCCAGGAGCCTTGACGGCAGCCACATGCAGGGTGCCGCGTAGCTTGTTGACCACGAGAGTCGCCAGCGCCTCACCTTCGACGTCCTCAGCGATGATCACCATCGGCTTGCCACTTCGGGCTACGTTCTCGAGGAGGGGAAGGAGGTCCTTCATGTTCGAGATCTTCTTCTCGAAGATGAGGATGTAGGGATCGTCGAGCGCAACTTCCATGCGTTCTGGATCCGTGACGAAGTAGGGGGACAGGTAACCGCGATCGAATTGCATGCCTTCGACCACTTCGAGCTCGGTCTCCATGGACTTGGCTTCTTCCACAGTGATGACGCCCTCTTTGCCGACCTTCTCCATGGCCTCGGCGAGGATGTTACCGACAGTGGTGTCGCCGTTGGCTGAGATGGTTCCGACTTGAGCGATCTCTTTTGGATCCTTGGTGGCCTTCGATTGCTTCTTGAGCTCGGCGATGACCGCCTCGACGGCCTTGTCGATGCCGCGCTTCAGATCCATGGCGTTGGAGCCGGCCGCGAGGAGCTTGACGCCTTCGCGATAGATTGCTTGCGCCAATACTGTCGCGGTGGTGGTGCCGTCACCGGCGATGTCGGAGGTCTTCGAGGCGACCTCTTTGACCATCTGGGCACCCATGTTCTGGAAGCGATCCTCGAGCTCGATCTCCTTGGCGACGGTGACGCCGTCTTTGGTGATGTTCGGTGAGCCGAAGCTCTTCTCGAGGATGACGTTGCGGCCCTTGGGACCGAGAGTGACCTTGACCGCTTCGGTCAGGGTGGTGATGCCGGCAAGAATCTTCTCGCGAGCTCGTTGCTCAAAAAGGATCTCTTTAGCTGCCATGGTTGTTGCTCCTTAAAAAAATTGTCAACTGATCGGCGCTCAAGGGCGCCGGGTCTAGTAAGGTTTGGGGTATCGGTTATTCCAAGATGCCGAGGATTTCTTCCTCGCGCAGGATCAGATGCTCCTGGCCGTCGATCTTGATTTCCGATCCCGAGTATTTGCCGAACAGAACGCGGTCGCCTTTTTTGACGTCCATCGTCTGAGTCTTGCCGTCGTCGAGCCGCTTGCCATTGCCGACTGCTACGACCTCGCCCTCTTGGGGCTTCTCTTTGGCGGTATCAGGAATGATGATCCCACCGGAGGTCTTCTCTTCCTTCTCGATCCGCTTGATCAGAATGCGATCCTGCAAAGGCCTGAATTTCATTTTTTCTCCTCCGTCATTGACGTGCGCCAGAAGGCGCTGTGTTTGAACGATTAACTCCTCGTGCGAAGCGTTCGCCTCGACCTCGGAACCGGGGGAATATAGGTTCAAGGGACCGTGTGTCAAGCAGATCGATGCAAGATGGAGTTAATGAAGATGACTGAAAATTAACAGCTATCCAGACCTTCGTTGGCAGTCTTGGAAAAAGACTGCCAGTCTTGTTGGCAGTCTCCCATGTAGACTGCCAGCGACAACCCAATTTCTGTGCCCGACCTCACCGTTGAAATGTGCCTTGAGTGCTGGAGTGCTGGAGTGCGCGGTGCTTGCGGGTGAACCAGGACAGCGCTAGGATGCCATGCGACGCGATCAACCGGAGTTGCCAATGCGCCTGTGTCTCATTCTGTCCGCTGTTGCTGCGCTGGCATTTTTTGTCATCGGCTGCGAAGGCGGTGAAACCAAGCTCAAGTGCACGAGTCACGACGATTGTTTTGATGGCTACCGGTGTGACCTCGTTGACAGTAAGACCTGCTTGAGTGCGTGCAAAACCCATCGCGAGTGCTTGGCAGGTCAGGTGTGTGATATCCCCACCGGTGAAGACACGGGGGTATGCCGCAGTGGCAGTTCGAGCGGCGGCGATTCCAATACGGACGGCGGGGGCGGCGATCCTGCGCCCGGCGATACAGCAAGTGGTGATCCCGCAAGCGGTGATTTTTCCGGATCCGACTGACAACGATACGGTTGATGTCCTTGGGCGTAACGGCGCTCGCTGCGGTTGACACTACACCTCGTTTGGTCTCTGCTTCGGGCCGATGGTGCATGTACGCGGATGTGAGGCACTCCATGGCTCGCGGAATACTATTTGCCGTCATTGTGGTCGCTCTCTTGGTGATAGGGATATTTGTGGCAGATTTGGCGGGTGTCATCTCTGTGCCGTCCCTTCGGCCGGGACCGGCTCCGGTCGCCATCACTGACGGCACTGCTGCGGCCGACGCTGCCGACGCCGCGCTCGAGGTGGAGGAGGAAGAGGAGGAGGACGGCGAGTCGCGTCCTCGCCGGCGGCCCCACAAGCGCGCGAAGGCGGTCGAGAAGCCCAAGGTCAAGGAGGTGCCCAAGCCCAGAAGGCGTACGACATTTGTCATTACCATGTCGGGTGCCGGTGCGATTACGACTTCCCGTTTGCCCGCAGAACTTTCTCTTGATGCGATCCACACGAATATCGTCAGTCATCGGGCCGATGTCGACCGCTGTCTTGCTGCGGCGATTGAGCGTGGCGAGAAGAATACGGGGCGGATGTTGGTACAAATGACCCTCGACCCGTGGGGCAAGGTCGCAGAGAATCACATCAAGAGCGATCAATTCAACCGATCGTCCTTGGGGCGGTGCGTGCTGAACACCATGAAGGGATGGCGGTTTCCTGGGTTCTCCGGCAATCCGATTACCGTAGCATTTCCATTGAATGTTCTCGGTCCTGAGGAGTAGCTGTCTTTGTCCAAGCGGTGCCCGCCGTTGACAGGTGGGCACCCACATACATTCCGCAGTTTGAGCCGATATCGTTTTCCCGCAACTGACCGATGCTCAATAGCGTCTCAAAGCCGACAGCGCGAAAACCCTCGGCCACCAGGTGACAGGCTTCGGGCAGAGACGGGTCGATCAACGGCTCGACACCTGATCGGATCGCCGCTGCCGTGGGATTGACAGGGGTGAGCTTCACGAGAAAACGCTCGGGATCGCAAACATTCGCCAATGCTTCTGCATCGAGTGGCAATCCACAGATGGGGGCGAAGTTCAGCGTGACCTTGCGATCGCCCTGTTGCCAGAAGCGAGCGCCATACTCACCGATCTGGCGCAGGGGCCAGGTTGCGGTGGGAATGAGCTTCTTGCGGGCGACGTCGTCGGTGGTGTGAACGGAGAACTGCAGTTGAAAATGGGGGCCAAAATAGAGCTCGCGTTGAATGGCTCTCAATGTTTCAAAAAACGCATCGCGCCCTCGCGGTGCCACTGTGGAGATGCAGGGAATGAGTCCCGGTGCATCGTAACGGTGTGGGAGTTCACGCAGCACGTCCAACACCGCGTCGTTGAAGGCTGGCTCGCCCATGCGTGCAAATTGGATCTTGAGCTTGGCTGTGGGAACCGCGCGGTTCGAGAAACGCCGCGAAATCATGGCGTCGATCTGGGCAAAGATCTCGCTTGCTGAGAGCTTGCCTGCAAAATGCCCCCCAGCGTCACAAATCAGGCAATTGACCGGGCAGCCTTTGAGCGTCGAAACGATCAGCACCCATTTGTCCTCACGGGGAATGGGGGGCTGCACCGACTCGACCATCTCAATGAGAGAGCCATCGCAGAGCTCGGCGACAAACACGCGGGCCAGATCGTCGTCACCGTGTTCGGAGACAATCCGCAAGAGAGGGGTGTCCTTCATTCAACCTACTCCAACAAGTCTTGCGGCAGACGTTGCCGCCCACATACCATCGCCCACCGCAATACCAATCTGGCCTAACGATCCTGCGCGCGCGTCTCCTACCACATAAAGGCCGTCGGGGTAGGAGATCTCGTCGTTTTGCACCCCTGCGCAATGAAGAAGTGGTGGCGCGGCACTCCTGCGCCCGATAGCTACTAATAAGGTGTCGGCGAAGATATGGCGATCCTCGACCTGCACCCGCACCTGATCGCCGACTTGCTCGATAGAGTGGGCCGTGCAATGGGGGTGTATCAGAATGCTAGGTTCTTGGGTCACCCGCTCCAGCAACCAGGGACCGGCACGTAGGGCGCTGCCGCGTACGAGAAGATGAACCTCCGCCCCCGTACCCGCCAAGGTTAGGCTGTAGTCACAGGCGGCCTCACCTCCACCCACCACGACGACCCGTGAGGGTGTCGGATGTCGAGAAAGCAGATGACGGACGTCGTGGAAGGCATGGATGTTGGGCTTGCCGCCGAGGGTCTTGGGCACCGTACCGACAGCGACAATGACCGCCTGACAGTGGGTGGCCTCTTCACCCTCGAGGTCGATTCGCCAACCTG
>MGST01000121.1 GCA_001798605.1 Deltaproteobacteria bacterium RIFOXYA12_FULL_58_15 | reverse complement strand
GCCTGCTGAATTGGTGCAGGTGAGGGTATAGGTGGTATCCGCCGTGATGTTGATGCTCGTCGTCGCGCCATTTACCAGCGTACTCACGCCCTGATTGATGCTGCAGCTTGGGGCCGGTGTGGGAGAGTTCGCATACGTCCAAGCCCATGTGACATTCGTTGACACACCGATTTCCACGGAACTGGGAGTCGCGCTGAAGGTAGCGATATCTGGAGCAACTGCGGAAGCAACCACGGTGACGGTCTTCTGTGCAGTGTCCGAGCCTGCTGAATTGGTGCAGGTGAGGGTATAGGTGGTATCCGCCGTGATGTTGATGCTCGTCGTCTCGCCATTTACCAGCGTACTCACGTCCTGATTGATGCTGCAGCTTGGTGAGGGCGTAGGAGAATTGGCATACGTCCAAGCCCATGTGACATTCGTTGACACACCGGTTTCCACGGAACTGGGAGTCGCGCTGAAGGTAGCGATATCTGGAGCAACTGCGGAAGCAACCACGGTGACGGTCTTCTGTGCGATGTCCGAGCCTGCTGAATTGGTACAGGTGAGGGTAAAGGTGGTATCCGCCGTGATGTTGATGCTCGTCGTCTCGCCATTTGCCACGGCACCCACGCCCTGATTGATGCTGCAGCTTGGGGCCGGTGTGGGAGAGTTCGCATACGTCCAAGCCCATGACACATTCGTTGACACACCGGTTTCCACGGAACTGGGAGTCGCGCTGAAGGTAGCGATATCTGGAGCAACTGCGGAAGCAACCACCGTGACGGTCTTTTGCGCGGTGTCCGAGCCTGCTGAATTGGTGCAGGTGAGGGCATAGGTGGTATCCGCCGTGATGTTGATGCTCGTCGACTCGCCATTTGCCACGACGCCCACGCCCTGATTGATATTGCAGCTTGGGACCGGTGTGGGAGAGTTCGAATACGTCCAAGCCCACGTCACTTCGGTTGCCTCCCCAATCAAAACGGACCCGGGGCTTACGGAAAACGAGACGATCTCCGGCGAAACGGGATCTTTTGCATACCCGACCACCACTTCTTCGCAGGAGACAGAAACAAGTGCGACCAAAGCCAAAGCCAAAACCCAAATTCTTCTATTCATGAATTTTCTCCCTTTGTTCTTCTCCCTTTGTTTGGAGATACTGTGTTTCGGTGAGCGCCAGTTGAGCGTATTCCTCAGATCGTTGATTCATGCGGCGGCCTCCTCGATCTCGCCGTTCACAAACCTCACTCCCTACTAGATCACCTTCGCCATGAGTTGACTGCCATTGAGTCGGTGGTCTTTTCGGCCTCGATTGCGAGTTTGAACACCATCGCCATCGTCGCCTTTCGTGAGCCGCATCCCTTCGTCTTGGACTGTCGGGAGTTGACCTTCACACCCCTTCATTTGTGGACTCCTTGTGGGGTGGCCTGTTTCTCCTCATCTACGTGTGTCGGCCACTCGCCAGCGAAAAATGGTGATGGTTGGTGAGAGTAGTCCTGTGAGACGAAGTGGGAAGGACATCTGTCTCACTTAAGTAAGGTTGGCTGCCCACGGACGGCCAAGCTGGTTGGTGCCAGATTATCTCGGACGCGATGGCATCCAGGAATGCGTCGAGGTCGAGGCAGTCCTCAGTAGTAGCTACTCAGCGTTTCGAAAGATGAAGGGATAATTGACTTCCACTGGCAAATGCTACGGCCAACCCGTCGAGGCGTCACGGCACGTCCGTTTCTCGACCGCAGGTTCGAGATGGGACAGGGCACATTGGGAACGACAGCACGGGCGGTTGATGTTTGTGTGGTTGGACCGGCTCACCGCCAACAGGCCTTTGGTGGTGGCACAATTTTCCGTCGTTGAATTCGAGCGGTGGACACCTCACCCCGCCGCGGGATAATCGGTGTAGCCTTTGGGGCCAGGCGTGTAGAAGGTACTGAAGTCCGGCGGATTCAGTGGGAGATTCTTTTGGAGACGGGTCACGAGGTCCGGGTTTGAGAGAAAGGGCCGGCCAAAAGCAATGAGATCGGCCCTCCGCTCGCGCAGCGCGACCTCAGCCTTCGCACGATCAAAGCCACCGCTCGCGACATAGGTGCGTGGCCAAGCCTTGCGTAGTGCATGCTTGAGCTTTTCGGGCACGGACGGCGCACCCATCGCCGAGTGGTCGACAATGTGAATGTACTGAATGCCCGTGACCACGAGCTTCTCAACGAGAAGGTTGTACGTCTCGTCGATCTCCGGATAGGGCGTCATGCCGGCGTTCGCCCCATAGGGAGAGAGTCGAATGCCGACCTTGTCACCCCCTATGGCGTCATCCACCGCATGCACCACCTCGAGCACGAAGCGCATGCGCCTCTCGACGGAGCCGCCGTATGCGTCTCTTCGCTCGTTCGTATTGGGGCTCAAGAACTGCTCCAGGAGATACCCATTTGCACCATGGAGCTCTACGCCGTCGAAATGGGCGGCGACGGCGTTTCTCGCAGCCTGTACGAACTCCGCGCGGGTCTTGCCGAGATCCGCCTCGGTCATGGTGCGCGGCACAGGGTGGGCCTGCATGCCCTGCTGGTCGGTATACATCTCGCCTGGTGCAGCGACAGCACTCGGTGCGATGAGCTCTGCGCCTTTGGGCAGGTTGAGCGGGTGTCCGACCCGGCCGGTATGCATGAGTTGTGCGAAGATGTGTCCACCCTTTGCGTGAACGGCGTCGGTTACGAGCTTCCATCCGGCGACCTGCTCCTCCGAAAACAGGCCTGGGATCCGCGCATAGCCTAATCCGTTGGGTGATGGAGACGTCCCCTCGGTGATAATGAGGCCCGCGCCGGCGCGCTGCGCATAGTATTCGGCCATGAGCGCATTGGGCACGTTGCCCGCCGCGCGGCTGCGCGTCATGGGCGCCATGACTAAACGGTTCAGCAGCGTCAGCTTGCCGAGAGGGACCGGTGCGAAAAGCGAAGTGTCAGACATTGGGGTCTCCGGGAAAGTCGTGTCGTGGGTGGCGGTTGATACCACCGCGCGTACGGTAAGCCCGTGGGTTTCGTAGTCAAGGTCGGTATTTTCGACATATTCCGATGCAACTTCCTCATAGTCAAAGCACAGCGGTGGGCAGAGACTAGCCGCCGTCAGCAGAGTTTCGCCGGTCGGTCTGCCGGGGTGTGTTGGTGCCTTTCGCGTGGCACGCCGTCTACGGTCGGAACGCCTCTTAGGGTACACCCTTTTTGGCATACCCCGGCACGCGCTCCAAGGCCCCCCGCGAAAGCTGTTTGCGGGCCCTCAGATTCGATGACCCTATTTGTCAGTCTGCAAGAGTCGCAATGAAGATGTTTCGGCACCTGTGGGCTCGGCTCGTAAGTGACATGAACACCATGAGCCACCGGCCCCAGAGTTGACGAAATGTTTTGTATCAGCCCCGCCCCGGCCTCCTTCGTCGGCCGGATTGTTCATGAAGGAAACGACCTCCCAAGAGTTGCCAGGTGTTGGCCTGTTGTGTTGAGTAGAGCTGGCTCCGGCAGCTACGACCCTTTCATCAATGGAGCGCAGCATGCCCCATAATCAGCTTGGTTCCGAGTAGGCGATTGTTCATTGGCGAGGTTCCTTTGCGAGCACTCCCCTTGGCTCGATTCCATCAACCGCCGCCTCGGGCCGGAGCCAGCCCACTTTCAACGTTTGTTGTTTGTAATCCTATGAGAAGACCTGCCGTGGGGCGCTCTCGATATACTGAGTGGAAAGATGCTGCTGCCACATGGCCCAATGGAAGACCATGCCGAAATGGCGGTGGTTTACGAATCCACCCTGGGCCAAGCAGAGCGTCGGGGCAAGCTGGTCGCCAACGTCGCCATGTCACGCAAGCTGGTCGGCATCATGTACGCGATCTGGCGCGATGGGACGCCCTACGATGCAGACAAAGTGAGTCGATTGGCCAAAGGCGACTGGAAACAGAAGCCAAGAGAATAGAAGACAGAACGGAGCGAGCACCCCCAGCAGACAAAACAGCGAGTCGTCGGTTGGAAGGATTCGGTGACCGCGTTGGAGCAAGTTAGGGCCTGCACCCGCGTCGGAAGCTCTCACCGCAGGAGATCGCAGTAGGCCTCGTAGTCATCAGCCCACACGGGGTCCTCGACGCAGTCGTTGAAAGGACAGGTGACCGTGACCTCGACGGCGGCGGAGGCGTGGCAGAGCACGACGGTAGAGCTGCCGTCGCAGCGCAGGGCTTGGTGGCAGGAGGAGGTGCCGTAGCGATCCGACCCGCAGAGAATGCCAGGGCCGAACTGCGGAGTGCAGGATGCAGCGCCCGCGAAGGTGCAGACGGCCACGTCGTCGGCCTCCAGGCAGACGGGAGAGGGGGAGGCGCAGGGTATCTCGGCCACCCAGCCCGGGTGGCGGCATTCCTGGACGTTGTCTGCGACGCAGGTGGACCCGGTATCCTCGCACGGTGTGTAGTCGGGCGGCGCACAGGAGGGCCCCTCGGCGAACTCCTGGCAGGTGAGCAGCCCTTCTCCGAGGACGGAACAGTCGTCAAAGTACTCCCAGGCGAGCACGGGGCTGCACCTGAACAACCGGCCGCCGTCGCAATGGGGGACATAGGCCGACGAGTCGCAGGCGACGGTTCCCGTCTGCATGCAGGTGATGCCAGCGGCGGCCATCGCGCAGATCTTGCTGGCATCGCAGGGATCGGCCACCTCCATGCCGGTGCCCGAAGAATGCGGGACCGGAGCGCAGGTGATGATGGCGTCGTCTTCGCAGCGCGCTTCGAAGGTCTCCGGATCGCACTCGACCCAGCCCTCGGGCAGGCACTCGATCTCGGCACCGAAATCGACGCACAGCCCTTCCTCGCAGGGACGGTGACTCTCGTACGAGGTGAGGGGGTCGCAGATCACCGGCACGCCGTTGTCGCAACTCTCGTCGTAGCCGCCGAGCGTGCACGGATCAGCCTCGAGCTCGACACACCCGGGAACAAAGGAGCCGTCCATCCAGGTGACCGTGGTGCAACGATCCCCGGCTTCTGCGCAGTCGTTGCGGATCACTCTTCCGCCGCGGCAGACGACGACAACGTCGCCGTCGCACTCATCCTCGAAGTCGGCATTACAGGTCTCGGGTGGCGCGTCGAGGCAGGCGACGGTGGTGTTGTCGAGGTCGGGGTCGAACCAGGTGTAGCACTGGGTGCCGGCCTCGCAGGGGTCTGTCTCATCGGGCGGCGTGTACGGGTGACAGAAGCCGCAGTAAACGATGGCACCGCCGCCGGCGGAGCAGAACTGGCAGGGGTAGGCTTCGGGATCTGAAGCCGCGATCACGCAGGTGAGGGCGGTGCAGGCGGAGAGATCGAACTGGCAGTCGTTGGCGCAGGCAAGCGTGCCCCCGGCCGAGCCGAGGGTGATGCAGGTTTCGCTACCGAGATCGTCGCCGTCGCACTGCTCACCAGCCTCGATGGTGTCGTTGCCGCAGGGCTCGTGGCAGGCCCGCTGCAGGCACAGCCCGACGCCCGTCGTGCAGTCAGCGCAGGCCGCACCTCCCTGGCCACAGGCGATGTCGTCGTCGCCGACACGGCACAGATCAGCTTCGCAGCAGCCCTCACAGCTGATCGCCGAGCACGCCGAACTCCCATCGCCCCCTGAACAGGCCGCCGCCAGGATGACCACGGCCACGCTCACCGTCAAGGTCCGCATCACTTATCTCATTTACCAGGAGTCCCATTTAGCAGGAGACAGGACAAGCGATTTCTTAGGGTGCATTGCCCATAAATCTGAGATCTGGATAAGGGAGTTTTCGTGTCTGTTGCGTACCGACGTTCGCCGTGGAAGAACACCCTTCATGGTTTCTGGACCGATCTTCGTTGAGCGTCGGAAGACAGCATACTTTGGCTTCAGTGACCATCCGTCCGCTGGAGGACTTGGACTCGTGGATCCGTCGCCGATTGCGTTGTCTCATCTGGAAACAGTGGAAGAGTTTTCACAAGCGACAGCGCGGGCAAACCGCAGCGACAGGGAACCCGGGTGTGAACGCTGACCGTCGGTAAGAAATCCCCGCCGGCTATTTCATCCGCGCGGCAAGGACGGGGACGTCTTCGTTCACCGATCACACTGGACCACACGCGAACGCATCCTCGGACCGTAGAGGCCCAACACACTTGCGGCCCCGTGGGCTCTCCCACACGGACTCTTGGCGTGGCAGGCGTAGCCTGCCGTCGAGGAAATTGGTGCATTGAAGCAGCGGCAGGATATCTCCTTCCGGTACGTCGATGTCCTCCATCTGCCAACGCTTGTCGGCGTTCGTGAATTGATTTTCCAAGCTTTGCCCATTTCCGACGATGCCGCCGCACATCTGGACGAGCCCGTCGCCACTGTCCGTGCCGATGGTGCTGAGTCCGTCTGCCTCGAAGAGATTGGCGAAGTATTTGCACCGGGCTTTGAGGATCCGATAGGTGGGGTCGTGATGCGATCGGAGCGCGACGCGACCCCGCCTTGACAAGCCTGCGGTTCGCAGCAGGAGGCGAGGCCAAAGGGGCAGATGCCGCTCTGGCAGGTGAGCGCGAGGTTGCAGGTGTTGTCGCTGTAACAGGGCTGATGGGTGCCGCCAGCCTGCAGACAACAGGGAGAGCCCGCGGTGCATAAGTGCTCGCGACGCAGCTGTCGACGGTCGGATTGTCGCAAGTGTTATCGGGGTTGCAGATCTCACCGCGCCCGCCAGCGGGCGCGCAACAGCCACGGCCCTCCGGTCCGCCGCAGGAGAGGGTGGTAATACAGCTCGCGGACGCAGGGTCGTCGCAGGAGCCGTCGGTGTTACATGGCTCGTCGAGTCCGCCGGTGGCAATGCAGCAACCCATGCCCATCATGCTGCCACAAGTGTAAGTCTCGGGGCTACAGACCGCATTCGCGGGATCGCCGCAGCTGAAACCTTGAGCACACGGCTCGCCGAGACCGCCGACCGAGATGCAGCACATCCCTTGGTCGCAGAAGCCGATGGTCGCAGAAGCCGAGGCACATCAGGTCGTCACTGTCGCAGGTGTTGCCTAGGTTGCACGGCTCGTCGATGCCCCCCGATTCGAGGCAGCAGTTTGACCGGAAAGATAGGCGCGAGTTGGGTGATCACTCTCAAGCTCATCGATGTCGCCGAATCCCGAGTGATCGCAACAGCCGATCGGCGACTCAAAATGGGCACGGCGGACGACCTGCTCGATCAAATTCCACCGATGGTCGCCGAGCTGTTTGAGAAAGTTCAGAACAATGCGGTCGTGGATCCGAACGCGATCACGGTGTACGCGGATGGGTGACTACATCTGCTTCAACACCCACCGCACCCGCGCATAGTCGCCCTCAGCGATGGCACCGGCGCGCACACACCGCACGCCGCCGCCCGGGGCGACGATGACGTTGATCGGAATGGCGGTCCCAGCCTTTAAACCATACCGCTGGATCCAGGTATCGAGGTCGTCTGGTGACTTCAGACGCATCGAATTGGCACCCGCGAGCTCTACGTGTTGGCGGATGAACTGCTGCAGCTCAGACCCTGGTTGGTCTAGCGACAAAAACCAATTCTCGATGCCCATGCCCTCGCTCCGCAGATGATCGCCAAAGGCCACGACCAGGGGCATCTCGCGCACGCACGGCTTGCACCAGGTGGCCCACAGGTTGAGCCACACCCACGTAGATGGTTTTGCAGGAAGAGAGGTACCCGGAGCCATCGGCACGCTTGGCGGTAAGCTCAGGGCCGGTGCCTTCTCAGAAGCAAAGTAGGCGTCGCACCACTGGGCTCCAGAGACCTCGGGGCGGCCCTGTGTGACCACCTCGGCACGCTGGCGCGCCGGCAGGGTGTTGGGCTCCTCGTGGCAGGCAAAGCCCGCGCTCAGGAGCAGCATACAGAAGAGACGGGTCACAGGCGGCAATCGATCCATGCAAGAAAGGCCGATCGGTTGAGCTCAGCAGTCGTGCAGACTTCACCCGCACGTGACCTATTCCACTGGCAGAACTCCTGATCGAGTTGCGCATACTCCTCACCTAGCCATAACAGGCCCACCTCCTGCTCGAGGTCGGGATCTTTGAACTTGTCGTTCAAGTAGCTGAGCACCGCTCCTGCTCGCTGTTCTGAAAGAGTCCGGTTGTGGCTCAAGCTGCCTTCAGGCGAGGCGCGGGAAACCACCAAGAAGTAGGAGGCTCCACGCTGGTCTGAGAAGGTCTTGTCCAGGATCGCCCGGCCCGCGTCGTCGAGCTCCGTCTTGTCGAGGTCGAACTGCACAATACCCGCGCGGTTGGCGAGCGGCCGGAACAGCGCGTTGAAGTCATCACCGCTCAGGGCCGCGACGCTCTTGGCTTCGAGCGGCTTGCAGCCACGACCCCGCTCCCGGTGGACGAGACCGCAGGATGTCAGCACCCGCTTCAAGATCTGCTTGAGGTCCGTCGTGCAAAAGCCTTCATCGGCTGCGGCGGCGATAGCGGCCGTCTTTTCGGCCGGTGTGCCCCTCATGGCCTCGACGCGCGCGGCAGCGCCGTGCACCCAAACGCCAACGAGCAAGCAGGCAAGCACCAGTCCGGCCAGTGGGCACAGAACTTGAGCAGTGTTTGGCTTCATGGCGTCACCTCGCTACCGGCAGCGCCAGGATTGGCTGCACCCGGGGACGACTTGTCGTTGGTGGGTGTGGCGTCTGTCGCGGTTCCAACCGGCGCCGACGGAGGGTTGGCCGCCGCAGCCATAGGGCCGAGCACTTGCGTGAGGGTGTACTCCAACCCCAAGTCGGTGTCTTCGTCGCACAGTCGGTTACCGCGGACATACAGCTGTGGCGTGGAGATGGGCAGAGAGTTAGCCACCGTCCAACGCAAGGCCTTGTTGAGGCGCGCTTTGACCTCCGGCCTATCGACACAGCCCGCGAGGTCGGGAAAGGCTTGCATTACCTGGGTGCGCACGCTCGCAGGATCTTTGGCAGCAACCTCACGAAGCTGGCTCTGGTGGTCGAAGGCCCAGATCACGACCTCGTTGGCGCGTGTTCCAGCACACAGAACGGCTTCGCTGATCGCACAGGCCCCCGGATGCACTGATTCGCTGAGCATCCAGTTACACTCCTTGTCGAGTGGAAACAAAGCTGCTTCGAGATCCATGCTGTCAAGCAGTCCGCTTACCTGCAGGCGATCATGGACTCCCTTGCAGGCGGGGCACAGTGGGTCGAGCACCTCGATGGCGGGTGTACCTGACGGTGCGTTGTGGAGCTTGACACGGGTGCTGTAGGTGTCCTGCGGCCGGATGAGCTTGCCACACCGACCGAGATCGTCGCGGACATCGGGCTTGAGGCCGAGGTACAACAGCACGGGCAACACGACGAACAAGACGCCGACGGAAAACTGCCAGAAATATTGGCCCCAGGGCTGTCGACCTGTGCGGTGGGGGGCGCGGACGTGAGCGACGAGCGCCGCGGCGAAGCCGGCCATTGAGGCGACGTAGATCCCGACGCACAGCTTGCAGACGACGTCGATGACCAAGACCGAGATGAGGAAGTAGGCGATCGAGGTCACGAGCGGCAACGCGGTCGCAGCCAACAGATAGCGTGTCTCCGTCGGATCCTCTTCACGCCGTCGCCATAGTATCTCGGCCGTTTTGAACGCGAGATAGATGAACACCGCGAGCGCGGGCAGAGCAATCGGGACTCCCCCCCACGTGGCGCTGCGCCAAACCGCGGCGTACGGGCTCATCATCACCGCGAAGCAGCCGCTCGCGCCACTGGCATCCAGCACACCCAGGCCCGGCACGTACGAACAGCTGATGGCGTGAACCTGGCGATCGAGATGTGCGATGAAGTCATAGACGCTGATGCCTGAGAATAAAGCACCGACGACGGCAAACGCGGCAACATACAGAACGGTGATGCGGTTGGATTTCACGGTGGACCTCCGCTGGTTGGCAGGGTTGTCGGAGACATCGTGCTGCCGACCTTGCCGACCGATAAGTTTGTAGCACGCTTCTGGATGAACTCCACGCGGCAGTTCTGCGACCAGCCACAGGCCCAGACGGAATGTTTTGTATCAGACATTTTGCAAGCAACACACCTGGCTACGTAGCTCCACACCGACAAAGCGGCAATGGGTCACCACCGCTCAACTCCAAAAATCGACACGAGCATACACCAATGCGTGTCGGTCGGGGAGGTTGCAACCAAAAAATTGCAACCAAAAAATGCAGTAACCAAGAAAAGAGCAGCATCGAAAACGGTCAGGCTGCCCACTGAACAAACACAAACTGCATCTGACCCATCGGTGGAGCACGCGACCTCCGTGGCCATCTCACCGGCACCTGCTGCTGCGACAATGCAGCAGAGACGGCTGCCAGTTGGTCGAGACTGGGGGCCTTGATCACACTCACGACCTGAATCGGGCGATGACCGCAACGAGTCGGACAAGAACGTCGCCCAGGCTCGGACATCCATGACAAAACCGGGAACGATCTTGGCGAGACCGGCAAGCGGGTCATCGAGCGTACGTGTTGCCTTCCAACGGCGGACGACTTTCTTCATTCTTTGCTGGCTCCGGGCACGCCGCCGTGATGAAAACGAAAATCAAACTCGTCAGGATGAAAATCCGGTTCAACATGCACCTCTCATTGGCGCGCTAGAGCAGATGAACGATCCCATCTAGGACCAAGGTCCACTCGCCCACCCGCACGCGTGCCGTCACCTTGGGCACGCGGTGGACACCGGGCTCGATAGTCGATCCGGTGACCACGTGAGGCGGCGCGATGGTGAGAATGGCAGCCGTCCGTCGATTGAAGTAGATCAGTCTCTCGTCGCAGCGGCCGAACAACTAACCGCTCCGCGCCTTGCCCTGGCGACCCTTGTTTCAACGAAAGCGTTCGGCGAAGATCCACCGATGGAACCAACTGTCAATCGTCTCTGTCGCCGCGCTCTTCTCTTCCTGCTGGGCGTGTATGCGTATTGTCCCAATGGGGCAATGGCCAGTGAGTTCACCAATACCCGCGTTCACTTCCTGCTCACCAACGCGCAGAATCTCCGCTTGGAGTTGGACAACGTCGAAGCCGTGATCGCTTTGGACCAATGGGGCGCCGCCGCCCCAAGCAACGAGGCGGCCGGGGCAGCACCGGACAAAGAACTGTCCAAAGACCGAGTGATTCCCGTTGGTTTTTTTCGCACCGAGTTCATGGCGGCCAACCAAGCAGATGGCAACATCGTACAAATGACCCTCGGGCTCCAAGGCGGTTACACGTTCGACTCCGGGATCAAGATTGTGGGTTGGACCGGAGGCACGTTTTGGGGAATTGCCCATAGTGGTGGCAGCAGCACTTGGTATGAGGATCCCTATTGGTATTTGTGTGTAGGCGGGTCCGCGGGCTTCCGTGAATGGATTGAAGCCAAAGCCTTTGTGGGTTTTGTCGTTGACCCGAGCAACAACTACACGTTTGACAATCTGGAGACCACTCTCAGCTCGCCCAAGCTCGGCCTGTTTTCGCTTGTCGGGTACAACATCGGCGACGCCCAGGCCAGTTACTTGGAAACCGGTTATCAACAGGTCCTGCAGGCCATCTTCAACAACACCGAAGGCTTGGGCCGCGTCAAACTGGCCTATTCCAAGCGTTTTCAGTACGAAATCACAGGGGAATTCGCCAAAGGTGATTTCCAGAATCTGCCGATCCCGCGTGCCAACTTCATGATCAAGCCGGATGATTCGGCGGTGTTGCGTTGGGAAGACATCAATCCCTTCGCCTTCGTGGACTTGGGCGGCGGCGTGGCCATAGGCACTGTGCCTGACGCTGTCAGATACGGGTTTCTGCAGGCGGGTGCCAGAATGATCAATAACAAAACAGACGGTATCAACGCTGTCTTCTTCGTCCGCGGCAGCACCACCTATTCGCGGCTCGAAGAGCAGCGCCTCTATGGAGTTGGTGTGGGCTTCATGGGGTCGACACCCATGTTCTTCACTCAAGCCCTGGTCGGATATCGCGATTTCGAGACCGTGGATCGTTTTGGGGCACCCACCAATTTCGTGTTCAGTGTGACTGTCGGCGGCAAACTCCAACAGCCAACGAAGTAGCTGCGTAGATGAGCTTCAGCCGCTACCTGCATCGTGCCCTGCAACCACTGCACGAACGGCATTTCAATTACGACCACTACTGCCGATTCCTCGATAGGCTGGCATGCGCAGGAGTGAAAAACCGCGTTTGGATGTACGTTTTAGGGGGCCCGGCTACAGTATGAAATCGAGTGAGCTTGTCCCGCCGATTGAGCATGTACTCGGTCGCCTCGCCAAAGGTGCTGTTCGGCTCGACCAGCTTTTCGTCGAGCTGTTTGCGCAGCCACGCCTCAAGCTCGTCCATTGTCGGGCTCTTTTCTTGATGGTGTCGTCGGAAGAGTGTCCGGTTGAATTTGATGTTGAAAGTCTTCGATGGGTGCGCCATCCCGCTACCCATCCCTATGGCAAGCGTTCAACAAACCCCAACAAACAGAAGGCCCGTCTTGTGACGGGGGGGCGATCAGCTTCGTGGCAAACGCGTGTTCGAAGTCAACGCGATCTCTTGGGCCATTCCGTCAACCTTTGCGTTTTGGTTCAACAGGCAATGGGCGGTGAAGGCCACCTTGCGCGCGCGTTGGTCGGGCATCGACTCTATTGTGGCATGATTCCCGTGTAACAGAAAACACAATGACAGCCGCAGTTGGACCGTAGGTGCCATGAACACCATGGCTGCACTGGCCCCGGAGTTTACGTAGTGTCTTATCCCGGACATTTCTGCCAGTATGCCCTCACATCTCTACTCGTGCGGCCTATCTCATCTCACCGGGTTTGCCACCCCAGTGGCTCCAGCTGCGCGGTGAGGGGCGTGGGCCAGAAGATGATCGCGAAGCTGCTCGGCCACACTGATACCGAGGCGACCGAACTCTACATGCACGTCCAGGTCGAGCAAACGAAGCCGTTGGTAGAGGTGAGGTGGCGGCGGCGAACAAGTGGGCGACAACTCTGGGTTTCGACTACATCAATACGAATCCGCCCATCAGGTCGGCGTCGTCATTCGATGCTGTGAGCTCAAAAATCATCGGTGCCTCGCCCTCAGTCCGTTTCGCCACATCCTGCATTCCAACACGTCTTACTCCAGGCACGAACCGCAACCCAATGAGACCAACGATGCCAACCACCATCACCATTGCCGAGACAAAAGCGAACAGGCTGTTGCCGGGATCATCAACGACACACAGTGTGCCTATAGAGAGGAGGAATCCCAAGATTGCCGCAGCCACGAACCAGTTCGTCAGCCTGTACAGGAAGCGATACATCCACGGCCCCTTGAGCAGAACAGGCTCGCGTTCGCCGCGATTCAAATACTTCTCATCGGGTAGATGACATCGAACGGCATATGTCCCAGGTTCGATGTTGAAGTCTTCGGCGATAGCCCGCTTCTTGGCACCAAAGTCCTCAACACCGCCGACGGTGGCCTTGCCCGTCTCCAGTTTCAGTTTGTAGCGGCGGTTGATCGTACGGACCGTTTCCAGGATCTTCTCGGGGACAGTCTCGTTGACAAACACCTCAAGCGGCCCGCCGCCGTCGCCCTCAAGCTGGACATAAAATAGCTGCCCCCGGCTCGCCGCCTCTTCAGCGGAATCGTTCTTCCAACTGAACTCAAGAGCATTCGAGGCAGTCAATATTTGAGCCACCGCCTGCTCCACAGCTTCCAGCGGCCCGCTCTTAGAATCCGGGGCAGGCCTGTTCTGTCGCGAAGGCCGTGAGGAAGCTCACGCAGTCGTTCATCTGGATAGCGGTGATGTCGGGATTCTCGACCGTCGGAGGCGGCGGACCATCGTAGCAGTCATACATGGCGCACTGACGGCGCGGGGTGCGCTGCATGGTTATTGGGTCATCGTAATCATAGGAGCCGGCGGTGAGGAACCAGCCGCCGCAGGTGCTGCTCGTGCAGCCTGGGCGGAAGAAGCCGACCGTAATGAGGGAGCCGCTCGTGAAGTTTTCGCAAGTGCTCCCCCCGGTGTACTGGGTGTTCAGGATCGCCAAATTGTCGCGCAGGACCTGCACCGAAGCGAAGCAAGGGCACCCGCAACGCGGATGGATAGACCAGCCGTCAGTCGAAGATGCTGGGTTGCACACCTGGCACTCGTCAGCAAGGTTAGATTCTGCGCCGAGGTGGCAGACTCCTCCGATGAGACAGCCGGGGCAGGAGCAGAGGTCTTGGGACTCGACGCAGATTTCGTTGGTAGCGCAGGTCGATGTTCCTGCGAGGCATTCCCCCGTCCCCTCGTCGCACATCTCGACGCCGTTGCAGGCCACTGCGTCATCGCAAGCTTGCGTGACACCGCTGCAGCTCCCGCCAGCGCAAGTATCCGACACGGTGCAGAGGACGCCGTCGTCGCAGCTCGCCCCGTCGTTGTTCGTCCAGGTGCTGGCGGAGGTGCCAGGCGTGCACACCAGACAGGCGTTGGGCGGGTTGAGCTGTCCCGCTCCATAGCAGGTGCCGTCGATGACGCAGCCGGTGCAGGTCGCGACGCAGGCGTCGTGGGCTGTGTCGCATATCTCGTCGGCGTCGCAGGTCGGCGTCCCGGCCACGCAGGCCTCGGCCCCCTCGTCACAGCTCTCCACCCCATTGCAGGCGATGGCGTCCGCGCAGTCGCGCGCGCCGCCGCTGCAGATGCCGCTGGCACAGGTGTCCGCCACGGTGCAGAAGAGGCCGTCGTCGCAGCTCGCCCCGTCGTGGTTGGTCCAGGCGGTGGTGGAGCTGCCCGGCGTGCAGACCAGGCAGCTGTCGGTCGGGTTCACCTGGCCGTCCCCATAGCAGACACCGCCGATGGCGCAGCCGGTGCAGGTCGTGACGCAGGCGTCACTGGCCAGTTCGCAAACCTGGTTGGTGTCGCAGGTCGGCGTTCCGGCCACGCAGGCCTCGGCCCCCTCGTCACAGCTCTCCACCCCATTGCAGCCGATGGCGTCCGCGCAGTTGCGCGCGACGCCGCTGCAGACCCCGCCCGTGCATGCATCCGAGGTCGTGCAGAACAGCTGGTCGTCGCAGCTCGCCCCGTCGTTGTTTGACCAGGTGCTGGCGCTGGCGGCGGCCCTGCACACCTGACAGGGATTGGCGGGGTTGAGGACCCCATTCGGATAGCAGACCGTACCGATGAGACAACCACTCGTACAGACCGGGTTGTTCCCCTCATTGGGGGTGCAGGCGGCGAGCAGACAAAACAGGACCAAGCTATGAGCGATAGGACGCATGTTCACGAGCCTCCGATTAAGTTGGGGTATCATTACCACGCGGCAAGCGGGCCAGGTCAAAAAAACAACATTTCTCGGTAGCAGACCCAAGCGCAGCTCGCTGCGCCTGTCAACCACTGACCGTGGGAGTGTGGTAGCTCAGCGATTATGTCCCCCCCTCTGCTCAGCGATTATGTCCTCCCCTGTAACAATGGGGCATGG
>MGST01000120.1 GCA_001798605.1 Deltaproteobacteria bacterium RIFOXYA12_FULL_58_15 | reverse complement strand
TCCATAGTTGCCGGTTTCCAAACGCAGGAACATGGCGCGTGAGAACTCCCAGATGGCACCAATGGTGAAGGAGGGAACCAACTCGTTGTCAGCGGCGGCACCAAAGCCGATGCGAAAGCCGATCTTGCCGGTGATGAAGGCAGTCCACTGTTCGGTCAAGTGCAAGTTCCAGCGGGCACCCACCGCCGGAATGACTGCGAGAAAGTCGTATGTTGCGTCATGGCCGACGTCGACGTTGAAGTAGGCGATGTAGGCACCACCTTCGAGATACAGCGAGTCGTTGAGAGGGATGAATCCCGTCTCGAGGATCGGATAACCGAGCCAGGCCGCGCCGCCGATGTGTGTGCTGGCACCAAAGGGCCACAGAAATCCCATGACATCGAACTCAAGCGATCGCACGTTGCCGAAGTCTTTGTCATACACCCACTCTGTGCGAGCGTTGGCGGTGGAGGTTGTGAGCAGGCAGGCGCTCATGATTGCGGCGACCATGATCAAGCGAATAGGACGCATGTTTTCACTCCATCGTTTGTGGCGATAACGAACCACTTCTGTCCGCAGAAGCATAGCACCAACCGACGCGGGCTATGCGACCTTGGAGGTCAACAGCTTCTCGCGCCTTTGGGATATGTAATCGGCGATGTAGTGAACATAGGGTTTGTCGATCCAGGCAAAGCGCAATCCCACCAACGGGATGACGTTGGCCTCCTTGAAGCTCACCACTTCCACCCGGGCGTCGATGGGAAAGTCGACTTTGGGCAACCTGAATTCGACATCCATCAGCGGTGCCAAGGGGGTGCCTGAGCAACGCAATCCCGACATCGAGATGTCGCAGGTAACGAGGTGATTACCGCCGTCCACGTGGAGGCGACTGAGAAGGGGAACCCGCATGGCGCGGCGGCGGTCGAGGGAGCGTCTCGACGTCGCCCGCCACTGCGCATGCAACATAGCATTGCGAAAAGTGCGCTCCATCTTGTCCTGCAGTGCCGCGGAGCGTCCCGCCCGGGGGCGGGTGAGCTCGTACCAGTGACCGTCGAGCAAGGTTGGGGTGTCCACATCCTCGAGGATTGGCGAGATGTCGACATCGATATCAAAGTCGTACGGGTCGTTTGGTTGCATGGCTCCTCCGATTGAATTCGCCTGAACTCAAGGCACAGGCGGCGCACCCACAGTTTGTCCGTGAGACGTCAAGCGGTCAAATTTTCGGCACCCACGCACTCGAGAAGGGCTGAGACCTGTTGCACCGTCCTCTGCCAGCACCGTCCTCTGGCAGCACCAACCTTTGGCAGCACCGTCCTCTGCCAGTTGGCCTCAGGTCACTGTCGTATTAGGCTAGCGCGCGGGCGGAAATTGAGGGCAATGTGAGCGAGGCACTCATGAAGATAGAGTTCACTGGTTTGACCGACGTCGGTCGCAAACGAAACCACAACGAGGACAATTTCGCCACTGATGAAAACTTGGGGCTGTTTGTCATGTGTGATGGCATGGGTGGGCATGCCGCGGGGGAAGTTGCCTCAAAAATCGCCGTGGACAGGATACACGCAGTTATCAGCAAAAACCGTCATATCGTCGATGCCCTCAAGGAAAAGGACACTTCGGAGCTGCGGACCGCCGTTGTGGGGTTGATCGAGAAGGCCGTGGAGGACGCGTGTGCCGCGGTTTACGATGTGGCGCAGGCCGATTCTGCGAAGGCCGGCATGGGGACCACCCTGGAGATGGTTCTTCTCGTCGACCATATTGGCATCATGGGCCATGTGGGTGATAGCCGTCTCTACATGAAACGGGCTGACAGAACCTATCAACTTAGTGAAGATCACAGCCTGGTTCACGAGATGGTGCGTGCCGGAAAGATGACAGAGACAGAGGCGCATCGCAGTCCCATGAACAACGTCATCACCCGTGCCGTTGGTCTGCAAAGCTCGGTCAAGGTCGACACTCTCGTCTTCGACGTGCTTCCGGGTGACACGCTTCTCTTGTGCTCTGATGGTCTCAGCGATTACGTCGCGGACGAGGAGGAACTCGGCACCTTGCTCGCCGATGACAAAGAGCCACTCGACAAGCTCGCACAACGCCTCATCCGTTTTGCCAATGAGCGGGGTGGCAAAGACAACATCACTGCCGTGTTGATTCGCAGCCTGCCCGACGCAAATGACTCGCCTCGGGTTCAGGACGTGGAGTTGAGGATCAGGACTCTCAAGCGCGTGCGCCTGTTCAAGCATCTCAAATACAAGGAGGTTGTCGGCCTCCTCAATCTTACACAGATGCGGGTTCTCGAATCTGACACGGCCCTTATTACCGAGGGCGGTCGTGACAACGACTTCTTTGTTGTTCTCGACGGGCGGGTGAGGATAACCCGGGATGGACACTATCTCGCCGACCTTGGTCCTGGCGATCACATCGGTGAGATGGAGCTCGTGACGGGTCGGCGCCGATCGGCAACGGTGACGACGCTTGGTAAGACCAGCGTATTGGCGATACGCCGGTCCGATTTCATCGATCTGCTCAAGGCCAATGAGCACCTGGCTTTGAAGCTACTGTGGAGTTTGGCTCAAACTCTGAGCTCTCGCTTGGATTATGCAAACGCACAGCTCTCTGTTGCTATGGAGGCTCAACCCGAGGATCCTGCGCCACCCTTTGCATGAGGTTCACGTTGGCCTCGGGTTGCGAAACCAAAAGGTTCGCCTTATGTTACGGAAGGCGAGGTTGGATTGGCGTCAGAGGCGGGGGATTGAAAGATGCCTAAGCACCACCCGTGGTTGGATCTCAAGGACACCCACGTATTCCGCTGCGTTTATCCTGAATGCGCCACCGATGAAGAGTTGGCCGAATTTCTCGAGGTCGTCTACGAACACACGATTTCCACACGACACTCCTATGGATGGATCATCGACGCCACACACCTATTGAAGGGCACCGCTAAACAGCGTCGCATGTATGGTGACAACGAGAAGCGTCTGACCGATCACAATGCGCGTTTTGCTGTCGGAACGGCTCTGGTGAGCAAGAGTGGTTTGGTTCGCGGATTGATCACCGCCGTCTTCTGGCTACAGAGGCCCTCCTACCCGTATGCCATTCTTGGCTCGATGGACGAGGCGGAGAGGTGGATCCACCAGCGACTCATTGAGGCCGGCGTCATTTCGATGAGCAAAGCGGTGGGCGACTTCGAGTCATAGAGTTTGGCGATGCGGATCTGATTTGCTGGGCGGACTTGCACTCTTGGGTGCGGCGACTCAACTTGCTACAAACTGGCAGATTTGGCGATATCCGGAGAATACGTAAGATGGCGCATGATGTGGTGATGCCGCAGATGGGTGAGTCGATCACTGAAGGGACCGTGACGGTTTGGCTCAAGCAGGTCGGTGATACAGTCGAGCGCGACGAGCCCCTTTTTGAGATTTCCACCGACAAGGTAGACGCGGAAGTGCCGTCTCCTGCGGCTGGAGTATTGCTTGAAATAAGGGCGCAGCCCGGCGACACTGTACCCGTCAATGCAGTCGTCGCGGTGATTGGTGCGGCTGGGGACAAGGCTGAGGACGCCGCTCCTAGCATCGCGCCAGCGTCCGCGCCAGCTGTCGAGTTCTCCCAGCCAGCCGCCCAGGAACCCGCTGACCGACCGATATCTCTCGATGATCGTCGCCGCACCAAGAGCTCACCGGTGGTCCGCAAGATTGCCGCCGCGCATGATATCGACATTGCGAGTGTTGCCGGCACGGGCTCTGGAGGGCGAGTCACCAAGAAAGACATTCTTTCTTCGCTTGAGTCTGGAAGCTCCGCGGCAGCCAGGGGTGCGCCCGCACCGGTTTCGGCCCCGCCACGGGCAGTGGCGGTTCCCCAAGGCCCGAGTGAGCTTCCAGAGGCGTACCGGCCGCGGGTGTATGAGGGGGACCGAGTTGAAGACCTGAGTGTCATGCGCGCCAAGATTGCGGATCACATGGTGCTGTCACGTCGAGTCTCGGCTCATGTCTCCACGGTGTGGGAGGTTGATTTCACTCGCCTCGCCCAGATGCGTCAGCGCCACAAGATGATCTGGCTCGAGCAACACGGTGTGCCGCTCACCTATACCTCCTTCATCATGAAGGCCTGTGTCGATGCGCTCAAGGCATTCCCGATGGTCAACGCCAGCGTCGACGGCCATCGAGCCATCTACCATCGCGACATTCACCTCGGCATTGCTGTGGCCCTCGACTGGGGTCTCATTGTACCCGTGGTACACAATGCCGGTGAGCTCAACCTGCTCGGTCTAGCCAAACGCGCCGTGGATCTCGCCGAGCGTGCTCGCTCCAAAAAGCTCAAACCCGAAGAGGTCCAGAACGGCACCTTCACGGTGACCAACCCTGGCCTGTACGGCCCCTTGTTCAACATGCCGGTCATCAATCAGCCGCAGGTCGCCATCTTGGGGGTCGGTGGGGTACAGAAGCGCCCGGTGGTCATTGATGACATGATCGCCATTCGCACCCGCGCTTACCTGTCCCTCTCTTTCGACCATCGCCTGGTCGATGGTGCCATCGCGGACCAATTCATGGCTCGCATCAAAGAAGGCATTGAGAGCTTTGACGAAACAGAGCTGTAGAGTGCAGGAAGAAATGGGCACAACCAAATCGACGAGCGCCCCACCTGGCGCTCGGACAATGCGGGTCGAGAGGATGGGCCGAGTCGGCTACGGACCGATGTTGGCGTTGCAAATGCTGCGGCATCGGGAAGTGCTCGCGGGTGAGTCGGACGACACGTTGTTCCTGCTTGAACACGCGCCGGTAATCACGCTTGGGCGTAACAGTGGTGAAGACGATATTGTCGCTTCGCGGGAGCGATTGCTGGCTTCGGGGATCGAGGTGTTCAGCACCGGCCGTGGCGGCGACGTCACCTATCACGGCCCCGGGCAGATCGTCGGTTATCCGATCGTGCGTCTCGGCGAAGGCGAGCAAGACGTTCGCGGTTTTGTCAGCAAGCTCGAAGAGATTATGATCCGCACCGCCCAAGACTTCGGCGTCGAGGCCCAGCGCGTCGACGGTTTGCGTGGGGTTTGGGCAGGCGACGCCAAGGTAGGCGCCGTGGGGGTGCGCATCTCCCGTTGGACGACGATGCACGGGTTTGCCCTGAACGTCGCTACCGGGATCGATGGCTTTTCTCTGATTGTCCCGTGCGGCCTGCATGGCAAACGAGTGACTTCCCTTAGCGAGCTAACAGGCCAGAGAATTGAGGTCGGTGCAGTCGAGGAGCGCCTCACCCATCACGCGGCCAACGTGTTAGCGCGAAGGGTCGAAATGGCAGCCGCAACGTCCCTGCCTGCCGCCACAGCTCAGGAGATTGCGTCATGAGAGACTTGGTTCAATTGGGCAGCTCGCAGCAGAAACCTCTGAAGACACCTGAGCAGAAATCGGGACTGCGTGCTCGCCGTCCCGAGTGGATGCGGGTGAAGATCCAGGATAGCAAGACCTACAAAGACGTCGATAAGCTCCTCGACGGATTGGAGCTGCATACGGTGTGCGAAGAAGCCCGCTGCCCTAACATCTGGGAGTGCTGGGGCAAACATCGCACCGCGACTTTCCTCATCCTCGGTGACATTTGCACCCGCAACTGCCGCTACTGCGCGATCACCAAGGGTCGGCCGAAACCGCCTGATCCCGAGGAGCCCGAGAAGGTGGCGAGGGCGGTCGCGCATCTGGGCCTTGCCCATGCGGTGGTGACGAGTGTCGAACGGGATGATCTCCCCGATTATGGCTCCAGCCATTTTGCCCAAACTGTCGCTGCCATCCGCGCGCAGAATGCCAAAATTCGCATTGAGGTCCTCACCCCCGATTTCATGGGAGACACAGCGGCGCTGGAGCGAGTTCTGCGCTCGGGACCGGACGTATACAACCACAACACTGAGACTGTGCCCCGACTGTTTCCACGTATGCGCGCCAAAGGCAATTTCCAGCGTAGCATGGAACTCCTCGGCCGTGTTGACGCGTACCGGCGGGAGCACAAATCCTCGATGATCACCAAGAGCGGCATGATGGTAGGTCTCGGAGAGACCATCGATGAGGTGCTCGCGGTGATGGACGCCCTACGTGCCGTCAATTGTGATGTCTTGACCATCGGCCAATATCTCAACCCAACCGTCAAGCACGCGCCCATCGATCGGTATTACGCTCCAGAGGAGTTCGCCGAGATCGAGAAGGCTGCCAAAGCCCGCGGGTTTGCCCACGTCGAGGCGGGCCCGCTGGTGCGTAGCTCCTACCACGCTGCCTCCCACGTTCCCGAAAAAACTTAGCTCCGCGGATTCTTCAAGTTGCGAATGAACTATGGGCACCTGGCACCCTGTTTTGCTATGGTGTTTGTCCAACGCTTCACGTGGCAGGATGCAAAAAGGTATCACCGCGATGGCCAAGAGATATACGCAGCTTACGAATATTGCGCTGTTTGTCCTGTTGGGCTTGCTCCCACAATGCAGCGCTGAACCACCAAGGGAATACACAACCTACCACAGGCCCATCGGAGACTCGTTGAGCGGTGATGGCGTTTCTGGAGATCACTCGAATGGGGACAGGGTGCATGCTGGAGATAACGTTTCTGGCGATCACTCGACGGGGGACATGGCGCATGCTGGAGACAACAATTCGGGCGATCACTCGACGGGGGATTTTGCTCAGGGTGGCGATCCTCGAATTGGCGATGCCATTCACATCATAGGTTTCGGCGACAGTGTAACCGACGGGTTCTGTGCCACTTCTGGCTTAAGTTTCTTTGAGCTGCTCATCCAGAACAACAACGGGATCTATCCACAGTGGAGAGGGCGCGATTTGCGATCACATTTTGCATCTGTCACCAGCAACAACCAAGCAATCAGCGGCAGTGCCTCCTGTGACTATTCGACCAGCGACATCACCTACGTCCTGCAACAGGACCCTCACACGTGGAAGCCGACCGTTGTGGTGATTACATTGGGGGGCAATGATCTCATCCACAACTACAACTGCTCGAGCCCCGGTGAATGCCATGCATTCTGTTCGAGCCTGGCCGCTGCCACCAGTTGGGCAGACAACTATCGACAGAGGATGATCGGATTCATTCAGGCAGCCAAAGCAAGCATCACCGGCCCCACGTATATTCTCCTCGCCAATATCTATGATCCCACCGATGGCGTAGGTGACATTGAAAATGCCGGTGTTGGACTGCCGCCGTGGCCGGATGGATTCGACGTGTTGGCGCTGTACAACCAACAGATTGAGCAGATTGCACTGGCAACGGGTGCGGTACTCGTCGATATGCGCGCCGCGATGCTCGGCCATGGAATCCACTTCGACGACAGGAGCAATCCATATTATGACGCAGGCGATCCCACCTATTGGTATTGCCAGAACCTCGAAGATCCCAACGACCGTGGCTATCACGCAATTCGTGCGGCATTCTGGCAAGCGATTGAAGAAACATTGCGGCTGTAGACAGATCTTCGCTCAACCCATCGGCCCACCGCTGGGTCATCTGGTTGGCTCGAGCTGTGGAAACGCGGAGGCCCATGTCCAGGTTTGAGTATTTCGTCGAAGAGTTCACCGCGGACGAGAGGAAGACGCTCTCCGGGTTCTTCACCAACGTCGACGGTCCGGTCTTTGCGTTGGTCAACTTGCCGGAGGTGGTCAAGGGTGCCCTGTTTGCCCGTTACAGCCGCTCGCCGAAATCATTGCGGCGTCTGTTTCTTGACGAGTTTGTTAGCAACCCCGATCTCGGCATTGAAACAATTGCAGAGCAGCCTGGTGTTGGTGATGGCGTCGATGTGGATCGCGCCGTTGCTCTGTATGAAAAGGTGTTTACTGACTTTGGTGATGACTCGGTGGCCCAACTGGGTGGGGTTCACCTCGCCTGCGAGCAATCGTCGAACATTCTCACCAAGATGATCGAGTGGGGGCGAATGGCTGCCTATCTGGAGCAGAGCACCCGCTACATCTACTACGACAAACCGCTCGGCGGGCGTTATCGATACTTCGTGCCCGCGGAGATCCGTGATTCGAAGTGGAACGAGCGTTATGTCGAGGTCATCGACAATCTATTCAACACCTACAAGGATCTCGCCCCCAGCCTACGGGAGCATTACGAAGCCAAATTCCCGCGTGTCGAAGGAACGCCAGCGGTTGCCTACAATGGAACGATTCGCGCCAAAGTTTGTGATGATCTACGGGGGTTGTTGCCCGCCGCGACTACATCCAATGTCGGTATCTATGCCAATGGCCAGGCGTACGAGAGCATGATCTTGCGTATGCGGGCCCATCCCCTCCAGGAGGTGCGCGACTATTCGCAACTCATGTTGGATGAGCTGCGCAAGGTTATTCCTGCATTCATGCGTCGCGTGGATTTGGAGAATCGGGGTATCGCCTGGACTCGGTACTTCGCCGACATTGACGAGCGAATGCGCGCCGTCGCACACGAGCACCAAGCACAAGCAAATGCACGTCCCGCAGTGACCTTGGTGGATTGGGATGTGGATGCGGAACTCAAGATTGCGGCAGCCGCACTGTACGCCTATTCGCTGCTGCCTGACGATCAGTTACTTGAAATCGTTCGTGCAATGGGTGTCGATGAAAGGCGCAAGATTGTCGAGGCCTATGTGGGCGATCGCAAGAACCGGCGTCACAAGCCAGGGCGCGCGTTCGAGAGGGCTTCCTATCGTTTTGACATCATCTCCGACTATGGTGCGTTTCGCGACTTGCAGCGTCACCGCATGTTGACCATCGAATGGCAGACGCTCTCATTTGACCTTGGCCACATCACCCCCGACACGCTCATCGAGCTTAATCTCGATGGGAAGTACGATCGTGCCATCGCTGCTGTTCGGGAGCTCTACGGAGATCTTGCATCCGACCTCGGCAAAGAAGTCGCACAGTACGTCGTGCCCTTTGCCGCGAACGTTCGTTACATGATGCAGCTCAACGCTCGTGAGGCGTTCCACCTCCTCGAGCTACGAACCGCGGCCGCGGGACATTCGTCGTACCGGCGGATTTGCCAACAGATGCACCGGCTCATAGGCGAGAAGGCCGGCCATGGGCTCATCGCCGGGGCCATGAAGTTCGTCGACCATGAGGATTACCAACTGGGCCGGCTCGATGGAGAGAAGCGGTCGGCCGCCAAACGGGCGGAGCAAGAGAGCTAGGCCAGGTGACACGCCACTTGGCGATCGACGTTGTCGCCCCCGAGAGCTCTCAAAGCAGGGGTTTCGTTTTTACATATGTCCTTGGCAATCGGACAACGTGGGTGGAATGAGCAGCCGCTTGGTTGCTGCAGCGGGTTTGGGGGCTCATCGGCTGCGACGTCGTCGCTGGCCTGAGAGGGCTCGAGCAGTACTCGGGTGTACGGATGGTTGGGGCTCCGATAGAGATCGGTGGCCGAACCTACCTCGACGATCCGGCCGAGGTACATGACGGCGACCACGTCGCTGACGATTCGCACCACATGGAGATCGTGACTGATGAACAGGTAGGTGAGTCGCAGGCTTTCTTTGAGGTCGAGCAGGAGATTGATGACCTGCGCTTGAACCGAGACATCGAGGGAGCTGGTGGGCTCATCCGCAATGATGAAATCGGGCTCGACACTCAGGGCGCGAGCGACGAGGAGTCGTTGACGTTGTCCGCTCGAGAGCTCGTGCGGGTATCGGTTGACGATATCGGTGCCGAGTCCGACGCTCTGACACAAAGCCGCGATGCGCTCTGGGACAGTGGACTTCTCGCATATCCGATGCACTGTCAGAGCTTCTCCGAGTGCGTCCGTCACGGTCTGCCGCGGGTTGAGCGAGGCAAGAGGATCTTGGGGTATGAATTGCATGCGTCGCCGCATTGGGCGCAACGCCCGTCGCGACATGTGGGTGATATCAGTCCCCGCAAAGACGATTCGGCCCGAAGATGGGCGAAGCAGCCGCAGAATGCAGCGGCCAAGTGTGCTCTTGCCACAACCGGACTCGCCCACCAAACCGAGGGTTTGTCCGCAGGCAATGGACAGACTGACATTGTCAAGCGCGTGCAGGACATCGGTGCGACCTGGGGTGCGCATGTGAAACTGTTGTGACAGGTTTTCTGTCTGCACCAATGGTTCAGTCATACATCTTCTTACGAATGTGGGACAAAACAGGCAACACTCGCGTCAAAGGCCGGCACGTCTTGGTGGCAGCGCTCTAAGGCTCGGGGACAACGCGGATGAAATGGGCAGCCCCGGGGTCGTTGGGTCAGTCCGGGCGTGTTTCCAGGTACAGCTTGCAGCCGTTCCCCTGCGCGGTGTCGTGCGGGACTTGCGTGCCACAGGGCGCGTGAGTACGGATGCTTGGGGGTTGTGAGGATCTGCTGGACCGATGCCCGCTCGACGATGCGTCCTGCATACATGACGGCGACTTCGTCGGCTATGTTTTCGACCAATGAGAGATCGTGGGTGACAAACAGCATCGCCATGTGTCGCTCCCGTTGCATCTTTCGTAACAGGGCGAGGATTTGTCGTTGCACGGTTACATCGAGCGCAGTTGTCGGCTCGTCAGCGATGAGGATTTCAGGGTCACAGGACAAGGCCATGGCAATCATCACTCGTTGACGCATGCCGCCGCTTAACTGATGGGGGTAGTTGTCGACCCGTTGCGCGGGAGCGCCAATGCCCACCTTACCAAGTAGATCGATTGCCCTGTCGCGTGCGGCGACTCGGGAGAGACCAAGGTGTGCGCGTAAGGGCTCTGCGATTTGATCGCCGATTCGCATCACCGGGTTGAGCGCGGCCATAGGCTCCTGGAAAACCATGGCCACGCGTCGGCCGCGAATAGCGCAGAACGCGTTTGTCGTCGCACCTACGAGCTCAGTCCCATCAAAGTCGATAGAGCCCCCGGTGATTACGCCAGGAGGCTGCACCAGCCCGAGTATGGACACTGCGGTCAGGGTCTTGCCGCTACCGCTCTCTCCCACCAGTGCAAGGGTGCGCCCACGTTCGAGATCGAATGTAATGCCATCGACAGCGGGGCAGTCTTTGCCATCGATGGCGAAGGAAATCACCAGATTGCGAACACGAAGGAGCGCCTCACCGCTCATTCCGTCAGGGCTTCAATGATTGCGTCCGCGATCTCGTTGATGGAAAATCCTGTAGCAACTAAGACCCGGGCGAGACCAAGGGCTATGGCGCGGGTGTCAGGAAGGGCGGCCTCGTTGTGAGGCTCACCCTTGAGTGCCGCAAACAGAGCGGCTCGGGCTGCCACTGGATCGCTCCCCGGGCCGGCCAGTTTCCTGAGCGCATCAATGGTCTCAGGACTTGCGGCCATGGTTTCCAACGGGATTGTCGACAACGGTGATGGCTCGTCTGCCGAGAGAGGGAGAACTGGCGGACCGCCAAAGTCTAGATCGAAATCGTCGACTGCCGATTCTTCGGGATTGGTTGTCTGCTCAGGTGGTTGAGGTGCCTTTGGTGCGTTGACCTCAAGTTCAAAGGTGAGCTCGGGCACCATTTGTCCCCGAGGACTCGAGTTGTTGTCGACAGAGGTATGGTCCAGGTCAATATCGACCGCGATCTTATCCATGGCGTTGAGGGGTGGCACCGCCGGTCCCAAAGACGAGCCGGTGGTCGGGATCTTTTTGCGTGGTCGCGTCGCCGATGCGAAGTCGATGTCTGACAACAGAGCGTCAAGATCAAGGGACGCAGTCGCTGATCTCTTCTTGGCGTCCGTTGGAGCGTTGGCGTCACGAGTGGGGGGCAAGGGCTGTCTCGACGCCGCAGGCGGTGTTGGTGCAGGCGAATCAATGACTGGCGGCGGACCATCGAAATCGAGGTCGATGTCTATTTCGGGCAATCCCGCCTCGCCAGCGTCAGTGGGGTCGCTGGGTTCGTCCAAGACAGCCTCAATTTGGATCTCGGGTAATTCATCAAGGGGATCTGTCACGATGCTTCAGGCTATCAGTCAGTGTTTCCACAAACAACTTTCTTGCACTGGGCTTCTCTGGACTTTGTCACTCAACCTCATGACGCAGGTGGGGGTCGAAGCTGTCCCGCATAGCTTCCCCGAGAACATTGCAGGAGGTTACGGTGGCAAACACCGCAAGACCTGGGAAAAGGATTAACCACCAGGCATGAAAGTTTCCCATGGCACCGCGCAACAGTCCGCCCCAGCTAGCGGTGGCGTCGGGGGTTCCAAACCCCAAAAACGACAAAGACGCCTCCATCATGATTGAAGCAGCCACGCCAAAGGTTGCTGCCACAAGAATGGGCCCGAGAGCGTTCGGCAG
The DNA here is from genome assembly GCA_001798605.1 of Deltaproteobacteria bacterium RIFOXYA12_FULL_58_15. Classification (GTDB taxonomy): domain Bacteria; phylum Myxococcota; class XYA12-FULL-58-9; order XYA12-FULL-58-9; family XYA12-FULL-58-9; genus XYA12-FULL-58-9. The sequence goes on along the minus strand of MGST01000120.1, from coordinate 56,190 downwards.
AATGTGAACCAAGAGAATCCGCCGATTAGAATATCCGAGTGCGGTCGCAGCTTCGATGAAACCGAGTTGTCGCAGTTTGAGCGTCTCTACCCGCACCAGTCGGGCGACTCGAGTCCAATAGACTAGGCCAATGACCACCATCATGGTGCCGATGCCAGCCGACTCGATGATCCCCATGACCGCGAGAATGAGGAAGAACACGGGAATGGTCATCACGGTTTCGACCGTTCGTGACACGATGACGTCGACCCACCCTCCGAAGAAACCCGCCAGCAGGCCGAGAAGGGTGCCAATGGTGATGAAAATCGACACCGAAGCGAGTCCCACCAAGAGCGAGACACGACTTCCGTGTACCATGCGCGCGAGCACATCCCGCCGCGCTGTGTCCGTGCCCAGCCAGTGGCGGCTGCTAGGTGGTGCCAGCGGTGCGGTTCCTTTGTCCTGTTCGTTGGCACCCCAACTCACCAGGGGGGCAATGAGCCAGTCAGTTTTGCCCATACGCTCAATCAGCGTGTTGATGGTGTACGGGCGCAAGCCAACGGGCGTGAAGAGGTTGGGGAGAACGTACAGCTTGCCATCGATGCGCGCGAGGATCGGTTTGTCCGATGCGATGAAGTCACTTAACAGGGCGACGCCACACACCGTTGCCAAAACCGCCACCCCCCACCGTGCGCCGCGGCGGGACTTCATGGCGCTCCAGGTATCCCGTTTGCCTTTCATCCCTGGGTCCTCTCGAAACGGATGCGGGGATCGATCCATGCGTAGGCGAGGTCACCGAGGAGGACGCCGACCATGGTGAGGATTGCCACCAAGGAAGTGACGCCCATGATGACTGGGTAGTCACGGCGCAAGATCGCTTCGAAGGTCAACATTCCCATGCCGCGAATGGCGAAGATGCGCTCGACGATGACGGAGCCACCGAGGATCCATGGCAGGTCTGTGGAAAGGAGCGTCAGTATGGGTAGGAGCGAATTCTTCAAGGCGTGACGCAAGATCACCGTCCGCTCGGTGAGGCCCTTGGCTCTTGCTGTGCGGATGTAGTCTTGGCGGATGACGTCGAGCATGGCACTTCGTTGAAAACGAGAGGTGCGCGCCAACGATGGATATGTCAGGCAAAACACCGGCAAGACGAGGTGCCAGATGAGATCGATGCTCCGGACGAAGAACCCGGCACCTTCCATGTTGCTCGAGCGCAAGCCAACGATGGGAAAAAGATCGAACCAGGCACCGCCACCGAGTACAACCACCAAGAGCAGTGCCACCCAGAATGACGGCATGGAGTAGAGGATGAACAGTACGCCCGAGATGATCCGATCGCTCCTTTGGCCGCGGTGAATGGCTGAGTGGATGCCAAGGGGAATCGACAGGGTATAGGTGAAGATCAGGGCGAGAACGGTAAGGACCAACGTCCGCGGTAACGCTTCGACGATCAGGGTACGCACAGGACGCTCATCGATGAGCGAGCTGCCGAAGTCGAAGCGGACGAAGCGCGATAGCCAATTGATGTATTGGGCCCACAGCGGCTGGTTGAGTCCCTTGAGCTCTCTCCAGGCCTCGAGGCTGGCTTGTACCGCGGGGGTCACGATCCCGTCGTCCCCAACGAGCGATGGCGCACCGGGCGCCAGGCGCAAAAGAAAAAACGTCAGCAACGTGACGCCCAAGAAAGTCGGCACCAGTTGCAGCAGGCGTCGGCCAACCAGAAATCGCATTACGGTGTGGGGTTGTCAGGCGACGCGGTCGCGGGCTTCAGCTTCTGCTCTGGCTCTGGCGCTGGTGCTGGCTCAGGCGCTGGTGCTGGCTCAGGCTCACGCTCTTGCGCTGGCTCTGGCTCTGGCTCTGGCTCTGGTTCTGACGCCCGGAGGTAAAACTCGGAATAATTGAGCACGCCATATGGCGTAGAGACGATGCCGCCGAACTTCTTCGACACCAACGAGAGATTGTAGCGATTGAACAGCATCGTGTAGGGCTGCTCCTCGTGAAGAATGGCGTTGAAACGCCGATAGAGTTTCAAGCGCTTCTCATCATCGAACTCGTGTCGCGAAGACTCAATGAGATTGTCGGCCTCGCTATTGCGAAAAGACACATAGTTGGAGCCGCCGTTGATCTCCGAGCTGTGCCAAACTTGATAGGGGTCATTGCGGGGCGTCATTTGCCACAAGAGCGAACAGGCGTCGAACTCGTGCCGACGTAACCGCTCGGTATACACCGCCCACTCTATTCGCGCGGTTTTCACCTCGATGCCGGCTTTGGCAAAGTCCGATTTCATCAAGCTCGCGAGCTGTTCGTAAAAGGGCGGACCTGCGGGATAGAGAAATGTGAACTCAAACGGCCGACCCTCTTTATCGCGAATGCCGTCCGCGTCGTGATCGACCCAACCGGCCTGGTCAAGGAGATCGGCCGCGGCCTCAGGATCGTAGGGCCAAGGTTTAATGGTGGCGTCGTGCTCGGGTGAGCCTGGGTAGAACCAAGACTCGGCCACGGTGTCGAGGCCAAGGCGTAGGTTATTGGCCACGTCGTGTCGATCAAGGAGCATGGTCATGGCACGGCGAACTCTTTTGTCACGAAACATCGGCCGCTCTTGATTCCAACCAATCCATTGCAGACTGCCCGGCACGTGTCGGAGTCGCCAAAAACGCAGCCCGCTGTCGGGTTCGGAGGTGATGGCGCGCCACTCCTCGGGGGACACTTTCTCGACGACGTCGACCTCACCTTTGCGTAGCAGTTGTGTGCGCACAATTGGGTCTGGCACGTACTTGAACACCAAGCGTTCGAGGTGAGGTGCGTTGCCGTAAAAGTTGTCGTTGCGCCGCAGCTCGATCTCTTCGCCAGTCTTCCAGTGATGAAAACGAAATGGCCCTGTGCCAATCGGGGCGCGGTTTGCCGGATGGGTGTTGAAATCACCCTTCTTGTAGATGTGCTCGGGATAGATGAAGATCTCCGCAATGGCGTCGAAGGCGTACCAATAGGGCTCGGCGAGATGGAAGACGACGGTGTGGCTGTCTTGTTTTTCGTAACGTGCCAATGCGTCGAGGTACGAACGAATAGCCATGGTTTTGGAGGTCGGGCTGAGGATCTTGTCGAAGGTGAAGATTACGTCGTCGGCGGTGAACGGCTTGCCGTCGTGCCATTCAACTCCTTTTCTCAGATGAAAGGTGAGGGTGAGGTTGTCCTCTGAGATCTCCCACGACTCTGCGAGATGGGGTTCGTGTTTCCAGGTGATGATGTTGGGGCGCGCCAAGCTATCCATGACGAGCTCGTCGATTCTTTTGCCCCAGGCGTCGAGCGGATCGAGTTGGTAATTGAGGGTTGGCGGCTCTGCCCCCATGGCTATCACCAAGGTGCCGCCTGGTTGCGCGAGCCCTTGATTTGCGAGTGGCGGCAGCTCGTCACCGGCGAAAACCTTTGGCCGTGGCGGTTCTTCGGGCTTCTCGTGTTGGCCGCCGCGCTTACACCCGTTTGTCAGTGCGATGAAGGCCAAGCAAACGATGACATTTCTTACCATGCAGCTCGCAGCCTATTCTCCCGGGAATGATGGTGCAAGCGCCGTCGCAATCACGAGCAACACCCTGGCTACGATCAAGTTCGACGGGGGAGAGCGCTTCCTGGTTTCGTCCTACAAGTAGCGGCCCGGCCCAACGCCGGTCGCCCGCCATGCTCGGATGCTCGGGCAGTTGCAAAAAGAGTCTGGCCGAATCTCGGTTTTTCTGCTCAAATCGTCATCGCAACCGAGCAGTGAACACGGAGGAAGCAATGAAGTGCCAAGACTGCGGTGAAGAAGTGGATGAACTGGAGAAGGTGAAGGTCGGTGGCAAGACCATGCGATTGTGTGAGGAATGTGCTGACGAAAGGCGGGGAGAGGCCGAGGTAGACGACGAAGCCAAAGGGGCCATGCAAAACATGATGGAGTACAAAGGCCGCTGATCGCTGATCGCAGATCCGGAATCAGATTGCAGATCTGGAATCAATTTGGAGCAACCAACTTTCGTGAATCTTTCATGTAAGATGTTGTCCCACCTGCAATTTGGGCGTGTCGACATCGACGTGTGGGGGCTTGTGGTAGTAGACTTCGCCCAATGACGACCAAGCGCATTAGGCTGCGGCGATCCGAGACTGGCCAAGTCATGGTCGAGACCGCCATCACCATGCCGGTGATGATTTTCCTCGTCCTCGGCGGCCTGCAAATCATGATGCTGCAACACGGCAGGATCATGACAGAGTACGCAGCCTACAACGCTGTCCGCGCCGGCATCGTCAACAATGGCGATTGGGGCGTCATGCAAAACGCCGCGGTCATTGGCTCCCTACCTTTATATGCTCGCACGGACACACCCCGGGAGTTTGCCAAGGCCTGGCTCAAGGTCAAACCGATAGAGGCAGCCACCAGCGCCATAGATCAACTGGCCGGAACCCTAGAGCGCTTGCCGGGTGATCTCTTGGGAGTCGAGATCAGTGGCATCGCTCAGGATATCTCCCTGGTGGAGGTGCACGTCACCAGTCCAACTCGTGAGGCTTTTCGGGAGCTTCGGGATTGGCAGCAAGAGCAACGTTCCCAATCCCAAACCATCGATGACAAGGCCGTGCTCGTTTACCCCGATGGAGCAGGAATGGATTTCGACGATGTCGACTTTTTTGAAGAGCTTCATTCAAACAATCCCGGGGAGGGTCGGCTTGCCGTTGAGGTGCGGGTTTTGTGTCCACTCAAGGTGCCCATCATCAATAAGCTGATCTTCGATTTGTGGTTTGTGCAACAGTCTCTGGGCACTCGCCGCATTGAATCTGACGTCACCGAATGGGCAGAGTGGCGCGGACGCATCACCCGCGGCGGTGGCACTGGGCAATATGTGGATGAAGCGGTACAGCAAGGGTCGAGTCAGGGGCCCCTCGACGACTTTTTCACGACCACCCAATGGAAAAAGGAGATTCGTACTCTTAGGTGGATAGGGGAAAAGACCGGTCTCTATTTCGTCCCGTTGTATGCGCAGTATGCAATGCAGATGCAGTCAAACATGTTTGAGGGCAATCGCCGCGAGCCGGTTTGGTTCACGATCGAGGATTTTTGACCCAATGTTGGGCTTGTTCACAGCAGTGAGGCCGTCGGTGAAGCCGCGCCGCTCGAGGGGACAAGCCATGCTCCTTGCCCTTGTCGGTGTGTTCATCCTATCGATCGGCATGTACACTTCGTACAATCTCTCCCGCGCCGTCTACGAAAAAATCCAGCTGCAGAATGCAGCGGACGCCACGGCCTATTCCCTCGCTACCCTCGAGGCCCGCACCTTCAACTTCATTGCTTTTGCCAATCGCGCGCAGATCGCCAATTACGTGCAGATGATGGAGGCACAATCGTTGCTCTCGAACGCCACCCATCTGCATGGCATGGCGGGCGTAAATGGAGAGTTGGCGATTCAGACAGCGAAGCTCCTGAAGATCCTCCCCTGGACAGCGACGCTGGGCGGTATCATCGAGGGCATTGGCAGAGGCCTGGAGGCAATGTGCGATGTGATCGGTTACCTGCTCGACACCGAGGGCATTGGCATGGAGACCACAGTCAAGAATTTCATCAAACTGAAGACTACAGAGAACTACTTTCTTTTTCTTGAATCCTTTATGTTGATGGCCGCCACCTCGATGCAACTCCTTGACGGTGGGCGTACGATTGTCGAGGCCAACGACCCCGATGCGCAAGTGACGCCCGCATCGACCATTCTCAATCTGGTGAACACCGCCTCCTACATTGACTCTTTTGATTTATCCGCGGCCAGGCTCACCGGCCCCCCTGCGGAAGACAAGAGAATCGTGGCAGAGTTGGCCAACGCCTCGCGGTTCTCTTCTACCGGTAACGATCGTTTCATTGTTTCACGACTGCCAGCAGAGGCTTTCACCAACCAGCTGGCAAAGCTCGGCGAAGCTGTTGCCTCGCGAAATTCCCGGGGACTCACCAAAAAATTCATGGACGGGCTCAATGAGTTTGCCACCCAGCTCAATGTGCACATTGGGACGACCAAGCTTATCAGCAACCCCAATGAAGAGGAGCTACAGGCCATTCTCGAGTACACCGGCGATGGTGGGCCGGAGACTTCAGATTTGACGTCAGGTGACCACCTCGTGGCCAAAGACATTCCGGAGTTGCTGATCGGAATTCGTCGATTTGGTTTTGCCAGCGTCGTTTCCGGGCCCACCAAAGCGGAGAGCATGCATTGCCGTTACGAAAAACCAACAGACTACGGTGAAACCACCCCCAAAGCCGCGTTTAGGATGTTCGCCACAGTTTCATTCCTCGGTGCGAGGAGTGCAGGAAAACATGCAGGCTTCACCTGTGAGGCTGAAGACGACGACCACACCTGGAAATCATTCTTGAGCTTCTTAGGCCTCAAAGGGGGCATCACCCCCTACATCAAGTTCAAGCCGGGGCATCGGACCATCCAAGCTGAGAAAAAGAACTTCAGGCAACCGGACGTTTGGATTTCTTTGAACAAGCCGCCGAGCGCCATGGCTCTTGGCGGATCTGGATCTGGGGTTAACGATCTGAGCTTTGAGATGCGTCACAAGAACCAAACAGCAAAGCTTGATGCCAACATTGGCGAGAGCGGAATGATGGGCAGTGGTTTTGGCGACGGCCTCAACGTCATTTCGCGAGCTCAGGTGTATTACCATCGACCGGGAGCCTGGCGGGAGCCGCCTAATCTTTTCAATCCTTTTTGGGGGGCACGGCTCGCACCCAAGGGAGTGGTTATTGATCGTCTCGGCTCTGTGTTGCCGGAGTGGTTGTCTCAAATGGTGGCTGACAACGTGTTTATGCATTGATGGGCGAGACGATGTTGATGGGCGAGGCTATGAAGAAACAAAGACATCGTGGCGCTGCGTGCCGCCAACGGGGTGCGGCACTCACCGAGTTTGCCATTACTGCGCCATTGTTTGTCGCTTTGCTCTACGGCTCGCTGTATTTGACCGAGCTGGGAGTGGCGCGATTGAAAACCCAAGAAGTTGCCCGGTATTCCACCTGGGCATTTACCACCCGACCTCTGTCCAATTACGGTGCCGAGAGGATCACCGCCAGCGCTCATCGTGATTTGTTTGAAGACGCCCGCGAGTCCATCGGCGAAGAGCTCGAGGAAGTGTACTTCGATCTCGACGGTGCAAACGACCGCAGGTCATCCCGCACTTGGGGCAAAACGCTTTCGGCACAGTACACCTCTCGGCCGATGCAGGATTTACGCGCTGATAACACCCAGGTTGTTCCAGACTGGGCGAATCCATCCCTTGCCGACCCCTTCTCGAGTATTGGGTCCATCATGGCAGCACTTGGCATTGGCGCCGATATCAACTCATTGGTAACCGGCCCCGCCAGAACGTTTGGATTTAACCTTAGGAGCCAAGTGACCGGTCGCGCCAATGTGCAGGTCTTGCCCCCCGTTCGCCCCGTTGATGCGAGCGCCGGTGTGGAGATGGCAAAACACGGCGGTATTCGTGGTGCCGGCTTGAGTGAGTGGACGCCCGTAGGACAACAGATCGAAGACTCCGGCCGCACCATGTCCAACACCCTGCTCGCCGATTCTTGGCGGGTCAATCAAGGGTGGTCGACCAATCCTGGGTGGATCAGAACAGAGAATGATTGGCGAACGCGACGGGAGAAAATGCATTTCTCCAACATGGTCAAGAATATCAGCTCGAATGGCAAACCGATTCAGGCAATTCCCGGTGGTGGAATCCTCAGCTCATTGGGCAACGTGGCTCGTATGCTTGACTATGTACCCGCTGGACTGAACGAATTCATAGGCATCCCCACCCAACGGCCGGAGCTTCATGTTTTTTCGCGGCCCTATACCAACAGCGAGCTCCGAGACAGTCGCAATGTAAAAGGGACTGGACAACTGGCGGCGGGACAAGTCGACATATTCGAGGAGACCGGTGGTACTCCTGAGGACACCAATGAAACCGTTCGTCGTTTTGAGACGATGCCGATGTATCACGATGCTGAACGACCCGATGACAGTAAATACCTCGATGCCCTCATAGAACGCGGTGACTACTTCATGGGTTGCCCGGAGGAAGAGGAGCGGATGTGCTGGACGCACTGACATCCATTTCGTCTCGGAGACGACGCGCCTTCGCGACGGCATTTGCCATCAGCATCGCTGGAGCTGCAGTGGCGGGTGTGCTGGTGGCCCGTGGGGAGTTGGCGCAGGCCTATGGTGAGTCGCTGCAACGCTTTGAACGGTTGTCCAAAGTCATTCCGCTCTATCGCGACTCGTCTTTTTATCCCATGGGCAAAGGGCTTCATGTGGATGGGGTGAGCCGGGAGATGGCCTACGCTGTTACTTCTGATCCCGTGTGGAAAGTTGCTGATTGGTACGAGGGGCTGTGGACCAGTCAGGGGTTTCAAGTCCAGCGCAACACCGTCGGCGGGGAAGAGTGGATTATGGCGATGGATGCTCACGATCCATGGATGCGCACCATCGCGGCTGTTCCCGGGAACAGTGATGGTGACGATCATGGTGGTGGCGGTGGCGGCGGCGGACAGACCACGATTCTTGCCAGTGTGCGGCCACTCGATACGCCCGCGGCGAAACCGAAGTTGCCGGTGGCGAACGATTGTGCGGTAATCAGCCACAACGGTGCGAAGGACATGGGTGTGGCTACGGAGATGATGTATTTGAGCTGCAATGGATACGTCGGTGAGGTTGTCGACTTCTACGATGAGGTGCTCTACGGCGCTGTGCGGCGCGGCGAGATTCACCAGAGTGCGACGAATGCTTCCGGACGCCTCGTCTATTCCAGTGACGGGCTCGAGGTGATCTTGTCGCTGCAGCAAACCAGTGTGGAGCCGCCACGGGTTGTGGTGTCACTCACTTGGCAAGAGCGCGAGCGGCACCAAGAGTCGGGGCTCGAAGAGTCGGGCCTGGCAGGGGAGGAGAAGCCGTGATGTGTCCCCGTCAACATCGACATGGACTTCGTCGTCGGCGGCGGGGCGTTACTGTGAAGACGCCGCGGGGGGGCGTGGCAGTGAAGACGCCGCGGGGGGAGCGTGGGCAGGCGATGACCGAGTATGCGATCATCACCCTGTTGTTTGCTGTCATCTTCTTTGCGCCGTGGATGCCCAACCCATTTCTCGATGCTGCGGGAGCGCCCATGGATCCAGATGGCAGTGGGCATATTTCTATCTTTCTCTTGTTCATCAAGGTATTTGACATCTATATCAATTCGTTTCACGCGGTGATTTCATTGCCGGTTCCGTAGGGGCTGGTTTCGCACGCAGGCTGAGAGGCAAGTAAGATGCTCAAAGGACGCGTTCCACTGATATTGGCGGCTGTGTTCGCCGTTCTCGCTGCGGTGGTGTTTTTTCTTACCGACAAAGCCAATCGCGATAGCATTTCGGCGCGGTGGCAGCCGGTGTCGGTGATGTCGGTCAAGCGAGACATGAAGTCGGGAGATACGCTAACGAGCAGCAACCTCGCGGTGATCAAGTTGCCGAAGGTGAATGTCACCGGGTCGGTGATCACCGTGGATGCGGTCAACCAGGGTTTGCCTGTTCGTGGTCAGAAACTGTCCATGGACATCATGGCCGGCGATCCGCTGCTGTACTCGCACATTCACACCAAGACCGGGGATCAACATCTGGCGGACGCTGTTCAGAAGAAGGGACGCGCCGTGTCCATTCGGGTGAGTCCAGAGAGCTCGGTGCATCACTGGGTGGAGCCGGGTGATCATGTCGACATCATCGGTGTGTTTCGTGATCCACAGCTCAAGGAGATGGTGTCGGTGACGATGTTGCAGAACGTCGTCATCCTTGCCACCGGTCGCATCGGCGGCCAGACGAACATGCGGCTGCTTTCGGAGACGGAGCGAGCGTACAACACCGTGACAGTTCATGTGTTGCCGGAGGCGGCGGAGATGTTGGTGTTGTCGCAAGATCTCGGCACCCTCTACTTGTCCTTGCGCAACCCCGAAGACAACGACATTCGTGACTTCGAAGACACGCGCACGTCTTTGAAGACCCTGCTCACCGGTGAGCGGTCGAAGGCGATCTCACGCACGCAGTCGAAGATCTTTCGGGTGGAGGTCATTCGCGGTAGTCACCGGGTTGAGATGGAAACGGTTCCGTGATGGTGGTGAGATGAAACTATGACCCTCGACGTTCTGCTATTGTTCTTTTCTGCTGGTGCCGTGTTTTTTCTCACGGTGTTGATTATTGCAGTGTTGCGCAGTGCGTACGAACGCTATGAAGAGCGCTACTTGGCGCAACAAATCACCGACCTCTCAGAGATGTTCTTCTTTGTGGGACCGCAGCAGCTCATCGTGTTGACCCTGGCGGTCACCGCCATTGGCGCGACAGTTGGGCTGTTGTTGTTGGGGCCAGTGTTTACGGTCCTTCTTATCCTTTTCGGTTTGGCGTCACCGACTCTGCTCGTTCGTTTTTACCGCCAGCGCCGTGTCAAACTTTTCGAGCAGCAACTCGTTGACGCTTTGGTGGGCATTGCGTCGGCGTTCCGTGCCGGCATGACACTCTACCAGGCGATGGAAGAGGTGGCGCGCACATCCAATCCGCCTTTGTCGCAGGAATTTGCGCTCACGGTTCGCGAAACGAGACTGGGCAAGAGCACTGAAGAGGCACTGGTAAACCTGACCCACCGGGTCAATTCTGATGACCTGCGGTTGGTGGTGACGGCGATCAACACGGCACGATCGCTCGGTGGCAACATGGCGGAGATGCTCGACACGATTTCGATCACGATTCGTGAGCGATTTCGAGTGGAGGGCCGCATTCGTTCGTTGACCGCACAGGGAAAGTTGCAGGGGTACATCATTGGTGCCATGCCTGTCTTGGTTTGGTTTGGTTTTGACATGGTACGCCCCGATCTCACTCGGCCGATGATGGAGCACTGGTTTGGCTACGCTGTCGTCGGAGTTGTTTTGGTTTTGGAGGCGCTGGGTATTCTGCTGATACGCAGGGTGATCGCGATACGCGTATGATCACAATTCTTACAGTACTCGCCATCCTGTTGGGCATCACGGCGGTGTTTCTCGCTGTCTATGGCATCAGCGATCGCGTCGGCCAATCCCTGATTGCCCCCGAGGAACAGCTCGTGCGGGAGCACGAAGAAGTGAACCGTCCGTATTTTTGGCAGGTGCTGGTCGGCCGGTTCGAGGGAGTCGTGCCCGAGGGGATGGGAAAAGATCTGCGGCGGCAAATTGTCATGGCCGGCGGCATAGAGGGAATGACTCCAGCCGAGGTGATGTTGCTGGCGTTCGTGAGTTTGTCCCTCGCCCTGGCTTCCAGCATCTTGATCGTGACCTTGACGGGTTGGTCATTTTGGTGGGTCATGCTGTTTGCCGTCGGTGGCACGTTGTTTCCGTTCGTATGGCTGCGGGACCAAGTGAAAAAACGGCACCTAGAGATCCTGACCGATCTGCCCTTTCATCTGGATCTGTTGACCCTGAGCGTTGAAGCGGGCCTCGATTTTGGTGCGGCGGTGGCGCGCATGGTCGACAAGGGCAAGCCAGGGCCAATGCGGGAAGAGTTCCAGAGCTTTCTCGGTGAGCTCCGCATGGGCAAGACGCGCGCAGAGGCTTTATCGGCCATGAGCGAGCGGGTGGGACTTCCTGCGTTGTCCACTTTCCTTGGGGCACTCATTCAAGCGGATAGGCTTGGCAGCGGACTCGGGAAAACCCTGCGACTGCAATCAGAGCAGCTGCGCAACCAGAGGTTTCAGCGTGCAGAAAAGGCAGCCGGTGAGGCACCGGTCAAGATGTTGGGACCCTTGATCTTTATTTTCGCAACGACCTGGGTCATTTTGGCGGCACCGCTCGTGTTCGAGTGGGTGTTTAAGGGAAACCCTTGAGCCCGGACTCGTGGTTTTCAAACAGTATCCAGACTAATTTGCTGAAGGTGTCGGAACGCCATGGGATTTCGCCTGGTGATTGTTGAAGGGAAGGGAGTTGGTAGGGATTTCTACTTCTCCCAAAACAGTGTCAAAGTCGGACGAGCCCCAGACAACGACCTCGTCCTCTACGATGTGGGGGTGTCGCGTTATCATCTTGAGCTGGTCGGCAACAAAAAGGGAAATGCCTACACTCTAAGAGATCTGGGTAGTGCCAACGGTGTTCTCCTCAATGGCAGCCCCGCCACGGAAGCAGTTGTGAGTATTGGCGATACCATTGCGCTCGGCCCGGTCACGTTTCAATTCGAAATAGCAAAGTCAGCAAACGAGCCCTCGGGTATCAGCTCGGTGCGCCACGGCGAGATGTTTCGACCGGAAAACACGGTCGTTCGCAGGGTGCTTGAGGAGGAAAAGACATCCGCCTATCAGCCCCCCAATCTCCAACTCGGACAGAAGCCGCAGTTGCCGCAGTTGCCACGAAAATCCCAACTTCCGCGGCAGCGGACAGAGCGGGCCCGCACGCACACCGGAAGTTTTGTCCAGTTCTCGAAACGGCGCTGGGCGGTATGGCTCAAGGCGCAACCGGGCTCGACGCGAATTGCTGTGGCAGCAGCTGTGTTGGTGGTCGTGGCCGGCGTGGTTGGCGCTATCTATGTAGGCACGCACAGACCGCAACAGGACCGCTCGGGAGAGATCTTCGCAGCCAACACGGTCAACTCCGGCATGCGTTTTGGTAGCGGTAAGGTCGACTTCTTCACGCCTGACCGCGTCAACTTCTCCTTCGAGTATCAGGGGGGGAAAGCGACGTTGTTTTTCGCCGCCGGTGGTGTGGAGTCCGGCAAGGAGCTCGAGATTCTGGTCAACAACGAGCACGTGGGTTACTCCGAGCTGGCATTGGGAGGTTGGACCCAAGGACTCAGTCAATCTTTGCCGCGCAAGCTCCTAAAGCCTGGCATCAACATTGTCACCTTCGACAACACACTCACACCCAATCTTCCCGAGCGCTGGGGGGTGTGGCAGGTCAAGGTGGTCCAGCAAGACTTGCCGCGGGCCGACGAAGACAAGGCACAGGATCTCTATGGCCTTGGTGTGGTCTCCTTCGACGCGCGGTCGGTGCTGCCAGAGAATCTTCACCGATCGATCGAGTATTTCAAAGAGGCCGCCCTGTACCTCGAGGAGCTCGAACTGCCACCGCCTTTGTTGGATGAAATTGTGACTGCCCAATCGCGCGCAGAGGAAGAGCTACAGAAGATTTGTGACACCTATATGTTTGCCTCTGAGAAGGCGTTGCGTTTTGGAGATCGTGCAGAAGCCGTGCAGTCGCTGCGGGACCTCTTGCGATATCTACCAGATGTCGACGATCCCCGGCGCGAAAAGGCCAAGAACAAACTGACCGACCTCGTAGGGCAAGGCGTTCCGTGAGATGTTTGCGATCAACGAAGGTGAGCCCATGGTCTCGATCCGCCTCCAGGTAGTCATTCCATTTCATCAGCCACTTTGCGCCGACGCAGACATCATCGCGAAGGCTTGCGATTCCTGTTATGAGCCACTTCTCGAAGCCATCGAGAGCCGGCCGGCCGTTCGTGTGGCAGTTCACCTCGGTGGGCACCTTCTTGACTATCTGTCCCGCGCGCGTCCCGAGTTTTTGTTACGTCTCAAAGCGATGAATGAAGCCGGTCAGGTCGAGATTCTTGGTGGACCTTTTTACGGGGGTGCCGCAACGTCGATCCATGAGCTCGACATTCGTGGTCAAATCCAAATGGCCGCAGAGTATTGGGAGTCCTTCGCGGGCTTCGTCCCCAATGGTTTTTGGTTGCCTGAACTGGCGTGGGCACCGGAAATGCCACGGTTGGTAGATGAGACCGGTCTTGCCTACGGTTTTGTCTCGAGTTCTCAGGTTGTCGGAGCAGCGCCGCCAGCTCTTGGTGTGTTGGAGCGCGGCGGCCTCAGCATTGCCGCCTATGTTCTCAACGCTGGTTTGTCGAGTGCACTGCCGAGCGTTGAGCCTGATCGTTGGCTGGGCGCTGCGGTGGATGCAGCCCTCGGCGAACCGATTGTAAGCGCATGGGTTCGAGCCGAGTCCCTGGGCCTGGAGCCCGGCACCCACCGATGGTGCTTCGAACAGGGTTGGTTGCAGCGGTGGCTCGATACCGTGAGCGGCAGCGACCAAGTGGAAATGGTTCTGCCAAAGGACACCTTTGCGGCCTCACTCGAGGTCGCTTCCTTGCGTCTTCGACCCGGTATCTCCACCGACTTGATGCCACTCGGGCGAAACCCGGGGCCGTCGGACTGGTCCGACTTCATCGCAGGATTCTCCGAGGTGGATTCCCTCTATCGTCGGTTGTGGCGGGTAAGCGACAAGCTTCGCCTATTCATCGCCACCATGGAGGAGGACGGTTACGAAGAAGAGTGGAGCGATACTCTGGCTACGGTTCAACGCTTGGTCTTCGCCGCAGAAACACCAGACGCCTATTGGCGTGGCGCGACGCCAGGTTTTTCGGACCCTGCCTTGCGTGACGCCACCATGCAGAGACTCGCTGATGCAGAATCCATGATGGATGCCCTCGCCCAAGGCGATGATGACTGGATCGCGATGGAGGAGGAGGAGCGCGATGGTGATCTCATCGACGAAGTGTTTGTCGCCAACCGACTATTGAGCACCTGGATCGTTCCAGTGCTTGGTGGTGCGGTGCGATTGTTAGAAGACCGCGTGGGCCGACGGAATCTCCTCGACGTGGGTGAGCGCCGCACCGAGTCGTTTTTTGGCGAGCTCCGTACAGCCCCCACCAGCCGCGACGACTCGGAACCGCCGCGACGTGGTGCGAACCTTTGTAATGTGTCACGGGAGTTGCCGACCGACGCAGACGATACTCCCCGAACGATGATTCGTGAGTGGTTGCTCGAGGCAGATGCCACGGCAACCGAGTACTTCTCAGGCTCTCTCGATACCAAGAAGCAAGTTCGGCCCAAATTCGAGATATCGGCCAACGCTATCGACGAAGAGGGAGATGGAGCCTACACCCTGCGGCTCATCGAAGAGCTCACCATCGATGGCCTGCGGCCGCGCAAGGGGAGCGTTAACAAGATGCTTTCTTTGCCTATCGACGCCGCGCTGCTGCGCTTCGAATATGACGTCAGCGTCGAAGGGGAGGGTGGCAGCCTCTTTGCTATTGAGGTACCCCTGCGAATCGGAGTGGAAGCGCCGACATTGTTCGCCAATGGTGAGGCTGTGGCGATGACGGAGACGGAGCTTGCCGATGTCACACAGGTGCTGCTCGAGAGTGATGACGGTGCAGTGGTGGCGCTCGACTTCGAGCAGCCCACAGACATTTGGATATTGCCCGTGCGCACCACGATACGCGATCTCGACGGCTACAGAGAGGTCGAGCAGGGGGTGGTGATCGTGTCGGTGACCCGTGTCGAGCAAAACGCCAGGGTGGCGATGACTCTCAGTGTCGGGCATGCTGGCACGACTGACGAAGAGTCTGAGACGGGCGATGAGATTGTCGACGGGGTTGTCGAAGTGGCACAGTCAGAAGAGCCAAGCGTCCGTAGCGATGAACCGCCAGTCGGCAGCGATTTTGACAGCACCACGGTTGATGCTGCGGAAGGCGATGATCAGGAACCGCCGGCAAGGACCTGAGCCTGCTGCCCGTGACTTGACAGATCAATGTCGGGCAGCGGCGAAGAGCCGGTACTCCCTGAGTTCCTCCTTGGCTTCCGTGATGGCGGTAGCAGCTGCCATTGTTCTCGCGGTACGTCCGCGCCACCAGAACGAGGCACTAGGGATGTATGCTGGGAAGGTTGCTCTCGCTCATATCGACAACACGATCGAGGTCGAGGGCCCCTTTGTCGGGCGACTCGGGCGACCCGGGCGACCCGTTGTCATTGAAACAGACCAGAATTTAGGGCAATAGGTTCTGCCATAAACTGTCGGGTTGTGGGCGACGGTGCTACACTCCCAGGCGGACTCCAGGGTGTGGGTAGTGCACGCCCAATGCGCAGCTCATCAAGAGCGGTCCAATCGGAGGAGCAGTCGTGGATTCTGATTCCACCACGGCGATAGTCGATTCACCGACCGGGCAGGCAGAGCCCAAACGTAAGGCGTCGGAGTTCGAGATCCCCCTGGGATTCGCCCTGAATTTTGTCAGTGGCCGTGGACTTCTCAGCACTCGCGATCGCAAGTTCGGCCCGCTTGACCTCAAGGTCCTCGAGCTCGAGATCCCTGATATTGCGTTTCCGTTTGACGTCACTGGCGGGTCCGAGCGTTTTAAGACCCATCGCTGTGCCCTGCGCCACCTTGTCTTCGGCCTCGATTCCGAAGGCATCGCTGACGTTCTCAAGCGCACTGATCTCACCCAGCATGGGTTTGTCGATTTGAAGGCCGCCATGCGCGATGGCAGCATCGAATTCGCTGGTCGTTTCTCTGTCGGCGAGCATCAGGCAGATTTCACCTTCCGCGCCTCCCTTTTGATTCGTTCGCAGGAAGAGCTCCACATCGTCTTCTACGACGCCCGAGTCTACGGCTGGCTACCGATTCCATCAGGGTTGCTGCCCGAGTACTTGCGCCGTGGATTGGGGCTGCCGTATTTTGACGGTCAGCGCGCTGGCGGTTGGATCGTTCGTCCCGCAGAGCAGTTCTTGCGCGAGATCTTGCCGCGCAATGGCTGGAAAGTCCCTAATACCAGTTATGCGAAACTCGTAGCCGCAGAAATTGCACGCGGACAGTTGGTGATCGTGGCGGGGCCCGAAGGTGAACCGAGCCTCCGGCAAATCGCTGAACGCGCGGCACCCGCGGCGGCGGTACGCGCGGCTGAAGGCGTGGCGGCCTACAGCAAAGCCGAAGAGGCTCTGGGTGCGGGCAGGATCCAAGACGCCTACGATAGGTTTCGCGAAGCAATTGATGACGAGCGCGGTGGGCCCTGGGCCCGTGAACGCCTGTTACAGATTGGTGCCGCCGATCCTGAGCTCGCCCTCGAAACACGGCAACTGGCTGAAGAAGTGCTCAACCACGACCCACAGGACATTCAAGCACTGTTGACCCTAGCCGCCATCGCCATGCGCGAGCGGTCCTGGGGAGAAGCGACGAGTCGATACGAGGCGCTCGCAGAGATCGCCCGCAGCCGCAAGGATCGTTTCGACGCCGTAGCTGCGGAGCTCGCGGCAGCTGCTGCAGCGACCCCGATTGATCCCGGTGGTGCATTGGCCGCCTACGAGCGCGCCGCGGCGCGAGCCCGGGACTCGGTGATTGCGCATCGTGCGCTGTTTGAGCTTCGCAATGCGTCCGGCCATTGGGCCGGTGCGGCCCAAGCCGGCGAACGCTTAATCAAGCTCGAAACCGATCCGGCACGGCGAGGTGCGGTGCATCGTGATCTCGGCCACCTCTATCGGTCGCAGGTTGGCGATCTCAAGAATGCCCGCATGCACTTTGAGCGAGCTCTACGCATCGCTCCCGACGATCCTGGTGCACTCGAGGGTCTCGCGGAGACATACGCAGCCCGCGGTGAGCCCGCGCGCGCAGCATCATACCTAGCCCGCCTCGCCGAGCAGGCGGAGGCGTCGGACGACTCCGCTCGCACCGTGTCATTGAACTTGCGTCTCGGTGAAATTTGGGAGCGCTGGCTGGGCGACGTCGAGAGCGCAACCAGTCGTTATTATAAGGTGCTCGACGTTGACCCCCGCAATCGCACAGCGCGTCTACGCTTGGCGAAACTCGCCGAAGACCGCGGAGAAGTGGCACGAGCGCGGGCGCTGTACGAGGACGTCCTCGCTGTCGAGGAAGAACGCGGGGATCCCGAAGCTATTCCTGATCTTGTGGCTGCCTACACGCGCCTTGCTCGCGTCACCCTTGTCGCTGAAGGACCCACCGCTGAAGCCATTGCCTGTCTGGAGCGAGCCGTGGAGCTCGATCCGTCCAACCGCTCAGCTCGTGACGAACTCGGCAAGGTTTTGCGGGATCGCGGTGAGTGGAGCCGCCTCATCCGGTTGCTCGAAGAGACCGCTCGCGTGAGCGCCAGGCCCGAAGAGGTCCGTCGCTCGCGGATCGCTGCCGCTCGCCTCGAGCTAGAGCAGCGAAATGACACAGCAGCTGCGCAGCGCAACCTCGAATTGATTCTCGATGCACAGCCAGACGATGCCGAAGCGTTACAGCTCCTTGTACCGATTCTCGAGCATGAAAGAGACATCGTCGAGATCATGGCGCGGTTAGAGGCTGCTGCTGGGGCAACCACTGAGCCGACGCGCCGTGCCGCATACCTATTGCTTCTGTCTAAGACTCGCGAGTCGATGGGAACGGACGCCGACGCTCGGCGTCGTGATCTCGAACATGCTCTCGACGCCAACCCTTACCTGCTCGAAGCCGCTGAAGCGTTGCTGGCACTCGCCGAGGAGCAGAGGGACCCGCACGGTGAAGCCCGTGCGCTGGATCGACTCACGGTGGCAGCGGAATCCTCCGAACGTCGTGGTCGCGTGTTGGCCAGACGTGCGGAGATCTTGTGGCAGTTACTCGATCGTGAGCAGGACGCAGAGAAGGCGTTGCGGGAGTCCGTGCAGGTGTTTCCTGCCAATGTGCCTGCGTGGACCACGCTCTCGAAATTGATGGAGAGCAGAGGCGACATTGAAGGCAGTCGCAGAGCTTTGCAGTCGGCGGTTGTTCAAGCGAAGCGTCACGGCGAGAACATGGCATCATTGCACCTTCGCCTTGCAGAGCTTTCCCGGGCCGTGGAGGATGAACAGGGAGAGGCGGAGCATCTGGTCGAGGCAGGGGAAGCGGGTCTGCGCACCGAAGCGTTGTGTGAACGATTGGTTGCGGTCTTCTCCAAAGCGGGCCGTCGCGCCGCTGCTAGCGATCTCCTGGAGAAATGGGCTGCAGCCGACCGTGCTGACTTGCTGTGGGTTCGTGCCGCCGAAGTACGACGTTCTTTGGGCGAGCTCGATCGGGCGGTCACCATTTATCGCAAGATCGTCGAGGCACACGGAGACCAGGCCAAAGGTGCTGCCGAAGCGATGGAAGGCGTCGCCAAGGAGCGAGGGGACCTCGCAAGTGCTGCTGAGGCCCTGCGATTTCAAATTGAGGTTGCCAGCAAGGATGAGCTGCCGGGTCTTTTGGCCCGCGCTCTACGCGCACAAATCGACGCGCAGGACGATCAAGCCGCAGAGAAGACCTGCGTCAGGTTGCTCGAGGTGGATCCATTTGCAGCCCCAGCCCATCGGGTCATGGCCAATCTGTCCGAGAAGCGCTCAGATTGGCAAGATGCACTCATCCACTACTACACCCTGCTTTTTGAATCGCCCCAGGCGGGACAGGAGAGATATGAGCGCCGTGCAGCATTTGAACGCGCTGCTGCGTTGGCGCGGGAGTTCCAGTCGAGTGGTTTGGTTGGTTTGCAGCGGGCCTTTGTTGAAGAGTTTCCTGAAACATCTGAGGACGCCCTCAAACGATCGCTTGGTGACATGCTCGCGGCGGAAGGCAAGTGGGAAGCGCTGTTGGAGCTTCGGCGTGATCAGTCAAAAATGGCTACGCCCGAGGCCGCCGCCGACTTAGGTCGCGAAATTGGTGACATCCTGCATCATCATCTTGGGCGCAGTGAAGAGGCCATCCCGTATTATCAAGGCATTGTTAACAGCAGACCCGACGACACGGACACCCGCAAAGCGTTGCTCGAGGTGTACGAGTCCTTAGGACGCTGGGTTGATCTCGCGGTTTCTCTGTCTGCTCTGAGTCAATTGACTGCCGATGCGGCAATCGCGCTCGATTACGGACTTCGCAGCGTTGAGGTCTACGCTGAGAAGGTGGGTGACGACGCGTCGGCCAAGGCCATTCTGCGTGCGCTCAATCAAGTGGTGGCGGGCTCACCCGAGGCCAATGCGAGGTTTGGTGAGGCCCTGCGCCGATATGAGTTGTGGCCGGATCTGGTGCGCCACCTCGAGCAGACTATCGAGTCAGACCTGAATCCCGACGACCCCCGATTTGCCGAACTGACTCAAGTCATTGCTGACGAGATGAACGATCCTGAGGCCGCGATCAAGTGGTGTGCGCGCATGAACGAAGCGAGACCTGAATCGGATACGCCTCGTCGCATGCAGATCGATCTTCTGCTCTCGCACCCAGACGTGGGTGATCCCGTTGTCGCGTTTCGCGATTGGGCCGAGGCCCGAGAAGGTGCCAGGCGCGCGGCGGTATTTGAAGAATTGGCTGAGTACTTGCGCACTGACGGGGACGAAGAAGGCTCCCTCGCAGTGTTGGGAGAGGCGGCCGACGCAGACACGAGCGCCGATCGACTTCAGAAGCAGCTGGTTGAGCGCCACAGTGCACGTGCCGATTGGCCATCGGCCTTGGTTTGGCTTGAGCGCCTGGCGTTCGCTACAGAGGCGGTCAAGACGCGCGAGGAGCGATTGCGGCTTTTCGCAGAGATGGCCACTGAGCACTCGGATGATCCGACAATTGCAGCCAAGGCGCTGCGCGCAATGCACTCCCGCAATGAGGCGGAGACTCGGCAACTCGCGCAGCTCTGCGCCAACAGTGGTGACGTCGAGTGCATCGAGGAGCTGATCGGAGCGGTCGATGCTTTTGACCGAGAGGCAACACTTGCCGCCGGTCGGGCACTGGTGGATGCCGACCGACGCGTTTCGGCCAAACCATTTCTCGAAAGGGCGATGGACCTGGGGGCAAACGTGGAGGCGTGGGATATCGCCACCCGCGCGTGGCGTCAGGATGGTCGTCTTGGCGAGCTTGGCCGCTGGCGTCTCGAACGGTCGGCCACAGCTCGCGAGGAAGACCGAGCCTGGTTGCAGCTGTTGGCCCGCGCCGAGCTCATCGAGGCGGGTGAGGACGTCCCGGATAGCGAAGGCGATCTCGAGGAACAGCTTGCCAGTGCGAATCTCAGTCAGGCGTCCTCCGCATGGGCAGTTTTTTGCGTGGCCCAAAGCATCCAGAGCACAGAGTGGCTGGACCGCGCTGCGGTTTCACTCGAGACCATGCTATCCGAAGAGGACCCGCGAATTCTCGGCGTCCTTCGGCACCGCACTCAAAGCGAGTTCGCCTCTGGTGATGCCGATGCAGCCATAGCCCTCTCGCGGCGCCTCATCGAGTTGGGCGACACCGCCGCTGAGATATGGTTGGAGAAGGGCCTTGAAGCCGCCGGGCGGACCGATGAGCTCATCGAGGCGCTACGGGTTCGCGCGGAAAGAAAGCCATCCGACGCTGCAACCGTATGGTTGCGGGTTGCGACCCTACTTGTCAACAAAGAGTCGTGGGTGGAAGCGGCTGCGGCATTGGTCAATGTCGCCGAGGACGAGCGCACAAGCCACTGGGCTGAACTCTACTTTGGTTGTGGCGTCGAGCTCGAAGATCCCAGTATTCGTGCTGCGGGCGCGGAAGTGGCGATCGAATGCGCTGAAGACGATCACAGTCGCGCCCAATGGCTGCGCCGTCGTGGTCATATCCTCTGGTGGGAGCTCGGCGAGGAGGCACAGGCACGAAATCTGTTCGCTGAAGCACATCTGCTCGAGCCTGAGCAGGCAAACGCTGTTCTCGCTGCAGCAAAGACCTCCGTCGGAGCCGGCGATAACAAGGGCGCGATTCGGATTCTTGCCGAGAGTTTGGCGGTCCTAGAGGGATCCGAGACGGCACCGCTATGGTTGCTTCGTGCACAGCTGAAATGGCAAGACAAGAACTACCCACAAACAATTGACTCATTGGTTCGTGCAACCGGGCTTCTTGGCGACGATGCGGTGGCCTGGCGTGAAGCGGGCGATCTCGCAGAGGCCATGGAGGAGAGCGAATTGGCGCTGCAGGCTTTGCAGCGGGCCTATGAACTCGACGCCGCAAATGAGCCAGCCTATATTCGCGCGTTGGAACTTGCAAATCGCTACGGCGAGCTGGTGGACGTCTTGGAAGCCCGGTCCGACGATCTGTCAGGTGCCGAGGCAGGTGCGCGACTTGCGAGGGCGGCCCGGATCGCCGTTGATAGATTGGACGACAAAGAGCGGGCCCTGAAGCTCATGGATGGTGCCACTCGTCAGGCGCCCACCCTCGAAAACATGAGGACAACTTACCGACTCGCTGAAGAGCTCGATCGACCGACGATCTTGGCGGCACTTGGGCCAGCATTGTTCAAGCGGTTGGACGAACAAGACTCGGAACGTGAGCGATACCTTCATTCTTTTGTCATTGCCCTGGAGCATCTTGGATTGGTGTGTGATGGCCGCGAGGCCCTCGATGAGCTGTACAACCGCGATGCGGCAACGCCAGCCGAAAAGCAGATGCTGGCGGAGCTCGCTGCCGATGACGATCCGGTCCTGGCTGCCACCCTCGTAGACGAAGCCGTTCGAGCCGCAGGCGGGAACGACTTGCCCATCGGGCTGTTTGCGGCCACTCGAGCTTGGTTGCGCGCCGAGAAGACGGACACCGCCAGGGGAGTACTCTTGGAGGCGCTCGGAATTGGACTCGACACCGTAGAGGCCCATCAGTTGGCGATGGAACTATTTGAGGGCAATGACCGTCTCACCTCTGTGGCACGGGTCATCGAGCTTGGTGGCGACACCGACATTGAAATAGGCGAGAGAGTGCGTTTGCGAATGGATCTCGCAGATTTTCGCTTGAACCAGGACAACGCTGCGGCTGCCTATGAGCTGCTCAAGGGCGCGGCCGAGCTCGAGAGGCCCGAAGGCTGGGTGAAGAAGACCGAGCGGGTTCTTGAGGCACTTGGTGACCGTGAGGAGATCTCCGCATTCTGGCTGCAAGAGATCGACAGCGGCGTGTGGGATGAGCAGGGGCAGATTCAGCGTCTGCGGGAGGCGAGGGAAACTTTTCAGGCGAGCAACAACGTTGTGGGCGAGCTGCGATGCTTGCAGATTCTTACGCGGCGCGCGCCCGACGATCTCGATGTGCAAGACCGCTTTGTCGAGATCTCGGCTCAATTGGGCGACAAGGACCAATTCATATCCTTTGTGAACAACGAGCTAGCTGCTGCTGATATGCCGGATCAGCGGGCACGTTTGGCTCTACGGTACGCTCCCGTGTTGCAGGAGCGGTTCGACGACCCGCAGGCGGCCGTTGGTATTCTGAGAAGCAGCCACGCAGAGGTCCCCTCTGCGTCGTTGGCTGAAGCGCTTGCCGAAGCGTTGACTGCGAATGCGCAGGCCAAACAGGCGATCAAGGTCCTTCTCGATCAGGCTAACCAAAGCGACGTGCAACAGCAGATTGCATTGCTGCGGCATGCCGGCACCATTGCGCAGAGCCCAGCAGGTGACGCAGAAACCGCTTTTGACGTGCTTCGCAAGGTGGTCGAGCTCGACACCTCCATCGACGAGCCTCGCGAATTTTGCCTTGCCTACGCCGAGAGTCACGAGAAGTGGCACGAACTGATCGAACTGTTGGAAGTCGTCGCTGCTGGCCAATCTGATGCACAAGCTGCCCATGTATGCATGATCCGCGCGGCGGACGCCGCGCGCGATCATCTCGGGGATACTGTTCGGGAACTCGGCCTGCTCAAAGCCGCAGTCGATGCTTCGCCCGATGAGTCGCCAGCTGTTACGCGGCTGCTCTGCTTGCTCATTGACAGCGGCAACACCGACGGGGCGCTGGGACTTCTGCTGGGGGGGAATACAACGGTTGAGCACGAGCTCGGGCTGGGGAATAGACTCCTCTCGATTCTCAGAGATGCACGGCGCGACAGTGACGCTCAGCAAGTGATGGAGTTTCTGGCTGATCGACATCCGAACTCTGCAGTTGCCAGGGAACTCTTGTTGCAAAGAGCACGCCGTGCCGGTGACAACGAAACAGTCTTGGGCGCACTGCTCAGCAAGCTCTCGGAGCCTGATGATCTCAAAGACAGAGAGCGATTTGACCTTCTTGTTGAGGCGGGGCAGGCTGCTCTGGCGATCGAGCAAGACCAGAAGGCGCTCGAGTGCTTCGACTTGGCGCTCGCCATAGAGGCACAAGATCTCGATGTGCTCTTCTTGGTGGCGCAACTGGCCACCAAGTTGTCTGTCGATGTTATCTACGACAAGGCTGTCATGTGCGCGGTGCCGTTGCGGCAAAATGCACGTCAGCGAGCTGAACAGCTTGACGGTGATGAACGCGTTGTTTGGTTGATGCTCCTCGGGCGCGCACATGAAGCGGCTGGAGACGCCGAACAAGCAATTATTGCATATGAGGGCGTAGCTGCCGCCGCGGACGATCCCCCGGGGAAAGTGGTGAAGGCCCTGAGCTTCGCTTACGAGCGCAAGGGCGATTGGAAGAAGCTCGTTGAGCTTCTCGAGAAACGTGTCACCCGCGTCGAGACAGAAGACGAGCGAGCCGACACATATTATCGAATGGGCGTCATCTGGAGGGACAACCTCATCGATGAAGAACGGGCCGGGGATTGTTTTGCCTCGAGCTTGAGCGCTCAGTCAGATCATGGCCCCGCACGTTTGGCGCAGGGCTTGCTGCAATTTGAGCGCAATCAGTTCGAAGGCGCTTTGGCGCACTTGGCGTCTCAGGTTGACGTCGACGATGCAGCGACGCCACTGGGGTATCTCTTGGCGTTGAGTGAGTGCTACCGGCAGACCAAGGCTTTTGATGAGGCGTTGATGGTTGCCGGTCGAATCCTCGAGCGTGATCCCGGTCGCAGCGACTTGATTGCCACCAGGGCGGAGATGTTCAGCGCCGCCGATCGCAACGATGAGGCTGAGCAGGAATGGACGCGCTACCTCAGCGCCGCAGAGTCGAGCGTGAGCGCAAATGAAGTATTGCAGGTCCGGCGCAAGCTGGCGGAACTGGCGTTGGGACGCAGTGATGTCACCACTGCGATTCAGCAACTGGAAGGCGCAGTTCGAGCCGTGCCGGACTCAATGGAGACCCTCGTCATCTTGCGCGAGCTCTATGAGAAGACTGGCCGTTGGGAGGAGGCTGCCGATCTCCGAATTCGTGAGGCGACGGCGGCACCCGATGTCGAGACTTCTGCCGAGCATTACCGTACGCTCGCAGCGATCTTCCTGACTCGCCTCAATTCCAGCGCGCGTGCTGCGACGATGCTCGAGCGAGCTGTCGAAGCGACACCCGGCGATTCCGCGCTTCTCAAGCAGCTGCTCGCTCTCTATGAAGAGAGAGATGATTGGCGTCAATTCCTGGTTGTCGGTGAACGATTGCTCGCTCTCGACGACTCGAAGGTTGACGGTGCGTTCTTTGCCAAGTTGGCCCGCGCGTACCACGATGTTGCCGGTGATACCGATCGGGCGAAGGAGTTTTTCGAAAAGGCTCTCGTGACCGAACCGGAGAATGTGGATTTGAGGGCAGGGTATGCTGAATTCGCCAAGAACGTTGGCGACTACGCGACATATGTGCGTGTTGAAGAGCGAACCATCGAGTTCGTTGACGATGTCGACGAACGAGTGGGGCGCTACCAAGAACTCGCCGAGGTTTGCCTACAACGGACCGGTGATCTGCAGCGGGCTGCTGCTTCATTGTTCAAGGCGCGGGAGCTCAGGCCCGACGATATGGAGTTGCTGCGCAACCTCGCTAACACATATGCACTGGATCCAAAGTTCTACGGACAGGCAACGGAGCTGTACCGCGAGCTTCTCGATGTGGCGCCGCTCGATGTGCAGACTTTGCGGATTTTGGCGCGGCTCTCCGGGCAGGTGGGAGACAACGACAAGGCGTATGGGCACTACGCAGCTTTGTTGGTGTTATTACCTGGTGACGATGAGGCTCGGCGCTTCGTCGAGGCATGTCGACCAGCCGTTCCCGCTGGACCCCAGCGGCCGCTCACCGATGCCGATCGGATGCAAGGACTGCTTCATCCTGATCAGGGAGGCCCGCTCGAAGACCTCTTTGCGCCGCTGGCCCGTTTCGCAGAGTTGACCCAACCTGGTGTGCTGGACACCCTCGGGGTGACGGAGCGCGACAAGCTTGCGCCCACAGACTCCCGCTTGCAGTATCTCACCAAAGTGTTGGAACCGTTGGGTATGCCGAAGGTATCCATCTATCTTTGGCGGGGCGGTGGCTTCGGCTATCGAACCGAGCTGCTCGGGTCGCCAGCCATCCTCATGGGATCGACGCTTGCCACCGACGCAACAGATCGCCAACGAGCATTCCTCATTGCCCGGGCAGCGGAGCTTTATCGCACCGGCCACACGTTGGCCGAAAAGCTCAGCGCGCCCGAGCTCGGTGGGGTGGTGGCCGGCTTGTGCTTGGCGGTGGAGCCGGAGAGCTCTCCCGCAGGTGGATCTGTCGAAACACCCGTGTGGGCCAACACCATTGCGGCACCGATGACGGAGGCGATTCGCGGAAGGTCCAAACCCAAGGTGCAGAGCTACCTAAGCTCCTATGGGGAAGTTGATTTCAGCCGGTGGCGTTGGGGGAGTATTCTGACTGCGGGAAGAATTGCCATGCTGGTTTCCTGCGACGTGGAAGAGGCGGTTGGGGCTATTCTCCGGTTGCGTGGCATGGACGATCTTGCCGATGACCAGCGTGCGGCGGTGATTCAAGAATCACCCGAGGCGATGGACCTCATGCGTTTTGCTTGCTCCGAGGATTTTTTCAAACTGCGACAGGCCCTCGGATTGGCTCTGCGGCAAGCGAAGAGTTGATCAGCAGGCACGAATGCGCGCCAATCGCGTGATGTGATCTGGTGCCAACCGCTATCATGATACGCCAAAAGAAAATATGGCGGGCTAGTCAATCGGGTTGCGGACAAGTTTGGTGCTTTCGTCACCATGAAGCTTGGGGTGAACGTTTTTCAACCCGTTGGCCACAGCAACAAAAGCTGGGCGAATGCGCTCATTGTAAATGGTGCCCTTCTCTCCCGGCTGACCTTTGTATTCGGCACGAAGGGCTTGGAACTTTTCAACAAATTCTTTGTGGTTGTCAATGCTGCGAGCATCGAAGCCATATTCTTTGAGAGTGTCGTAGGCCTCAGAGAGCCTATCAAATTTCTTTTCAGGCATCGCCTCTCCCTGCGTTCAAGATAATTCAACCAATATACCGGATGATTGCGACAAAAATGGCTCAATGCAAGGTATCGTCGTGTGGGGGCACAACGTAGAACCCCTTGCGACTCACTTTGGTACGACGCTTGCGGCGAATTTTGCTGAGTAGACGGCTCGGTCGCCAATTGCCGGTAACGAGTAGGTACCCCATGAGCATGCCGCCCATGGTGATGCCCAAGGTTGACGCACCACCCATGATGCCAAAGACCACCTCGAGACCGAGGATGGCGTAGATGGCCGTGCGAGTGCGCATGGGTATGACAAAGCCAAACAGGATGTTCGATTTTGGATTGGCAAAGGCGAAGGCCACCAGCATGGCGTCTATGGCTGCGTCGGGGCCCATGCCCGGGAGGTCCCGAAACGGCAACACCAAACCAAAGAACCAGCCCAGGGGCATGGAGATGATCGCTCCTCCCGTGACTGAGAGCAGAAAGAAGCGGATGAAATCACGACGGCCATAACGTGACTCAAACCAGCCAGCGAACATCCACAGGATGAACAGGCCGAAGAGCAAGTTGATCGCCGATGCCTCGACAAAGGCATAGGTGACCAAGCGCCAAAGCTGCAATTCGAAGATCGACTGACGGTCAAGGAACAAGGATGACAGGCCAAAACCAGCCTGCTCAGTGATCATGCCAATCAGAGACCCCGCGAGGATGATGCCGCCGATTGTGGCGGTGCCCGGGATTGATCGCAGGGGCTTGAGACCAAATGGCGATCGCCCAGTCATGGTGTCGGCTCCGTTGGCTGAGCCGCTTCGGTTTTCGCTGCGGCCTTTGGTGGGCGTGGTGGACCGTCGGCGCCGCACCAGCAATTGGAGGAGGCAACCAACACAGACACGCCGAGCAGAAAGGCGCGGGGCACAGCGAGCCGAGTCATGGGTGTTAAACAACGTCGCAATCGAGGGTAAGTCAAGAGTCGGCACAGTCATGTAATTCTGACAACATCGAGGGGCATCATGATGCAGGTTGGTGCGAGCGGAGGGACTCGAACCCACACGGACTGTGTCCACTGGATCCTAAATCCAGCGCGTCTGCCAATTCCGCCACGCTCGCCTAGGGTCGGCACTTATCGCTGCAAACCCCTCGTTGTCAATGACCGTGTGGAGGCAACGAAAGGTCGCCGACAACCATTGCCAAAGTGTGCACCAGTAGGCTATCCAGCCCGCCGTGACTACAACAACCGCATCAGGGCGCATTGCCGACGTCGGTCGTCATTCCGTCGACGGGCTGCGCGAGCTCGTGCTCACTGGCGGCTTCTTGCGCGCTGCTGTTGTAGACAAGCACACCGGTGAGATCGTCGACTCAGAGGCACGAGCTTTATTTTCCGCCCTACCGACGATATCGCCGGCTACCACCGTAGATGAGCTTCTCGAACATCGAATGATCAAGCGAGCACCGCGGGATCTGCATCGCGCTTACCATCAGCCGAAATACCGGCCGGGGCGTGAGCTGTTCGTGCGCACCAAGCTGAGCTGGGAGTCGCGCGGTCGTCGCGGAGTGGGCTTTTTCGACAGCAATGGCGAGCCGGGTTTCACCCACCGCGCAGTTCTCAGAGCTCAGTGTGGCGACGAATTTGTGGTGGATGTTGAAGGTGCGCCGTCACCGCTGATGTTCACACGGGCTGATGTTTTTGCCTGGAATGAGCCCTCGGGGTTACCATCGTCGGGTGGCGCCATCAGCGGAGTGCAAGTCGACTATTCGAGTCCCCTCATGAAGGCGCACATATGCGCCGCCTATCTCGAGTTGGGAGATGAGCTGGCTGAGCTCGATTTTGCCGCCCAGCCCGAGGATATCCTCGAATATCAGCAAGTGCTGGTTCATAAGCTCGCCTCGCGTGTCAACATGAGCTATGCGGGTCGTTCCGAGGGTTACGCTGGTGCCCGATCGGGCTCGTTGTTGCGTGGTGGTCAGGGTGTCTGTTTCGTACAGCGAGCAGTCGCTGGGGCATTTCTTTCTGCGTTTTCCCGTGTGCTCGCGTTCGAGACGCAAATGGCTGTTGGGAGCACCCTGCGTCTCGGCGTGCCGCATGGTTTTGTTGTCATTACTTTGCGACCTTCACTCAAGCGGTTCGTCTGCGATCCTGCGTGGGCGGAACCAATGACCGATTTGCGGGTGGCGTTTTTCGACGCTAACTGGGGACATGACCGCAGGTTGGTGGAGATAGAAGGTCAACAAGACGTGACTGTTCGACCCGCTGAGGTCGACCTTCCCGAAGAGGACGCGCCGTGATTGTAGTTCGGTACGCGGTGTGCTCAGAGCGGGAGAACAAACCGGTCACACGTGTGGTGTGCGACTCCAAGTCAGACAGTGAAAGGGAATTGGAGCGTATCAAACGTGACGACGGCAGCGATTTGGCAATCAACTATTGGATCGCCGAGCTCGGGCCTGAGTGCGAAGCATGGCGATGGCTAGCGCGAAATCCGGGAGACGACAACAGTAAGGACGCACCACGCAGTAGCAACAAGGTGAAGGAGACATGAGGTGGCATCAACCAAACATCCCACCGTGCATTTCGTTTCGCTTGGCTGTCCCAAGAACCGCGTAGATTCGGAGGTCATGCTCGGCCATTTGGTCCAGGGCGGCTACCAGGTAGTCGACCATGCCGACGATGCAGAAGTCATCGTGATCAATACGTGTGGTTTCATTGATGCAGCCAAGGAGGAGTCGGTCGACACAATTCTGGACATGGCTCAGCTCAAAAGCGAGGGTCGCTGCAAAAAGTTGGTGGTGACTGGCTGCTTGAGCCAGCGATATTCCGTCGACCTTGCCCGCGAGATTCCCGAGGTTGATCATTTCCTTGGCACCGGCAACTATGAGACCATCGCGGACGTGCTCGGCAACGGCCATTCTGGCAAGGGCCGGCGTGTGCCTCTCACCCGGGATCTCGCGACCAACGGTGTGGGGCATCAAAGGGAGCGAGGCGACTACCGACCGTCCAGTGTCAGTCGGGAAGAGCTCATACCCTATCGTCACGAGACGTCGCCGCGTTCCAGTGGTGAAAATGGACATCGGATCTCGGTTCCCGATCCCGATTTCACTATGACGGCAAACTCGCCGCGCGTGCGTACCATGCCGCCGCACTCCGCCTACGTGAAGGTTTCCGAGGGGTGTTCGAACACCTGTGCGTTCTGTGTTATTCCCGAGATTCGAGGCCCACAACGCTCACGTTCGATTGGCGACATTGTCTCTGAGGTGGAGAAACTCGCGGTCGAGGGTGTGGTCGAGATAAACCTCATCGCTCAGGACTTGTGCGCCTACGGTAGGGATCTCGGTTCAGGACAAACGCTCTCGCGCCTTCTGGAAGCGCTCAATCGGGTGGGTGAACAGCTCGACCGACCATTCTGGCTCAGGTGCCTTTATGCCTACCCAAAAGGTCTCAAGCGCGACGTCATCGAGGTGATGAGTTCTTCACTCCATGTCCTTCCATACCTCGACATTCCATTGCAGCATATCTCCGACAAGGTATTGCGGCGCATGCGCCGTGGCAAAGGTGGGGTAGCGACGCGACGTTTGATCGAGCAGCTACGGCAATCGATTCCCGGGCTGACTCTGCGGACAACCTTCATTACCGGTTTCCCGGGTGAGACTGAGGACGACTTTGCGGAGCTGTGCGGCTTCATCGAACAGACGCGCTTCGAGCGTCTTGGGGTGTTCACCTTCTCACCCGAGTCAGACACTCCCGCCTCCACCATGCCTGGGCAGATAGACCCCGAGCTCGCCAGAGCACGGCGTGACAAGCTCATGGAAATTCAACAGAAGATCTCCCGCGAGCAACAGCAAGCGCTCATTGGCCGCACGATCGAGGTCTTGGTTGAGGGCGTCTCTGAAGAGACTGACCTGCTCTTGCAGGGACGTCATCAGGGCCAGGCTCCGGACATCGACGGCGTAACCTACATCACGGATGGCGCAGCGTCTCCGGGCGAGGTGGTTCGGGTCCTCATCGACCAAGCGCATGACTACGATGTCGCTGGCGGCATCGTTTCGTCCCGCCCCCACCGCACCACTCACAACGATGTCGTTGAAGTTAGCCTCTAGTCAACCCTAGGTTGGATGATTTTGGTGTGAGGCAATCATGGCGAGCTCCGGTACCCGTGTTCTCATAGATGACAACAAGCGCGCCAAGGTGCAGCGACTGCGCATCGAGGTGCGCCGTGGTCCTGACAAAGGGTTGTCAGTCGAGCTCGACCAGGAGCCGATTCGAATTGGCACGTCAGACGGTTGTGAGCTGACTCTCGGCGATGTCACGGTGAGTGGTGTGCACGTCGAGCTTCAACGAACAAAGCGCGGCATTCTCATTCGTGACCTTGGTTCGACCAACGGCACGTATCTCGGAAACAACCGAGTTCAGGGTTTTTATGCTGACGGTGTTACTCTTGTGCGGTGTGGCAACACCGAGCTT
Source organism: Deltaproteobacteria bacterium RIFOXYA12_FULL_58_15 (assembly GCA_001798605.1). Taxonomy (GTDB): domain Bacteria; phylum Myxococcota; class XYA12-FULL-58-9; order XYA12-FULL-58-9; family XYA12-FULL-58-9; genus XYA12-FULL-58-9. The sequence continues at coordinate 24,937 of MGST01000120.1, read as the reverse complement.
CGGATCACGCCCCTGCACAAGGAGAGCCCCCTAGAGCTCGCAGCCGATGACAGATTTGGCGATCTCGTTGGTGCCTCCGTTGCCATGCGCGCGACTTTTGCGAAGTTGGAACGCATTGCCGCAAGTGATAGCACGGCGTTGGTCACTGGGGAGACAGGCACGGGCAAGGAGCTCGCGGCTGCTGGGATACGTGACAACAGCTCCCGTCGGGATGGGCCATTTGTTGTGATTGACTGCGGAGCGTTGCCCGCGAATCTTATCGAGAGCGAGCTGTTTGGACACGAACGTGGTGCCTTCACGGGTGCTGAACGATCTCGGGCTGGTGCCTTCGAGCGTGCCCATGGCGGCACCATTTTTCTCGACGAGATCGGAGAGCTGCCGTTGCCTCTGCAACCGGCCCTGCTCGGCATTCTGGAGCGTCGAGAGTCGCGCCGGGTGGGCGGGCAAAAGCCCATTGCTGTTGATGTCCGTGTGATCACTGCAACCAACCGCGATCTCGCAGCTGAGGTCGCCCGCGGTGCCTTTCGCGCGGATCTCTACTATCGCCTGGCAGTGGTTGAAGTCCGGCTGCCACCTTTGCGTGAGCACCCCGAGGACATCCCGCTGTTGGTAGAGAACATCCTCAAGCAGTTACCCGGTGAGCGGCCGGTGATGTCCGAACAGACTCTGGAGCAGCTGCGCTCTTATGCTTGGCCCGGCAATGTTCGGGAACTTCGCAACGTCATCGAACGGGCCGCTTTGCTTGCTGAGACGCCCAAGACCAGCGACGCACCGGTCCAGGCTCGGAACACAAACAACACCATTGACATCGAGCAACCGTTCAAAGACCTGAAGAACCAACTCATTAACGATTTTGAGCGCGCCTACGTGGAAAAACTGATTCAAGCGACCGGGGGAAATATCGCCGCGGCCGCACGCAAGGCTCACATCGACCGCATGTACCTGTACAAGCTTCTCGATCGTTATCAGATAGGTTCCGCCCGTCAGGGTTGAGCTCCTATTCGACCAGGTCAAAAACACCGCCGAGTCGTCGACAGCCCATGCCCGATGGACACGGGGTGGCGCTCCCGTCTAGGGGGGGACACGTCTCTGCACAGAAGGACTCCTCGAAAGAGTCGTTCGCCTCTTCCGCGGTATAGCGGTGCTGTACACACAAGCCGGTGTTGCAAGCGCTCGCCGAGTTGCAACTGGAACAGAGATCTCCAGCGGCAGCCTCACAGCACGTGTCCCCGTGTGTACCACTGGTACAGCTCTCGGGCGTGCATGTCAGTCGGCCATCATAGCAGTCGTTATCACCGTTGTCGGTGTTGCAGCTCTTCTCGCAGGGGAGAGCGTCCGGCGGACCGCATATGCCATCGACGAGATCGAGACCGCAAAGCTCCTCGTCGATGCTGCGGCAATCACACTTCGGACGACAATCGATGGCTATATCGACATCGGCTGTCTCAGGACTGGTCGTATCGAAAAAGTCGGTGCTTCCCCAAAAGATGAGCTTGCTGCGATCGAGGGAGTCGCAGGGGTCGGTGCTGTCGAGGCTGTGGTAGGCCCACATCTGTATCTGCACGGACTCTCTGGCGCGCACATCATTGAGGACGAAGAGTCGCTCGCCGTCTTGGAAGAGTTCCCGCAGCGTATCAACGCTCTCGTCCCTGCTGAGGCTGGTGCAGGAGCTGCGAAAGGGTTGGTCGGGACCGAACATTTGCACTTTGATGGAGGCGACGCAGCTCACATCGTAGTTGGTGGGGCGGCAGCTGCCGCGGGTGACGTGGTGAAGACGAATTGCGCGAGACTCGTCGGCGCTGCAAGAAATTGCACTGGCAAGCAAAACGAGTGTTGCGGTTTTCACTGGACACCTCCCAAGTGAAAGGAGATGCGGTCTGGGTTGTCTTGACCGAGGAGGACACCGAGGACAACGCCGCCGGCCACAACCGTCCCGACGGCCACCCAGGTGTACCACCGACCATACCACGGCTTTGCTGGAGCGACTGGTGGCGGCAGAGGTTGACCGAGCAACAGTCCGGCTATGTGTTGGGCCGCGACGGTCGCTTCGACCAAGGGTACCGCCCCGCCCACCCGTCTTCCGTGCAAATCGAGGACAATAACGCTTGCTGGGGAGGTGACGCTTTGAGACTGGACGACGAGGAGGTGCGTGCCTTCGAGGACCGCCGCAACCTGTGCGGCAATGAGTTGTTCTCGAGGTCCATCGACGGCTTCAGCAAGAGCGGAAGCCAACAGGCCCATTTTGTCGTCGGCAGTTTCGAGAAAGATCGACGCCTGATCGAGCATGGCATTGCCACGAACTGAGACGACCGCACCCATTGGCTCATAACCAGCGCTGGTGATCAACAGGTAGTGGGCTCCCGCTCCCAGGTCCGTCACCGTGGTGGAGCCTATGCTCACCGGTTTGCCGTCGACCCAGACGGCGGCGGCACCAGGTTGGACGTGGATGGACAGGGATCCCGCTGCCTGCTGACGAGATTGGGCACCCGCATCTGCGTACGCGAGCCGTGCTTCGGGTGGCCATTGGTCCGCATCCGGGGAGAATTCGCCGTCGATGAAGTGGGCGGTGGTGAAGGCCGCTGTAGCGTCCTGGGACTTCTCCATGAACAGGTAGGTCAAGCCCCGCAGGCGCAACGCCTTGGCCAAGAGCAATGCCGCCTCAGTGTCATCAATATGACTCTTCGTGGCCTCCTCGACCTCGAGCAAAAGAGCCAGAGTTGGGCCCGACTCCAGGCGAGCATAACTCTGCTGCGCTTGCTCCAACGACTCGGCAGCTTTATCAAGCCAAGCTGAGCTTCCAGCGGTGGAAGGCCCGGGTACCAACACCTGAGAATTCACCTGCAGGCCAAAATCAGTGGCCAGTTGCGCACGAAGCTTTTGGGCAGCGCTTACCACCGGCAAGCCATGGTTCGTCGCGATCACCTGGATGGCCAAGGGGTCGGCAATCAGGGTTATGGTGAAAATGGCACCTAGCACCCGACGGATTTAGCCTGCCTTTGTTGGTCAGCGCAAGCCAAGCAGGATAGACTGTTGCCGATGTCTGAGCGGCTCAAACAGTTCGAACGGGTCGGTTGTGGTGCGATGGCAGAGGTGTATCGCGGTGCCCTTTTGGGGGAGCGTGGCACCAGCCGGAAGGTGGCGATCAAACGACTGCGTTCCGAGATCGCCAAAGACCCCGCTGCGGTGGAGCTATTCGTCAACGAGGCGCGCATCGCCGTCAGACTCGATCACCCGAACGTCGTGCATGCTTTGGAGCTGTGCCGTGACGCAGATGGATACGCTTTGGTATGTGAGTGGCTCGACTGCATGCCGTTGGCAGAGCTCGTGGAAAACGGTGTAGGGCTGCAGCCCGGAACGGTTATCCACATAGGCGTTTGCGTGGCTCACGCCCTCTCGTACTTGCATGGACTCAAAGGGGACGACGGTGCGCCGCTCGGGCTGGTGCACCGCGATGTGACACCGGCCAATGTCTTCATCACCCAGTCCGGCGAGGTCAAGCTCTCTGATTTTGGTGTTGCGTGGTGCGAAAGGGATGGTGCGTGGGTCGAGGCAGCGGCGGGGACTCCGGAGTTTGCAGCTCCTGAGCAGCTTCGCCGCGGTGTGATTGACGGCCGTGCCGACATCTTTGGCCTTGGGGCGACGTTGAGGAAGATCGAAGGAGATTCCTCCAAAGGGCTGCGCGCGGCTCTGGCGAAGGCGTGTGCCGATGAACCCGACGAGCGCTACGAGAACGCCACACAGTTCGCAGACGCGTTGGGCGAGTGCGGCATATCTCTCGATGCCGTGGCAGCAACCCGCGAGCTGGTCGCGCTCGCGGCAATGAAGAAAGAAAGGCGATGCCGCGCGCCCGAGATTGACCGAGCGGTGCAGTCTATCCTTGGTGGGGCCATCGCACTTCCCGTTCGCGCCGAGCCGTTCGTGAATCCTCGGCGCGGAAAACGAATTCGATTCGTTCCCTTCACTCTTGCCGTATTGGCGCTGGCTACGCCGGCGGCCATTTACCTCGGGATAGGGAACGGCATCGGGGTTCTGCAAACCGCGACAGAGGTGGTGCCGACAAATGCCGCGATGGAAGCGCCCACCCCTTTGGTGGCGGCACCGAGCCTTCCGCCTTCGACCAGTGCCGGAACACCATCTTCGAGTACCGTGTCCCAGTTGATGAAACGACAGAAGCCCATTGCGACGGGAATGGTGAGCCTCAATGCCATTCCGTGGGCACACGTCAAGATTGACGGTCGGGATGTTGGTAACACTCCCGTCAAAGCCATGCTGTTACCAGCCGGCCGTCACCGCGTCATTCTCGAGCATCCACCGCAGAAGCTCAGCCGCGAGTTGAGTATTGACGTGGATGGGGATTGTTCACAAACGTTCCTCGTCAATCTCCGACAGGGAACCGTGCAGAAAAGAAAGCACTCGCCTTGAGTCAATCTATGCCCCATGACGCAGACGTTCTCGCCGCGCTCGGCGAATTCAACCTTGAACCGGTGACGGTAGAGCCCATCTTGATGGGCAACATCAATCGGACGTTCAGGGTGACCTCTGGAGCCGGTGTCTTTACCCTTCAAGTGCTCAACCCGATCTTTTCTCCGAAGGTGAATGAGGACATCGAGGCCGTTACGGCTCATTTGGCCGCGCGCGGAATGGTCACCCCGAGGTTGGTGAGGACCACGAAGGGAATGCTTTGGACCACAGACGGGAAGGGCCAGGTCTGGCGCCTGCTCACTCATGTGGACGGCACCGTGTTATCCTCGGGCACGACCTCGGGCCACTGCCGAAGGGCTGGTGAGTTGTTGGGACAATTTCATGTTGCCGTCTCCGACCTCGAGTACTCATTTTGCAATGTTCGAACCGGGGTCCACGACACCAAGCGTCATCGCCGCCATCTCCAGGAGGTGATGCAGTCTCACAAACAACATACAGCGTTCTACCAGGTTGCTGCGGTTGGTGAAGAGATCTTAGCTCGCATCGGTCAGCTTCCAGCGCTCGGTGAGTTGCCGCAGCGAATTGTTCATGGCGATCCCAAGATCAACAATGTTGTGTTTTCGCCAACCGGCGCGGCGATCTGCCTCATCGACTTGGACACTCTGGCGAAGATGTCCATTCCAGTCGAGCTCGGTGACGCTTTTCGCTCCTGGTGCAATCCCGTGGGTGAGGACGGTAGCGATCCGTGGTTTGACCTCGAACGTTTCGTAGCAGGTCTCGAGGGATACGCTCAGGGTGCCAAGGGATTGTTGACCGCGCAAGAATGGGCGGGCACATCATTCATGGTGGAGACGATCACCCTTGAGCTCGCCGCCCGTTTTTGCACCGACGCTCTCGAAGAAAGTTACTTCGGTTGGAACAAGGAGGTCTTTTCCTCAGCATCGGCGCACAATCTACATCGCGCCAAAATCCAGCTCGGATTGGCGCGGTCTGTAGGGTCACAGCGGGTCGAGATCGCAGACGCGGTACGTGGTGTCGCGAACCGGCTGAGATATTGGCCTGTTGGCTGAAGTCTCAGGCGAAGTCGTACTTGGGCCACAGGTCGCCGAGGACAATATCTTTGATGTGGGGTTGGTTGAGGAATTCGTGGGGAAAGCCCAGGGTTATCTTGGACGACATTCTTGTGGACTGGCCCCCGTGGATGCCCGTGTGGATTTGTTCGACAACATCGTGCGCGGCAGTGCCATCAATGGCATTCGTGTTTCTGTTGACTCTGAGTTGGTTACCCGCGTCGTCATGGAGGGGAACCAAATCCTCGACACGATGTTGGAGTTTCCGGCTGTGAACCGCGCCGCGCCGCAGGTGGGAATCGGCAGCGGGGCATACCTTTTGGGCCAACAAACCAGGCTTGCCCACAACGTCATTCGCGACGCCGGCTACAACTGTACGCTGCTCGGGGGTGCCGACCACCAGCGGACATTGGGAAGTCGGTCCATCCGCGGACCTAACAATGCATCCTTTCGTATCCACAAGAGGAGCCGCAATGAAGATTGTTTCGACTCTACTGTTTGCAGTTACTGCGGGAGCCGTGGGTTGTTCACCGCATTTCGAGCAGGAGCAGAGCCTCACTAGAGAATTTGCTCGCAACTTGAAGACCTGCAATTACCAACCAACGGTCACGGTGAAGTGGGATACGTTAAAATTGCAGGACGTGGTTTATGAGCTGCAGTGACGACGTCTGTGCGTAGCCGCGGCCGCACCAATGGGAAGTAGAATTCACACCAGCAAGGGTTCCATGCGCAAACAGGCCAAAAATCGCCAGCGTATTCAGGTATCAGACATTTCCGTTTGGCACTGAAATTGAATAGAACCCGGCTATGTCGAAAAAAGTGTTTTTGAAGGTCGGGCTGGTTGCAGTTCTTTTGATGGCAGGATGCGGTGAGTCTTGGCGTGAGCGAGCAGAAGAGTGTGCAGCCAATGCCAATCCTGCCTTTGTTGAGGGGAACCAATTCAAAATCGAGACCGACTGCTTTGGCGGACTGTGGGCTGTGTTCGAGTATGGACCGGTACGCACCTCTGAAGCGGGCTCCGGCGCGGGAGTGATCGACTTTGATGACAGTGGTGTTGAAACCGACGATCCCGGCGTTGCTATCATGCAGTCCACCGTTGACCTCGTGGAAGGCGATGAAAGCCATTTCACCTCGTACTTTGAGGCCGGAATGAACTGCAATGCGCAAACCCAGGACGACCCAACCCTCTCTTTTGATATTGTGAGCAGTGGTGGCGAAATCGCGCGGTGTGGATATTGGTACGACGTAGCTTTGGTGTTTGGCAAAGAGTTCGACTGCTACGCGCCAAGTGTTGGTGGTGGGGTCACCGATGAAATCGTGTGCGCCGGCCGAGTCACACAACCGCACGAATCCTGATAAACCGTCTTTAGGACGGACGCGTGAGTCGTACGGCCCTACGGCCACGCTCCCGTCTTATGTTTGAATCTGGAGGCCGAGGTTGTTGCGCATGCGCCTGATGTTGATTCGTTCACCCGCCCATTTTTCGAGTCTCATCTATCCCGATGGACCCTGGGTGGGCGTGCCCTTGAACCTTCTGTATCTGGCAGCCGCCGCCAAGAAGGTGCCAGGGGTCGAAGTCGAGATTCTCGACGCCCTCGCGTACCCCGACTTCGCGATGCTTGAGCAAGCATCGCCGCCCGTGCTGTTTGGTTTGTCGCCCGAAGAGATTGCGAAGCGGGCGCGGGATTACAAGGCAGACGTCGTCGGCATTACATCTGCCGCCGAAACTTTTTATGATGATGCGCTGCGCACGATCGAGCTGTGCCGCAAGCTCCTTCCGGAGTCCTTCGTCATCGTTGGTGGCACCGATGTGTCTCTGGAGCCGGAACGTTACTTGCGCGATGCCCCTGGACTCGATGCAGTCGTCGTGGGTGAGGGTGAGATCGCGCTGGCTGGCCTTTTACATGCGCTCCAAGAAGGAACCGACTGGAAGGCGGTGCCGGGTCTGGGTCACATCAAAGAGGACGGCAGCATTTGCATCAACCCCGCCACGGTCATCGAAAATCTCGACGACTACGCGCCGGTGTGGGCAGGGCTCGATTTTGAGCAGTACTTCCGACTCAACCGCGAGGGCTATCCCTCCCGACCGTACATCGATTACCCTGGCTCCGACCGCGCGGTCTTTGTCATTACCAGCCGCGGCTGTCCCTTTCGTTGTAGTTTCTGCTCGATTCACCCGACCATGGGTTATCGTTATCGCACCCACAGCCCCGAATTTGTTGTGAGTCAGATGAAGATGCTGGCCGTGGAGCATGGCATTCGCCACTTTCATTTCGAGGACGACAACCTCTCACTCGACCGCGCTCGGTTTCACGCTATCCTAGCGGGTCTGGCCGAGGCTGACCTCGGCATCACGTGGGATACGCCCAACGGCATCCGGGCCGACCGCTTCGACGAAGAGCTCGTCGATCTGTGCAAGCGCACCGGTTGTATCTACCTCAACTTTGGCATCGAGTCCGGCTGCCAAGAGGTTTTGGACGGTATCGCCAACAAGGATTTGCGCCTCGAGGAGGTCGAGAAGACGCTGGCCTTGTGCAAAAAGAGCGGCATCGACACGATGGCCCTGTTCATCATGGGCTTCCCCGGTGAGACTAAAGACACCGTGATGAGGACCTATGAGTATGCCTTTCGCATCATGAAACAGCATGGCACGGTTCCCTTCTATTCGATCTACCGTCCCTACCCAGGAACGCCTCTGTACGAGAAGTGTGAGCGCGAAGGTTGGCTCATTGATGCTCGGCCCTACGAACGCATGGGGAAGATCCCCTACATGCTGTTTATGCCGACCATGGTGGAGACCCCCGATCTCGACATCTGGTACATCGTCGATCGCTACCAGCGCTATATGATTCGATTTGCCGCGGGCGTCATCTTCCGCGCCTTGCGCGTGTTTCTGCCACACCCGTTGTTCTTAAGCGGGCAGATCTTCGGTCTGGCCAAACGGCTCGTCATGCGACCGACGCACTTCATGGCCACGGTCCGTTCTTTCTTCTGGCGTGTGCTCCTGTATCCACGCGGACGTGTCGCTCAGCTTGGCCGACATGACAGATAAGTCAGTTGAAGACGACCCGGGCGCACTGGGTCGAGAACATTATCCGTCGGCCCCAAGAAAAGGTCGAAGCCGTAAAATTGCCCCTACCGAACAGAGGCGATATCGCGCTTCGTTCACGACGGGCTTTCCCGACAAGATGCGCCGCCGCGCCGGGGTGCTGCTGCCGAAAGAGACCGGTGCCATTGCTCAGATTCTCACCACCTTGGTGGCGACCGTGTCCATGGTTCCCAATCCGCCGCCCGCGGGGCTCACCGCACTGGCGGCATTGGCACTGTTTTTTGCGCATGAGCCATTTATGATTGTCACGAACCTCAGGGGCGCCCGGGCCCGTCACGAGAACGCGGCCGAAGCATGGCGACAACTCGTCATCGCTCCGTTGTTTGCCATTACAATGGGTGTTGTGGCTGCGTTGATGGGTCCGGCGAATACCGTTCTGACGTATTTGATCCCCGGGATTCCTGCAGCCGTATTGATGTTGCTCGTGTTTGGTCGTCTGGAGAAGACTTTCGAAGGTGAGCTGTTGGTCGCCATAACAATCGGTGCATTCGGTTTTCCCGTGGCCTATGCGGGAGGTGCAGCCGCGTCCCACGCAGCAGCGATAGCCTCGGTTTGGGTGATCGTCCTGTGCGTCGCGACAATGGCCGTGCGTCGAGTGACGGCTCGGGCAAAATCGGCGATGACCTTCGTGAAGTTCATCGCACCGATCATCACGGGCGTTTCAGCTATCGCCCTGCTCGATGCTTTCACTCGAGCAGGCGTCTTTCCCGTCGGCACGGCTGCCACACCGGTCCCTGTGTTGTTGTTCTCCTTCTGGATAACCTTACGCCCTCCTCACCTGCGTCACATACGCAAAGTGGGATGGACCATGGCGGTCTGTCTCTTGCTTACATGTGTCAGCTTGGTCGCGGTGATGTCGTCGGCTCGACCGCAAGCTCTTTGACAAAAGAGTTCCCGATGTCAGGGTTGGAGACGGGTGTCAGGGCAAGAGTCTTGCATTTTTCCAGGACCGCGTCGGCCGTTTGGGAATCGATAGCCAGCGATGGGTGAGCGGTGAGAGTAAGGGAAAGACGACCATTCCATGTCACCGCAGTGATGGAGATCGGATTGTAGTACAAGGTCGGTGCCCTGATGAGCCAATGGTCATGGCTCCCGGCCACGGTTGCCTCCTTGAGATCCACCGCGTCGGGCAAGGCCCCAAGGTTGGAAAAAGTGAGCACCGTCTCCTCTTTGGCCAATAGCTTTTCGTGGCCCTTGAGGACGGTCTTGCGAAACTGACGGTAGCTCAGAAAGCGCGCAAGTTGTGCTTTGTACCACAGGGCCCAGTGGTCCTGTCTCTGCAGACGAGCCTTGATCGCTTCATGGAGACTCGCGGGTGTGTCCTCGGATCGAGCCACCACCAATAGGTTGGAGATCATATTGAAGTGGGCGGGCAGATCGTGCAGCATTCCGCGCAGGCTCACTGGAACGTGCCAGAGAGTGGAGGTCCGCGGTGTCAACTTGAGAGACTCCACCGCTCGATTTAGCGCCCACAGGAGCAGACTGTTCTTGCTCACTTTGCAAGAGGTGGCCACTTCACTCACCTGCCTGGTTTCCTCGCGGGAGAAGAGGATGAATCTGACGAGCGGCGGGCCGCACTTGCCTACGAGTGGTTTGATCCGATCTCGCCAGAGCGGAAACTGGATTGAGATCCGATTGCGGCGCTCAACGAGGGCACGAACGGTCAGCCAAAGGCGCATCAATGCGGCAGGCTGTGAGCGAACGCGTCTGTTTTCGGACAGACGCGTGATTCGGATGCCTGAGTGCCGCATGGCCTGCACCAGTCCATAGAGGCCGTCGGCGCGTATGTGGGAAATCCTGTGCCAGGAGGGTTGCGAGGCACCGGCCTCCAGGCGACCGTAGTAACAATCGAAGTCCTCCCCATAATCATCCAGGACTCTGAAATAGCGGGCGATCCAATCGCGCTGGCGAATGACCGCGGGCTGGACGCGGTGGCCGCTCAGTAGCGCCGCTGCCGGATAGGTGGTCCCTCTCCAGGTGAGCTCGCCGCGGATGTGGAAGGATAGAACCGCGCGCACGAGAGCGATGAGGATGAGTCCCACGCCAAGAGGGAACAAAAGAAGTGCCCAGAAGGACCATTGAGCGCGCCTCCTGCCTGTTACGGCAAACCCAAGCAGGGCGACAACTGCCGCCGCGATGATTGGCCAAACGACTGTGCGGATCTGCGGGTCGACCAACGCCAAGGGTAAGCCGCAAAAGGCCATGGCCTGCAATGCAAAGGAAAGGGCCCCAAAGATGCGATAGTGACCAAGCGCCGCATAGACGTTCTTATGGAGGCCCTCAAGGGCCTCACCGGTGGTGTTGTACCAGTCCAAGCAGACCTCATCGTGACTGAGCACGAAGCCGCTCTTGAACAAATGGCGGTGTAGGAGCACGCCGAGGCCCACATCGTCGAGGAGCTCCATCCTCAGCCATTCCAGGCCTTCGGCCTGCTCGATGGCCTCGCGACGCACCAGGTTGAAGGCACCAATCCCCACGGGCTCCTGAACCTGCATATTATCTTCGCCGAGAATCACCCACTTGTTCACAACCGATGCCGTCAAGGTGGTCTTGAGGACACTGAGCAACGAGAAGGAACGGGGGATCTTGGGACAGACCACCAGGTGATCCCATCCCCGCGAGAGACACAATCCCACTGCGCGACGCAGAGCCTGTCCGCGAAACAGAACATCGGCGTCCGCAAAGAGAAACAGCTCGCCGGTGGCAAGCGCGCAGCCTTTGTTTAGAGCGTGTACCTTCCCTAACCAGCCTTCGGGCACGCTCTCGATGTGGAGAGCGCGAACTCGTGAATGCTGTCGAGCGAGCTCATCAATGATCTTGCCGGTGGCGTCAGTCGAACGATCGTTAACGAGGATGACCTCGAGGTTGGGATAATCCTGCGCCACGAGTGAATCCACAGATTGGCGAAGTGTAGATTCCTGATTGCGAGCAGCGACGATAACGCTCAGACGCGGATGCTCCCGGTTTAGCGAAAGGGATTGCGACTCTAGAGTCTGCAGTGTGAGCAGCTTGAGCGTGTGCGGAACAAAGTAGGCGATCCATCCAAGGGCGGCCAGGGTCGCCAGACTCGCAAAAATTGTCTCACCTGGTGACATGTCCGTAAGTTCCGCCCAGCTCCTCTGGAGCTGCGATGTCCGCCAAGCATACAGGAACGAGCCGGCCGTCGCGCACGGTGGAATCCGGACAATCCTGACAAGTCTCGTATTCGCCGCTCGAGAGTCGATTGGGGGCCTGTTGGAACACGGCCGGGGACAGACGCAGGTTTCCGTTTCGGAGCGCCTTGGCAAGCAGCCGCAAGACGCGAAACGATGTGCGTGGAGAAAGAGACAGTACAGCATAGGTGAGCAGGTAGGTTACCACCTGCCTGGTCTTCATGGAGGTTTCTGCAAAGTAGTAGCGGCCCAGGAGCCAGCGTTGAGCGCGGAAGAACAATGCGAACATGAGCTTGTGCCGCGGATCCACATAGAGCTTGGTGAGTTGTTGGTCGCGGTCGGTGGAGACCGCGGCGATGTAAACCAACCACCGCATGTCTTCGACGTTGTGACTGGAGGCCACATAGAAGACGGGATAGGCGTTCTCTCTCTCTCGCAGGTAACGCACGACATCGCTTGTGAGGAGTTGAAGGCCGGAGTCGCGTTCCAATAGGGATCGATCGTAGTTGACTGATTCCGCATAACAGGTGACGAGCATGCCGCGTGCAGGGCTTGGCTCGCTCTGACTGAACGCAAGGACGGAAGCGAGGTCGTCGAGAGTGTCACGATAGAGTGTCAGCACAAACGACACACTCAGCCCCGCCTGCCGACACATCTCGACGTAGTGGTGGCGATCCGGATTGAGGTCGCTCTCCAGGTTGACGTTCGGGAGATCCGATCGATGTTGATGGGTGTCGATATGGAGCAAAATCTCGGTTAGGCCGGCCGCCTTGAGCCGTTTGAGGACGTCGAGATCGAAACGAAAACCGTTGGTGAGGATCATGCTGCGCAAGCCCTTTTTGGCTGCGTACGCGAGAATCTCTGGAAGCTGGCTATGAAGAGTGGGCTCGCCACCCGAGATGGTGATGTCGATGAAGTTGCGCTGGGTCAAGGCGAGGTCGATTTCCTCTTGGACTTGGACCAACGGTTTTTCTTGCGTGTGTTTATTCTTGTAGCAGGCATCGCAGCTTATGTTGCAGTTCTGATTGATGTCGATGACGACGTGGGGAACTTCGCGCCCCGCCCAGGGCAGTCGCGCTGGATCGCGGCCTTCCTTTTGCAGTTGTCGGAATAGCTCAACATTGGGATTGGACACACAACCTCCTAATCCGCGTTCCGTGTGCTTAGGTGGAGCGGCCCACATTGATCAGCAGAAGACCGCCGAGGATGAGCACCATGCCGCCGATGGTGGCGAAAGTCACGTGCTCGCGCAAGAAGAGGGCACCCAGAAGGAGTGTGAAGATGAAATTGAAGCCGATGGTGATGGGCACAACGGTCGTCATCGGGGCCAAAGCCAGCGCCCTGAGCATGGACACAGCGGAGCCCAGAAGCATTACGCCCCCGACGATGACGAGCGGCCGAATCGCGAACAGGATGTGGGCAAGGAGCCCTTCGAGGGCGTAGCGGCCGATCTCGTACTTGAAGAGCGCTATTCCACCGACGTTCAGAATCGCCGCCAAGCTGCACAAAACGACCACAAGGAGAAAACTCATTGGGACCAGCCGTATCCTTGCTTTGGGTGGACGCGCTCGTTCATCTTGTTCAAAAGTCCTTTCTGCAGCCAACTTACTCGATCACTCCTCGGGCAACCACTGTTGTATGAAGTCGTAGTATGGCGCGAAGGACACGCGGATTTGAGCTGAGGTGAGGTCATAGTCGGAAAGTGCGTATGCGTGACTGATCCGCTTCTTGGTGCGTTGGTTGCGCTGCCCGATTTGCCAACGGTAACGCTCGCCCATGGGCCACCCAAAATGTCTGTAGATCCGTTCCATGGTTTCAGACGGATTCTTCACGAGCTGGTCGTATTGGATGTCGATGATCTGCTCCGGCGAGATCAGGGCCCGTTGAGCCAGACCGCGGTCGATGCCGGAGCAGAGACGTGTCCGAACGTGATCACCTATTCGAGCGGGATCGCACCGACCGAAGAGGCTGATTAGATTTTGTGCGGTCAAACTGCAATAGGAGGGCACGATCGCCAGCGGATCCCGGTGCGTCCAAATGATGCGAGCGTCAGGGAAGGTGTTCAACAGGGCATCTAGATGCCAGAGGTGATCCGGACATTTGAGCACCAAGCGACGTCCATCGTCATGTCCACGAAGCAACTGTAGCTGGCGGCGGTAGAAGCGGTAGTGCTCGGCCATGTCGGCACCTGCGAGCCATTGCTCCCAACGCGGCAGGTACGCTTGCAGGCCGTAGCAGACAACCGCCCAAGAGTTGGCAAACAGCCACATGCACTCCTCGAAGGAGTCAAAGGACAACGGATGGATGCCGCTCATCTTGGGTTGCAAAAACGAGCGGGCCAGGCACGTGAGCTTCGCCTTTCTCTGACGTGCCCGGGAGGAGATGTTGGATGTGGGATGAGCGAGCTCCCACAGGCGAAACGCACGGGCGTCATCGTCGTCTGCGAGCAGCGCCTGAAGGTAAGTGGAACCAGTACGTTGAAGACCGACGATGAAGACCGGCTGCTTGATTGCTCGAGTTTGGCAGGACGGCTCGGCGCGCAGTTCTCGTTCTAGCAACAACCGGTTGGTTAGGAACTTCTTGCAACTCAGAATCAATAGAGCCCGACCCAGATCGGATGGGTTCTGCTCCTCCATGTCAGCAAAAAAATAGCCGAGCTGTGGCTGTACGGATGGCTGCTTGTGGAAACAGGCACCAACCTCCGCTTCGGCCTCGCGCAAGAGTTGTTCGGGGTCGAGGTCGAGCGGGCCAGCAAGCGTTCCCACCAAGCGGTCGAGCATCTTGGTGAGTTTGTTGTAAGCGTTTCTGGCCATGCTTTGTGCTCCGGACCCTTCATGATAGGAGATCGACTGCTCACGGTCGAGTTTCGGCGTGCGTGCCACGAGGGTAGCTCGACGAGTCGATGCGAGACACCCGTCGCGATGTCGCAAATTGGAGGAGATTGTCGCAATGGCCGAGGGTCGGCTGAAGATCGTCGTCAGTGACCTGCATATGGGAACCGGCATCTATGCTGAGGACGGGCGGTGGAACTATCGGGAGGACTTCGTCTACGATCGTTTGTTCGGGCAGTTTCTGCGATTCTACTCGACCGGCGACTATGCGCAGGCGGAGGTGGAGTTGGTGCTCAACGGTGACGTGTTTGAGCTGCTGAATCCCCACGATTACGCCGAAGGCCACCCGCTGCACATGACGGCCTCTGTGGCCGTTCTGCAACTCGAGCGGATCAAGAAGGGTCACCCGATTGTTTTTGCCGAGCTCGGCGCCTTTGCATCGCGCACCAACAAGAGCATTCGATTTCTTCCGGGCAACCATGACCGGGCCTTGGTGTTTGATGAGGTGAGGGACCATCTTCGCGAACAGATTCACCCAGATCTCGTCTTCAGTGACACGATGTATGAGTTTGATGGAGTGCGCGTCGAGCATGGTGACCGCTACTCCCTCGGGACCTCCTTTGTGCCCGGCGGAGAGCTCAAGACGTTGGAGGATGGCACGACCATTATCAACCACGATTGGGCAGCTATTTTGATCGCAGGTTTCTTCTTGGCAGGGAAACGCCGCGAGTATTACGCATTCTATAATACCACGCCGGTGTCGGCCTTGTTGGGACGCCTGTGGCGTTACAACCCGGTGTTTCTGCTCAAATACCTCCTCTCACTGGCGGTCTTTTTTGTGCAGATGTGGCTGCAACCCAGAAAACACGAGTTGGACAACTGGTACTGCAGCTGGCCCCTGTTTAAATATGCGTTCGGCGAAAACCTGCCGCGAGCGATGGCACAGGCGGCCAGATATCTTCTCGAGAACGAAGCGACCAAGATCGTGATTTTTGGACACCTGCACAGCTACCGCTACCGAGTTTGGAACAAAAAAATCTACATCAACACCGGGTGCTGGACGCGCTTGGTGAACCTGAGCCTCAACAGCTTGGGATCATGGACAAAGCTTTGCTACGCCTTGGTGCAGTGTGGATCTGGCATTCCGACGGTAACGCTGAAGGAATGGAAGGGCATCCCTGTTCCGGACGCGACCCTCTATCCATGGGATCTCGAACCGCTCGAAACAGAACAAGGAATCTCTAAGCCGGTGCCGGCCACCGAACGATTGCCCTAGGCCGCGCGAGTCGGTGGCATCCTGCGCGGGGTGGATGAGAAAGAGCACGTGACAATGCCTAGAATGTTTGCGGACCTACACTGTCATCCCAGCATGTACGGATTCAACCGCATGCGCAACACGCCTCTTGAGTCAGATCCGAACGTTTTTCATCCGTGGCAACCGCAACCCACCCTGCAGTTTCTGCAGAAGCGAGGCGTGGCGGCAACACGCTACTCGCAATCCACGCCGGCCCAGCTCGTTCAGGGGAGGTCTCGGCTGGTGTTTGCCTCCTTCACACCGATCGAGAAGGGGTTTCTGGGCTGCTGTCCCGAGGCCTTTCGCACCTCGGTTACACGTGAGACCGTGCGGGCTCTCACTGGCGTCACCGCCGTGCGGGCTGTCGCCGCGTATCTGCGCGATGGCGCGATGGGCGCGTTGGGTGAGCTCCTGCGGATCACGAGAAACACGGGACGCGCGCGAGTCGCGTTGGAACAGATCTACTTGGGTTATGGTCGCGCCCACCTCGAGTATTTGACATCAGAGCAGTACGATTATTGGGAGGAGTTTCGGCGGGAATATGACTATGTCGTTCGCGACGACCATGTGCTCGGACGAGGAGTTGTCCATTCCTACCGCAATGGTCGATGTTTCCAGGAGAACGTCGAGGGCCGCTACCAAATCGTTCGCGAGGCGAATCAGCTCGAAAAGATCATCGAGGGGGAGACGACCGACGTCGCCATGGTGCTGACGATCGAGGGCGGCCACACCATCTCCCTCGGACCAGATAACCACGTGGTCTCCTTCGAGACCATGGTCGACCGCATCCGATATTTTCGAGAGATGCCGCATCCGCTCTTCTTCATCACTCTTGCCCACCATTTCGACAACGGCCTGTGTGGCCATGCACGCAGCGTTCCCGGAATCGGTCAAATCGTGATGGACCAAGGCCCACGAATGTATGAGGGCTTCGAGACTCGCAAAGCGCTCGGCATGCGGGTCGCGCGCGAGCTCCTCGATCTCGACGAAGAGCTCAACGATCGGGGTGGACGGCGGATCCTCATTGACGTCAAGCACATGAGTCCTCGCTCACGCCGGCAGTTCTACGATGAGGTGATTCTGCCGCACAACCAGCGGACCAAGACTTCCTCCCAAGTTTGGAAGAAGCTGCCGATCGTCGCGAGCCACGTGGCCTACTCGGGCGTAAAGACCATCGATGAGCTGATCGCCAACGAGAAGCGAGAGAACGACCAGTGGATTATCAATGGCTACAGCGGATGGGGCCTGAACCTTGCCGACGAAGACATTCGCATCATCAATGATTCCGAGGGGCTCATCGGCCTCATTCTCGATCGCCGGGTTCTCGGGGTCGAACAGGGGCTGAGCCCCACGCCCGAGCGATGGCGGACGCTGTTTGGCGTCAATGTTCTAGGTGTTGTCGACGCCATCGCAAATGACCCAAGTCAGACCTCCGAGCAGAAGCGCAGCATCTGGGATCGGATCTGCATCGGTTCCGACTTTGACGGCGCGGTGACGCCGGTTCCTCTTTACGCCACGGTGACCGAATGGGACCTCCTCGCCGACGACTTGCGCGATGTTCTGCGGGAGAACCGCAGCACGCGGGGGATTGACGCCATCGGCATCGAAGAATTGGTTGAGAAGATCTGCTGGCGAAACGCTTATGATTTCGCCAGAAAGCATCTGCCGAGAAGTTAGTTATTCCCGAACAATCCGCAGGACCTCGACCCTAGGCCGCCCAGATTGCTGCACTGCGAACGCGAAAAAAAACCACCACCATCACCGCCGCCCAAATCGGTGCCACGCCGAACAGTGAGAAACGGCCGAGGGCGATGGCATCGATGATCCCCATCGGAGTGCCGAGGACGACGCTCGCCAGGCCGAGGCCAACGCCACCAGAGAGCGCCCAACGCCTTTTGGCATGCAACCCCACCAGAACCACGAACCAACCGACGAGCAACAGCCATTGCACTCTTTGGGAGTAGAGAAATACGATGCCTCGCTCAGTCATGATTCGGTGGGTGCTGGCGATCCCCATCATAAAAGAGAGCTGACCCGCCCAGGCTGTGGCCAAACCGAGTAGCGTCAGCTTCCAACCCGATCGCAGTCCAGCTCTGGTGGCGAGCACGTACCCGAGCACACACGGCAAGAGCACTGAAAACAGCGAGGAGGGGAACACCCCGCGGCTGGCCGTGGGAGGGATCGGCATGAAGCCTGCCATCAGACCCGTCATCAATGCGGCCCCGACGACTCCAGCGACCCATGGTCGATCGCGTCTGAGGGCGTAGCCCGCGACTGCCCAGAGCATGGCGCAGATGATGCCGACGTCACTGATTATGGGAAAAACGTGATGCAGCAACTGTGTGGCTTCAACCTCACCCCGCCCGCCTGTAACTGCAACGACCGCCGGAAAATCGTGGAAGAAGACGTAGGCACTTCCGGCCATCGTGGCCGCGGCGATAACAAACATGACCCATGCCACACGAGATGATTTCATCGCATTCTCTCCCCCTGAGGAGTCTTGCCGTCTGCGTGACTTCTCCAAGTAAGAAATCCATGCCTCGATACTGTCTGGCCTAGAGCTCTCGCAATGGCGAAGAGCACGAGCCAACCCAAGAGGCCGTCAGGTCCTGCGCCGACAGTGCTGCAGCGGCAGCCGCCGGTGATGCTAACGTGATTCGGCGACGCGCCATCGTCTCTCGTCACCGGTGAATCCCCATCGCCTGAAGGGGGCCCGCCATCGCCAGAAAAAGGTCCCCCATCGTCCAACGGATCCACTGGGGGCTCACATTCGAGCGCAGCGGCCATCCCGTGCAGCCACTCAGACCTTAGCGAACAGAGCGCAAAGAGCGCAAAGGGAACGGGGGGATGTGCCTCAAGGGGGTCAAACAGAGCCATCAGGAGCTTCCTTCTCTGAATGAACGCGCCGTCGCACCCGAAGTTCTTGCAGCACGTTTCCAATAGTATCTTCTGTCGAGGCAAAACGCCGCAGAAATCTCTCGACGGACCTTGTGGAGCAAAGCAAGGGAACGTTCGCGGTCCCAACAATGCAACCCTCGCAGGTCACCGCCGGTGACAATTTCACCTGTGGTCGCGCTACCGACGGCACACTCTGGTGCTGGGGAAACAGTGCGTCGGGGCAGCTGGGAGACGACATGGCGTGGCAGGAAGTACCGACCATGGTGGCAAATTGAGGCGCACAGATCGATTTTCCATTCATGCTCGGCGTCTACACCTGCTCAACACGATGAGGATTCCCAACCCCGCAAGGAAAGCGCCAGACGCAGGATGTGCCTCGACACATCCTGATCCGACGATAGGAGTAACATCCCTGATGCGCATGTCGTTGACCAAGGGCGTGGGCGGAGCGCAAAATCCTAGGTCACTCCACGCGGTGCAAATAGGCCCCGTGCAAGATCCGCATGCCTCCAACCCATCAGCGCAGACCGGCTGCAAGGCATAGCCGTTCGGCGCGCCCGCGGGATACTTGAACACGATAGCGTCGCGGTCGTCACAGGAAAGGGTGCGCTTGTCGACATCCCCGAGTTGCGCGGTTGAACACATTGTGGATTCTGTCTCGCACAGCGGATCAATCTCTGGCCATTCATCGGGGTGACCGAGCCCAACGATGTGACCGATCTCATGCACGGCCGTGTTCGCAAGGTCGATGAACAGACATTCGGCGTCGGGGTCATCGCCGATATTGCCATTGCAGTTAGGACAACAGTCTTCGAGATCTCCGAACAGAAAACCCTGGGAGTTGAACTCGATATCGGCATCAATGATCTCGCCGGTTTGAGTGACATAGGTGGTCGTTGTCAGGGCAATGATGCCATCGGGATGGATCCAGCCCGTGTCTCTGAAGATGAGAAGATTCTGATTGGCTCCAGGATTGAGGAAGTTGAAACCCACAGGATCCTTGTCTACGCGGTTCGGCTCTGCAGTGAATGTGAGGTCGGACACTTCAGCAGGTGCCGAACACGACGACACTCCGGCCCAGACGGCAAATGCTGACGCGAGGACGTCCTCCTCAGTTTGCCCGGACAGGTCCGTCGTGCCTGTTGTATGGAAAGCAAATGTCAGATCTCGTTTGAACCAAGAGAGGGATGCACCAGCTTCGAGCTTCTTCGCGGACAATGCGCGGGAGCAGACCCACGCACCGGAATCACCAGCAGCAAAGAGGATGGCTGCAATACAACAACAGCGGAGCACGGCATTTTGCATGGGATGGCTGAGCACCAACACAGTACTCCCCCGAAGATTCGCCGACCCTGCGTAAATCCTTCTCGGCGCGCTTCGTCAAGCAATGATTGCGCACACGCCGTCTCCACACAATACTCGCTGCGACTTGGTTCCCAATTTGCCGAGGAATGATTAACTTGTGGACGTTCTCTTGCCGCAATGCTACGGCCCGACGACGGAGTTGTTTTGAAAACATGGGTTAAATGGTTAGGGTTGGGGTTGAAAACGCGGATCGGCTGCGTGGCGTTGATTGGGACGTTATTGTCGCCCGCAGGTCTTTGGTGACATTACCAGTACGAGCACCTCAGTCGAACGGTTGACCATAACTGGCGCCCTCGACGCCCTGAGTATTTCGTCGACCCCTTGCTCCGTGGTCATCTCAAATGTGCCGAATGTGGGCGTCGAGAGCATCGTTCCAAACGCCTACCTCACATCCTTGGGCACAAACAGACGATGCGGGACCACCCTTTGGTGCGCTTGCCATCGTCGATGAGGTCGATTGCGGCAACATCAGCGATCCTCATCAACTCTACGAGATTGAAACTGGAGTCTCAGAGATACAAACGATCTTCGGCACGCCTGATGCAGGATAGAGGCGAGCTGGTTGGCGCATGGTTCAGATCCCGGGTTTCCCACATTCCCATCTCCTTCCACCCCAGCGATACCGAACCGGCGTTGACATCGTTGGTGAGCGGATGCAATTGCCACCAACAGCGCACACCTATCTGGTTGGGAGTTCTCTTGCTCACCTTCATTGCATTGAAGAGACCTTTGCTCAATAAGTCGAGTGGAACGAAGGATGCTTCGCGCAGAGCTGAACATTCGGCCGGCGATCTGACTAGGAGGTGATTGTGAAAACTCTTGGAAGATATTTCCCGATGCTGTTTGTCCTCGCTGCGAGTGAAGCTGTGGCTGGTGTCGAAGCAGACATCGAGGCATCCGTTGTTTTTGCCAGCCTGAATGATACGGCCATCCCTGGAGATGAGGGAACGAGAATATCGCTCGTTGATGACCTGTCGATCTCACCAGCTCCGGCGTTTCGTTTGCGGCTTGGTTACCTGGCAGGCCAGTTGGTTTGGCCCCCATTGGCTGCATCTCGACCCACCGCGCCACCTTCAAGGCCCAAAATGCCGCGAGCTTGCCCTTGAGGAGATGAAGACCCGAGCCAGAGAATGCCATGTCCTGAACCTCAGTAGCTGCATCCAGCCGGTCTAGGAGCATGGTTTGCTTGGCCGCAAGATGAGACGGCGCTGCGCTTGGAATTGTCTCCCATGGCACAGGGCGTGGGTGTTCAGCACATTCTCCGGGTCACGGCGCGTCGGGCCGACTTACGAACTCGACGATCTGAGTCCGAGGCCAAGCGTCGGAGGACATTTTCGTAAGCTGCTGGGTTCTCTTCGAAGCGACTCTCGGCCGCACGTGCTGTGGCACAACGCACAGCATGGACGGGATCTTTGGCGAGATGTTCGAGCAGCAGATCGACACCGACAATTGTCACGGGTCCGGCCAGGGATCGGGCAATGGCTTCGCGTAACCGTGGCTCGTCCGAGAGTGACCATTCGCTGGTAAAGCGCAGGCGGTTCAGCCCACCCTCGGTCGCCAACCACCTGCTGATGGCCTCCGCCGCTGCACGACGTACGACTCGATCATTGTCTTCCGCCAGACAACGAAAAACCTGCTCCGTATTGTCGAGAGGTCGTTGGATAATGGGTGCGGCGAAGAACTCAAGTACCCGACTTTTTACCTGACGGCGCGAGTCGGTCGCCAACAGATTCATCAAGCATGACATGTCTGGAGCACGCCACCTCTCCTTTTCCAAATCGTCTAGAAGATCTTCGATGACCGACTCAGGGATCGCATCCAACTCGAGTCGTGCGGTCGCGGTGCCCGCTGTCAAGCTCAACGCCGCGCCGCTCAAATATGCGAGCAGCTTCTTCTTGAACGTGAATTCCATGGTAGACCTCTGGATCGATAACCCCCGCAGGGGTCGGTCCATTCCCGAGAGTGAGTGCCGCACCTTTCCAAGTTCTCCCGCTGAGTGTGGAGGCGGCCGAGATGCAACCTTGCCGTCGCAGCATCGGTTCCTCATGTCGTATGAGAGCCGTCGGGCTGCCTCTCCGACTTCCTGCTCGAAGAGACTCCAGAACTCCAGAACGCAACCACGCAACCACGCAACCACGCAACCACGCAACCACGCAACCAACCACGCAACCACTCGTCAATACCAGCCGAAGCATGTTACGCATAAGTATGCCTTCTTTCCGTTGGCCGGTTGCGCAAGGGTCTTCACCGTCATGCTTGCGAAAAGCGACGCGTGTCATGAGAATTTGGAGTTCCCAATGGCTTCTTGGAACGGCCACAACGCTTGCCACGGGTTGCCACGGGACGATCGGGCCGACAATCACGTTGGAAAATCAAGCAGACACGGGTCAAGCCATTCTTGATGGTGCCCCACATGGCGACATTGGTGGGGACGGAGAACCTGGGGGCGATCCACCGATCGGGTTCGATGGTGCCCACGGCGGTGATTCTGATTTTGGTGATAGAGTCGATTTCGATGATTCGTTTGCCACTGACGAGGCGCTCGACGTCACGTCTCTCTCGAAAACCCGAACGAGCAACTGCGCCGGTGGGGTTCGAGTCCCGCTCTGCGTCGCCAACTATTGTACTATTGTAGTGCGCATTTGACGGTGAATCACGGCACGAGAATGCGGACGACTGCATGGTCGGTCAGAGTTTTGTTGAGAAGGATCCAAAAACCATCTGTCTCCGTCTGCCAGAGATAATCAGCGGTGGTTTGCAAAGGCAGCCCGTCGATCGTCACGGTTGGCGCGTGATCAGAGGCCATCCCATGCACGCGCAAGGTTGTGCTTGGTGCCGAAGTTGTGAGCGTCGAAAACGCGAGTTCCACGCCTCCTTGGGCGGAGAATTCGTAGGCACCGGTTCCTTCGTTGAAGCCATCGTGGTCGGCATCCCCGACCTCTGTCGTCAACACGGCTCCGACCAAAGCCACGAAGGTCGCTGGAGTGGCGAAGTCGTGGGCATAGGCAATCGCCCTGTCACATCCCCCCGAGTCGTCGAGGAACGTGAGCACCTGCCCCCCGTAGGTGCCGGCCGCAACCGCGTTGTTCTTCACCCATTCACTGCTAAGTAGCAGTGAATGTGAACCAGGCACGCTGCTGAACTGGTTGGTCTCCTTGCAGCGAAATCCCGCAGGAAATGTCGTTCCGGCCACGTGATGGCTCCACGCGATGACATCGACGTTGGCCGAGTTGTAGGCGCACAGGTAACCGGTGTCGCTCGCTGTGCCCGTCGGCGTGATGCTGTTTTGTCCGTTGGCAGAGATGGGCGGAACGCCCTTGAGGTAATGGCCTGAGGTCACCCCGTTGTCCCAAAGTACATCCGTGAAGGCCGCTGACGCGATGGTGAGATAGGACAGAAACCAGGTTGCCACGTCCGGAATATCCACGATGACATCGACCCGCTCGTCGCGGTGAATGCGACCGTCGGCATGCACGGTTGTCAGCGTGGTGCCTTGACCACCAGCCGTGGGAGAACCGCCAGCGCCCCAATTCACACTGAGCTGAACGACGGCGGGGCCAACCACAGCAACTTGCGCATTCGCGGGAACGTCAGTCCTCCAGCTGAACCATTTATTATACATTGAAATACCAGACAGGCGTTCGGGCTTTTCGTTCCCCACGTAGACGACGTTCGCATTCGAGCCATGGGTCACGCGAATGTCTGTCATCGCAAAGCCTTGTGCGGCGTCGAAGACCACGGAAAAACGGTCGTTGTTAACCTGGGCACCCGAGGCGTCCTCGGTGACCGTCAATCCTCCCAAGGCATTGGTGCAACTCGCATCGGTTCCGCTGCAATCCTCATCGATGCCATTGCCGCAGATTTCAATCGCCCCCGGGTGGATACTACCGTCATTGTCGGCGCAATCCACAGGCAGACCGCTCGCGCACTCGACTGGCAAGTACCCATCATCATCGAGGTCGGAACAATCGGGGCTCGCGTCGTCGGTCTCGCCGTTTGTGTCCGAATCCCCGTCGATGTCGCTTCCGTCGATGTCGCTTCCGGACTCACCATCCCCCGAGCCGGTCGTGTCTCCAACGGTCGCCCCATCCTCGTCACCCATGGATTGGTCGCTGCGTTCAACGTCGCCTGCCCAATGACTCGAACGCCCCAGGCAACCCATCGCCAGGTTGAGAACATAAACACAAATGCAAACCCGCATGATCATCGCTGAGTGCACACTGCCCGTAAGGAGAAGACGCTGACCTGTGACTTCCAAGTAGTACGTCTCTTACTCCACCACTGTCAAACAAGCTCCTGCGGCAAAATGCTTCAAACGAAATCCATTGGGCGCGATTGTGCACCCGCCACAAGATTAAGGGCGACACCGCATTGGGATATATTCCAATAATTTCGACAAGTTAGCTTGAACCCGCACCCGCAATCCAGCCGCCGCCGGTCACTCACGATTGTTTGTCGATTTGGGTTCTTTTTTAGCAACTTATGGATTGGTCGACCGATAAATAGTTATCAACAAGGAGCCCAGAATGAACCAGTCAGTCAAAACCGTTGAGCCGTTTGATACATCACGTTGTGAGCCGCGCCAGGGGGTCGAATGGGCCGCAGTTTGCAGCCTCGGCGCTGGTGTTCTCAACGGCGTCGTTCGTGACATCAGCAACGGTGGCTTCTTCTTCGCGGCGCAGTGCGGTTGGTTGGATGGAGTTATGCACGCCGACCCGGTTGTCGAAGAGTTGGTTGCGCGCGAGGAGCAGGTCTCCATCGAGCTTTCTGACGGCAAATCGATCATGTGTGAAGTG
>MGST01000119.1:12335-21890 GCA_001798605.1 Deltaproteobacteria bacterium RIFOXYA12_FULL_58_15 | reverse complement strand
GCTCGACAAGGCACTCATCCTTTACGAGAAGGTCCTCGCCGAAGACGCCGATGATCTCACCGCGCAACTCAGGTGCGGTGACCTGTTGCGCAAGATGGATCGGGGGACGGAGGCGATCGGTGCTTACACGCGTGTTGCCGAAGTGTATGCCGCAGACGGCTTGCTCCTCAAAGCCATAGCTGCCTGCAAGTTGATCATGGAGATCGACTCAGGGCACACGGCGACGCAGAAGATGCTCGCCGATCTTTATGCCAAGAAAACTGGGCGTGGATCGGTTCTTCCAGGGGCGGTCACACCGCCTCCCGAGGAGATTCAAACCGTTGATGACGATGACATCGTTGTCATTGAGGAGGCACCACCGCCAGCAGAGTTGCCAACGATCCCGTTGTTTTCTGATTTGTCAAAGAATGCGTTCATCCAGTTGCTCGAACAGATGCACATGCGGCAGGTGCTCCCCGATGAGGTCGTTATCCGCGAGGGTGATGTGGATGACTCGATGTTCATCATCTCCAACGGACGGGTGAAGGTGACCAAGACCACGGAGACAGGTTCGGAGATCGTTCTCGCCCACCTCTCCGATGGAGCGTTCTTCGGGGAAATGGCGTTGTTGTCGCAGTCGCCGCGCACAGCATCGGTGATCGCCGAAGAAGAAACACTTCTCTTTGAGGTATCGCGCAAAGTTCTCGATGAGGTGGTCAAGGCCTTTCCGTCGGTGAAGCACATCCTCTTGCGCTTCTACCGCCAACGGCTGTTGTCCAACCTGATGGCGACGTCGCCGATCTTCAGACCTCTGGATGGCAACCAGCGCAAGACGCTGATTGAGAAGTTCAAGAGTCGTGAGGTCGATGCAAACGAAATGTTGCTGGAGCAAGGCCAGAAGGCTGATGGTCTCTACACACTGCTCTCGGGGAGGGTAGAGGTCTCGTTTGAGAAGGACGGACAACGCCACGTTCTTGCCCAGCTCAAGGAGGGCGAAGTGTTCGGTGAGATGGAGATGCTCAACAACGAGCCGATCTTTGCCAACATCAAGACTATCCGCAAGTCGATCGTGCTCAAGCTCCCGAGGCGCACCTTCGCAGAGATTGTCTCAACCCATCCGCAGTTGGTAGCTCACATCGCCGAGTTGTCCGCCGAACGTGCCAAAACGACGGAGGCGATCGTCGAGGGCAAACTCAAGTTCACCCAAGACGAGGGCCTCGTCCTGACGTGAGCGAAGAGGTTGCCTTCACATTGCTGCTGCCACGGAAGCCACGAATACTGCGGTAGCCACGTCAGTATCCCACGAGACACGCTCGCCGGTTCCGTGTAGGCTAGCGCCTCAATGACACCGACGACCTACACTGTTGAATGGATTCTGGACCTACTCATTGGCCAAGATGTGCTAAGCGAATCCGCGCGCCGGGAGGTCGAGGTTCGACTGCCAGCACAGCGGGCGCGCATTGCCAGTCAACACGCCGAGGATTTCGGAGGGAGCAGCGCCGCCGCGTTGGCTCGCTACAGTATCGGTCCTGGCGAGCTCGTTGCCTCCTTTGCCCTGCAGACCGCCGATGGCCAAACCATCGATGAGGATCTCATTGCAGCCTTGGTGGCCCGTGCGGCGAAGATGCCGTATCGCAAGATCGATCCCCTCGAGCTCGACATGGACCTCGTTTCGCGCACCTTGTCGCGCCCCTTTGCCATCCGTCATGTCGTGTTGCCCTTGAACATCGACGACCGAGCGTTGGTGGTGGCGGTAGAAAACCCTTTCGATCTCGAGGTGGTGGAGGGACTCAAGCGTCTGGTGCGCCTAGATGTGAAACGGGTCGTTGCGGCAAAACGCGACATCATCAAGGCGATCACCGAGATCTACGGGTTTCGCAAGAGTGTGGAGTCGGCCGCGCGTGAACGCAGCGCCGACAGCCTCGGTGATTTCGAACAACTGGTGCGTCTGCGCAGTGTCAGTGAGATCGAAGCGAACGACCAACACATCGTCAATGCGGTCGATTTCATGTTGCGCTACGCCTTTGACCAGAGGGCTTCGGACATCCATGTCGAGCCGCGCAAGAACGAGACGCAGGTGCGTTTGCGCATCGACGGCACGTTGCATTCGACTCACACAATCCCAAAGCAAGTGCAGCCTGCTTTTGCTTCACGACTGAAGACCCTGGCACGCATGGACATAGCCGAGAAGAGGCGACCACAGGATGGCCGCATCAAGACCGTCCTTGGGGATCGCGAAGTCGAGCTCCGGGTGTCGTCGCTACCGGTGACCTTCGGCGAGAAGATGGTTATTCGCATCTTTGATCCCGAAGCATTGCTCAAAGATCTTCCGGATGTCGGTTTCGACGCGGAGGAACTCGCGGTATTCGAACGTTGGATCGCCAACCCCCACGGTCTGATTCTGATTACTGGACCCACGGGCAGTGGCAAGACCACCACGCTCTACGCGGCACTCAAGACTCTTGCGGACGAAACGGTCAATGTCACCACCGTCGAGGACCCCATTGAGATGGTGACCGATCGCTTCAATCAGACCGCAGTACAGAGCCGTATCGGTGTCGATTTTGCACACGCCATGCGCGCCATCCTGCGTCAGGATCCAGACATCATCATGGTCGGTGAGATTCGTGATCGCGAGACTGCGGAGATGGCAGTGCAGGCAGCGCTCACTGGACATCTGGTGTTCTCGACCTTGCACACCAACGACAGCGTCGGAGCTGTCACACGTCTCGGCGATCTCGGCGTGCCACCATTTCTGATATCCTCGACCGTGGTGGGGGTGATGGCGCAACGTCTGATTCGACGGGTTTGCGCCGACTGCCTTGAACCCATGCCTTTGACTCTCGACCAGGGCGTCGCGCTTGGCATCCGGGACATGCAGACCTACGCCAACACCGTCAAAGGCCGGGGTTGCCCCACCTGTCGCGGCACCGGTTACTTCGGTCGGACTGGCATTTTTGAGATGTTGGACGCCAACGAAGAGATACGGTTGTTGATAGCAAAGACCGCCGGGGAGGATAGGTTGCGGCAGGCAGCCTTGGCTGCGGGCATGCGTTCCTTGCGGGATTGCGCGCTGCTCAAGTTAGCCAACGGTATCAGCACTGCGGAGGAAACGCTTGCGACGGTGGGGCCGGTGAGGATTGACGGATAACCGTCCACTGCCAGACCGACCCCGCGCCGAGCAGAGTGGACGGCGATGCCAACCGTCGCACTTCGCGGTGATCGACCCGGTCATCAGGGGCGAAACCTCTGAAATACACCGATTTCACTTGATTTCGGGCAACCGATACGTATTATGCGCGCCGCTTCACTGGGTTACGGCCCACGGAGCCAATCCAGTGTGGAAGGAGGTGATCGCGCGTGACGACAATCATCGTCAAAGAGGGCGAACATTTTGAGAAAGCCATGCGGCGTTTCAAAAAGAAAGTTGAAGCGGCTGGCATCTTGAAGGAAGTCCGGCGTCGCGAGTATTACTGCAAACCTTCCATCCAGAAAAAAGAGAAGAAGATTGCGGCGCAAAAACGCCGTCGGCGCAGTGCTCTGCGTCAACAGAGGGTCTAACGCGTTCAGGCATCGGGTGTCTGAACGTTTTGTTTAACTTTTTTCCAGGCTGCCATGGGGCGGCCGCAGGGCAAGGGCAGTGTCACCCGAATCTGCCCCGGTCCGACAGTTTTGGTTTGTTGAGGAGACAGCATGGATACCCAAACCCAGGGCGAGCCGTTGCGTGAAGATGGGCAGACGTTCGCCGAGATGTTTGAAGAGAGTCTGCAACGGCAAGACGCGGTGCGCGAAGGTGAAATCGTTCGCGGCAAAGTGATCGAAGTAGGGGGGGACAAAGTCCTCGTCGACATCGGCTACAAGAGTGAAGCAACAGTGTCACTTTCGGAGTTCAGCATTATCGATGGCAAGGCCTCGGTTACGGTCGGTCAAGAAATCGACCTGTATGTCGAGAGCCGTGAAGATGATACCGGTTTGGTCATCGTCTCCAAGGAGAAGGCAGACAAGCTGCGGGTTTGGGACGATATCTCCGCCGCCGCCGAGCGCGACGAGCTCATTGATGGCGTTGTGGTCGCCCGTGTCAAGGGTGGCCTGTCGGTGGACATCGGCGTCAAGGCATTCTTGCCAGGCAGCCAAGTTGATCTACGGCCGATTCGCAATCTCGACAAACTCATCGGCCAACGCTTCAAGTTCAAAGTCATCAAGTTCAACAAGAAACGCGGCAACATCGTGTTGTCCCGTCGCGTGCTGCTTGAGCAAGAGCGCGAAGAGCACAAGCGTGAGACCCTCAAGAACCTGGCCGAGGGCGAGGTCATGGTGGGTGTGGTCAAGAACCTCACCGACTACGGCGCTTTCGTCGACCTCGGTGGTATCGATGGTCTGTTGCACATCACAGACATGAGCTGGGGCCGCATCAACCATCCATCGGAGATGTTCAACATCTCTGATGAGATCAAGGTCAAGGTCCTCAAGTTCGACGCCGACACAGAGCGCGTTTCTCTCGGTTACAAGCAGATCACCGAGGATCCATGGGCCAACGCCGCGGAGAAGTATCCCGTTGGTGTGCATGTGGAAGGCAAGGTCGTCTCGCTCACCGATTACGGCGCATTCATCGAGATCGAACCGGGCGTCGAAGGTTTGGTGCACGTCTCTGAGATGAGCTGGACCAAACGGGTCAAGCACCCCTCAAAGATTGTCGAAGTGGGTCATGAGGTCAAAGCCATTGTCCTCGACATCGATCTGCCGCAGAAGCGGATCAGCCTCGGCATGAAACAAATCGAGCCCAACCCTTGGACTCAACTAGCCGACAAATACCCCGTTGGTGCTGTCATCAAGGGCACCGTCCGCAACATCACCGATTTCGGTATCTTCGTTGGTGTCGAAGAGGGTATCGATGGTTTGGTGCACGTCTCCGACTTGTCGTGGACACACCGGGTCAAGCACCCCAGCGAGTTGTACACCAAAGGTGACGAGGTCGAAGCTGTTGTTCTTAACATCGACGTCGAGAACGAGCGCTTCTCCTTGGGCATCAAGCAACTCACGGACGACCCATGGGAGACCCTGCCTCGGCGCTTCCCGCGGGGAACCAAGGTGATTGGCAAGGTGATGAAGATTACCGATTACGGGGTCTTCGTCGAGATAGAGCCCGGCATCGACGGCCTGTGTCACATCTCCGAACTTGCGGACGAGCGTGTGGAAAAGGTTTCGGACATCACCAAGCAGGGCGACGACGTTGAGGTCATGGTCCTCGACGTGGATCCAGGTGAACGCCGGATTTCCCTATCAATCAAGGCCGCCCGTGACGGCACCAGTGACTACCGCGCCTACATGGGCAACGAGGCCATTGGCCGCGCCCAACTTGGCGACGTGTTTGGCGAGAAGCTTGCCGCTGTCGTCAACACCGACGAAGACGGCTCGGACTACAAAGATTCCTCAGAAGACTAGGCTTCAATAGAAACCGGCGGGAGTGGACGTGGCGACAGCCGCGATCCACCCATCGCACGGATGTCGCGATAATCAGGAGACACCCTCGGATGACAAAGAGCGGTTTGATTCAGGCCGTGACCACCAAAATGCCTCATCTCTCGGCACGAGACGTAGAGATAGTTGTTAACACCATCTTTGATTCGATGACCGATGCCCTGCAGGGTGGAAGTCGCATCGAGATTCGTGGATTCGGCAGTTTTTCCGTGCGCCATCGTCGGGCACGCCAGGGGCGCAATCCGAAGACTGGCGAATCGATTGCGGTGCCGCCGAAGCGAGTGCCTTTCTTCACAGTGGGGCACGAGCTAAAGCAGCGAGTTGACGACGGCCGTCTGCAGTACCCGATCGTCAAGACAAAGGATTCAGACGACGCCGACGAGTCGGAAGTCTAGGCGTGCACCACCTCTGGGCTCCATGGCGGATGGAGTACATCCTGTCCTCCACGGCACAAGAGGCACCCACGTCGGAGTGCATCTTTTGCGACATGCAGTCCGCGGGGGATGACCGATCCCGTTTGCTGGTCTACCGCGGCGAGCGAACGATGGCTGTGCTGAACAAATTCCCTTACAACAACGGCCATCTCTTGGTGATGCCAAAGGCCCATGTCAGCCACTACAATGGACTGGATGAGGCAACCTTCGCCGAGTTGCATCAGTTGTTGCACAAGGCCACCAACGTCCTCGAAGAGTCAATGCGCTGCCATGGCATGAATATCGGTCTCAACTACGGGCAGGTGGCTGGGGCAGGCATACCTGGACACATGCACTATCATTTGGTGCCCCGTTGGAATGGCGACACCAACTTCATGGCAGTGACGGGCATGTCCAAGGTTATTTCCCAACACCTTCTCGACACCTACGATCAACTGAAACCGTTGTTTGCCTAAACCGCAAAACTTCCGTCCGACACATAG
This sequence comes from Deltaproteobacteria bacterium RIFOXYA12_FULL_58_15, assembly GCA_001798605.1. GTDB lineage: Bacteria > Myxococcota > XYA12-FULL-58-9 > XYA12-FULL-58-9 > XYA12-FULL-58-9 > XYA12-FULL-58-9. The sequence goes on along the minus strand of MGST01000119.1, from coordinate 15,517 downwards.
ATTGCCCGAATGCACAATCGGGGTGAACCCTCCCGAGGTTCGTGATTGAATACCTCCATGGAAGCGAAGTTCACTGTGATAGCAGTCGATGATGAGGCTGACAACCTGGAGCTTGTGGAGCGAACTCTCAACAAATACCGGGTGCTCATCTTCACCGATGCTGAGGATGCGATCGCTGCGGCGGTGCAAGAGGCACCCCTATGCATGATCGTCGACTACCGCATGCCGAAGATGAACGGTGTGGAGTTCATTCGCGCCTGTCGAAAACAGGGGGTCGACACGACCGCATTGATGGTGACCGCCTATCCTGAGTTGGACGAGGTTGTTTTCGCCGAGCAAACCGATCTTTTCTACCGCATTGTACCGAAACCGTTTACCGCCAAGGGGTTACTCCAACACGTGCAGATCTGCATTGCCGAGACGCGCTTCTGTCGTAACATGCAGGGGCGACGTGCCGGCGAACGGTTCCATGTCGAGCTTTCCATGACGGCCACAATTGGCGGCCGCGAGCTCACTGTGGCGACCGAGAACATCAGCCTGGGTGGTGCATACGTCAAGACCGATGAGAAGGTGCCGCTCGGCACTCCGATTCAGTTGACGTTCCCCCACCGAGGTCAGACGGTTGTGGTGGTCGCGACGGTTGCACATCGGGGCAGGGGCGGGTTGGGTCTCTCATTCGCGGAGGTTTCTGAGCAGAGCCGTTTTGCCATAGGGGAGCTCATCTCCGCCTTCCTGTATGACCGCACCTGAAACAACGCTGTCGACTGTGAGAAGAATCTGATACGGATCCGCGGCTATGTCAGCTTCCTCGCAAGATGCCCGCCAAACCCCGATGATGCGGCAGTATCTGGATGCCAAAGCTGAGCACCCAGACGCAATCCTCATGTTTCGCATGGGGGATTTCTTTGAGATGTTCTTTGAGGACGCCGAGACGGCCTCGAAAGAACTCGATATCGTCTTGACTGCCCGCGACAAAGACCGCCACGGGGGACCGGTACCCATGGCGGGGGTACCACACCACGCAGTCTCGTCATACATCGCTCGTCTGATTGACCGTGGCTACACCGTGGCCATCTGCGATCAGGTCGAGGACCCAAAGTTGGCCAAGGGCCTGGTCAAACGGGAAGTCACCAGGCTCGTCACCCCCGGCACCGTGTCCGACCTCGATGCCCTGGACCCTGCTGCGGCGAGCTATCTCGCCTACGTCGGTCCTGCCGTCGGTGGTGGGGTGCACGTCGTGGCGCTCATGGAATTGCTTGCCGGTGAGCTGTTGGTCACCCATTGTCCCCCGAGCCTTTTGGGTGACGAGCTACGACGGATGGGGGTGCGCGAGGTCCTGACAGACGCGGCCATGCGCGACTTTGTTGTCGCCCGACTCGACGACGATCGGCGTATCCCTATCCGCGGCCTCGAGGATGGCGAGGACAAGGATGGGGAGAATCTCGACAACCTCCAAAAGCCCAAGGATGCCCGCAAGGTGTTGATGGATCGGGTCGGCACAGACAACATCGCCGGCACACCCTCGGGCGGCTCAGATGAGCAGCGCCAAGCGCTCGTTCGACTCATCGCCTTTGCCGAGAGGACCCAGCGGCGCAAGCTCGCGCATCTCATGGTGCCACGGGCCTATTCGATCACCGATGCGGTGGTCCTCGACGAGGCCACCCGTAGAAACCTCGAGCTGTGTGCCACTCAGATCGACAACCGCCGGTTTGGCTCCTTGCTTTGGCATCTGGACCGCTGTCGCACGGCCATGGGCTCGCGACTGTTGGGCCAATGGCTGTTGTTTCCCCTGCGCGATCGCATGGGCATCGAGGCCCGGCTGGATTCTGTGCAGTTGTTCAAGCAGAACTCGGACCTGCGGGAGAAGCTGCAGCGACTCCTCGACGGGATTCGCGACCTCGAGCGTTTGCTCGGACGGGTGGCTGTGGGCCGGGCAAATCCAAGGGACCTCGGTGCAGTGCGAAGCTCCCTCGCTCAGGTTCCAGATCTCAAGGCGGAGCTGCAAGCCCATCCTGGGATAGGCAAGCGTTGGCGCGACCTTGATCCCGTTGCCGATCTCCACGAGCTTCTGGAGCGGGCGCTGGTTGACGAGCCGCCCACCTCCCACCTCGATGGCGGTATTTTCAAACGTGGTTATCGCGAGAACCTCGACGAGCTGATCTCCTTGTCCACCGAGGGGCACGGCTTTCTCGACGATCTAGAAAAACGGGAACGTGAGAAGAGCGGCATTGCCAAGCTCAAGGTGCGCTACAACAAGGTGTTTGGCTATTACATCGAGGTCTCCAACGCCAGCGCTGGTCAGGTGCCGGCCCACTATGTTCGCAAACAAACTCTGGTCAACGCCGAGCGCTACATCACCGACGAGCTCAAACAGTACGAGGACAAGGTTTTGGGTGCCGATGAGCGGCGCAAGGCGAGTGAGCAGGTTCTCTTCGACGAGCTCGTGGCCAAGGTTGGTGCCCAGATTTCAAGGGTGCGCGCGATCTCGCGGTTGCTCGCCGAAACCGATGTCCTCGCCAGTCTCGGTCAGGTCGCTCAAGAGGGCAGGTACACTCGTCCAGTGCTTGTCGAGGAGCCATTTCTCGATCTCAGAGAGAGCCGTCACCCTGTGCTCGAACGATTGATGCCCGGTGGTGAGCGTTTTGTGCCCAACGACATTTCTCTCGACGCCGACACCGAGCAACTAATGATTCTCACCGGCCCCAACATGGCGGGCAAGAGCACCCTCATGCGTCAGGCGGCGTTGATCACGATCATGGCGCACATGGGCACCTTTGTACCGGCGAAGAGCGCGACGGTGGGGTCTTGCGATCGTGTATTCACGCGTGTCGGTGCGGCCGACAATCTCGGCCGCGGCCGATCGACCTTCATGGTGGAGATGATCGAAACTGCGTCGATCCTTGAGCACGCGACCCGTCATAGTCTGGTGCTCCTCGATGAGATCGGCCGGGGTACCAGCACCTTCGACGGTGTTTCCATCGCCTGGGCGGTCGCCGAGAACCTGCACGACCGGGCGGGGTGCCGCACCATGTTCGCCACCCACTATCACGAGCTCACAGACCTCGCCCTGGATCGCCCGCGCATCGTCAATTTTTCAGTGGCGGTCAAAGAACAGGATGATCGGGTTGTGTTTTTGCGGCGGCTTGTCGAAGGTGCGGCCAATCGCAGCTACGGCATTCAGG
>MGST01000119.1:0-12325 GCA_001798605.1 Deltaproteobacteria bacterium RIFOXYA12_FULL_58_15 | reverse complement strand
GTCGAGGAAGCGGTCGCCGCCCTCGATCCAATGAACATGACGCCCATGGAGGCCCTCGCCGAGATCGACCGCCTCAAAAAGCTTCTAGACAAGGGAAGGGGCTAGCTGCATAACGACTCCCATGTATTGCCCAGTATGCCGTTCCGAGTTTCTTGAAGGCGTGATCCATTGTGCCAACTGCGAGGTTGATCTCGTCGGCTCCATTCCCGACGAGGATATCCTCGCCTCACCCGAGGCGATGGCGCGCGCGCTCAAAGGCAAAGAGCTGCACGCCGTGATGGTGGGCAACCACGTGGCTCTGCGGGAAGCGCAGCGGGTTCTTTCCAACGACGGTATTCCATCGGTCATCTCGGGTGAGGCGGAGAACACCGAGGTCGATCCCGGCATGCACGCGCGGTTCTTCTTGATGGTGGAAGCGCAACGCCTCGGCGACACCGCGCGGAGCTTTCACCATCGGGCGCAGCAGGGATTGGAGCTCGAAGGCCTCATGGTAGGGGAGGGCGCAGAACCCCAGCTCCTCGCCGATGACAGGTGTCCTGCTTGCGGCACCCCCATGGCTGACAACGCCAATGAGTGCCCCGAGTGCGGGCTGTTCTTGGGTGCGAGCTAGGGCAGGTCGCAGTGATGGCGGCGCAGCCGGAGCTACAGGTTGTTCCAGAGGAGTTTGAGCAGGCGGGATTCCAATTGTCGCATCTCGGGTGAGTACATCTCCAGCATGTCATTGCCGCTCACGCGTTGGGCCTGGCTGTAGTCGCGCTCCAATGAGGCGGTCATGGTCCGGGCTGTGTTTTGCTCTTGGTCCGCTTTGGCCATGTCGCTTTCGACCATGGCGATGGCTTCGCACTCCAACGAGTTGGAACGCGGATGGAGGTTCCAGCTACCAACCAGTGTCCGAGCCGCACCGGAATCCTTGTGACCGCCAAACACCCAGATCTTCTTGTGGGCGGTGTCGGCCAGAGCACCAGCTCCGTGCACGGGTTTACCATCGGGCCCGAGAGCCCGAACGTCGCCCTGCTTGAGGTAGATCTCCACTGGATTCGCGATGCCCTCATGTTCTCGAGCGTATGCTGCTCCCTCTTTTTCGAGATCATGCATGGCTTGAAGCATGAGACCGGCCAGCTGCGGATCGTCCATGCTCTGATAACCGTTGCCGAGGATGCGAATCTTCACACCGCGGTTGATGGCTCGCTTGAGCGCGTCTTGGATGGGCGGCATGTCGAAGAAATAGGCCTGGGAGATGTCGATAGAAGTCGTCTCGTGCTCGATATTGAGCAGGATCGAATTCATGATGTTGGCATCATCTTCACCGGGAATGTGATCGATGATCCAGGTCTTCTCGGTGGAAGTTGGCTGGGTGCCGTTCCAATCAAAGGGGGTGATAGACCCGATGCGCTGTGGTTTCGCACCAAGCTCGAACGCGAACTCATCGCTGCGCCCTTTGCGCAGACCGATCTGGGTATTCCAGGCGTGTTTAAATAGCTCGGCGATCTTGTCGACGCCGCCGCCTTTGATCTCGATATTGGTGTCCTGGAACTTCGGTGTGTGGGGGTCGAGGCTGAGACGGCTGTACATGTCGCCCGTGTTCATGCCGCCAATCTGGGCCACCTTATTGTCGACGATGAAGATCTTGCGATGGTTGCCATCGAAGGGCCGATCGGGATTGCGGTAGCCGATGATTTGCACGCCAGCTTTCTGCATCCGGTCGAACATCTCATGATGGCCCTCTTGTTTGGCGACCTGACCATCAACCATGACTTGCACCGTCTTGCCTTCCCGGGCTTTTTCGCACAGCAAGTTGGCCATCCTGTTGCCTGTGTAATCGTTATAAAAGGCCCAGCTCATGATCCGAATGCTGTGCTCTGCATTCTTCACGTGTTCGAATTGGTTTTTGAAAGCCTCGGCACCATCGTCGAGCACCTGGATCGCGTTGTCGTTTGTTGAGGATAGGGGAATACCGCCTTTGGCTTCGGTGAGCGCCTCAATCTGTGCGTCGAAATCTGGATACTTCGCGCGCAACTGTTGCACGTTGTTGTACAAGGACGTCGCGCGCTCTTCCCAATGGGTGAACTTGCGCTTGTCATCCTGAACCCGCTTGATCCAGTGCTCGGCGCGGCCCAGTGAGGCGAGCTTTCCTAGCTTGCCGTCGACGGGAAGCTTTTTGCCATATTTGCCGAACACCAGTGTGCCGCCGTACTCGGGATCGTTGACCTTCTCCTCGTAGATCTCGAGGAGTTTCTTCATGGCGAATTTCATTGCGGCCTTCTTGAGGAAAAGGTCGCCGAAGCGGTACCCCCGTACGTCCACCATCGTGCCGTCGCGTAGGCCATCGAGATTGTTGGTACCAGCGTAGTTGGCGCGGCCGTCGTAGAGCTTGAGGTTCTTCGCCAGGTCTTGATTCTCACGCAGGTCGATGGTGTTGTCATCGGGCGCGACGTGGGAATTCTCTTTGACAATGTCGTCGATCACTTCAACGAGATCCGCAAGGGTCATCGTTGTCTTAGAGGTGCTATCACCCGCAAGGGTCTTCGCTGTCCTGGAGATGCCCTCGATTTCTTTGGCGTAGGCGAGGAGGTCTTTGGCGTTCTTGACCACCCGTGTCTTGGTGCCCGTCAGTTTCACCGCAATGCCGCGGGACTCGAGCTCACCGCCTGCAGCTTCGAGCCAGCGAAAGACATCTTCGTTGTGAAGATCGCGCTCGAATTCGACTCCACGTCGGATGATGATTTTCCCAACTTCGCCTGGCCCTGATGACATCGCAGCCTCCCTGCAATTCTATAGAATTGCGCCGGATTATATACTCTTTCGGCCAGGTCAGGCTACTGTTGGCAAGCATCTTATTGAGCAAACGTTTCGGGGAATGACAAATGTCACAAGTGCGGTCCCCGAAGTCGATGGGGGTTGAGTTTTGCTCGCAATTTCATATGTTCCGCCTGTGGATTTCTCAAGATTTCGTAGGTGGTAGAGAACCCAACGGAGACAAGCATGCTGATCCTCATTTCCGATGCATTTGGCCCAGACCTTCCTTCCAAGCTCGCAAAGCATGGCGAAGTAACCGACAACTCGGGGCGCGTTGGCGAAGCGGAGGTGATCTTGATTCGCAGCAAGACCAAGGCGACCAAGGAGTACCTCGACGGTGCCAAGAGCTGCAAGCTGATCATCCGTGGGGGTGTTGGACTGGACAATGTCGATCAGCCCTACGCGGCACAGCGAGGTATCAAAGTTTTTAATACCGCCGACGCCTCGAGCAACGCCGTTGCCGAGCTCGCCTTTGCCATGATGATTGGCTTGCCGAATCACATCTGTCGCGCCGACCAATCGATGCGTGAGGGCAAATGGCTCAAGAAAGAGATCAAGCGCACGGAGCTCGGTGGCAAGACCCTCGGCATCCTTGGGCTCGGCCGCATTGGCCTCGCACTCGCCGTGCGTGCCAAGGCATTCAACATGCGCGTCCTCGGTTGGCACCCAGATGTGCCCTTCACCGACTTTGCAGAGATCGTCCCGACCATGGACGCGACCCTTGCCCAATCGGATTACATCTCGATGCACATGCCGCTGCTCGATGCGACCAAGGGCATCATCAACAAGAACACCATCGCCAAGATGAAAGATGGTGCATTCCTCATCAACACTGCCCGCGGCAAGCTTATTGTTGAAGAGGATGTCGTGATGGCCCTCGAGAGTGGCAAGCTTGGCGGTTATGCCACCGACGTGTGGAACTCAGACCCACCGGGCGAGTCGCCACTCTTCAAGGCACCGAACACCCTGTTTCTGCCGCACATTGGCGCGTCGACCACGGAGAACATGGCTCGGATCGGCATCATGGTCGACAAGCTCATTGGTGAATTTGTTGCCAAGAACAAATGAGTGCGATGGCGTGACCACGTGACGTCACGTGACGTTACATGACGAAAGAACGAATTCAAAATTGAACCCAAACCTACGGTCGGCACGCAGGAGCGTAGACGACCCTGGAGCTCGACATGGTAAAACGCGTTTTTAACTTTGGTCCCGGTCCTGCTGCACTTCCCCTAGAAGTACTCAAGGTTGCCCAAGAGGAGCTGCTCGACTATCGCGGCACGGGCATGAGCATCTTGGAGATCTCACATCGCTCCCCCGAGTACGAGGATATTAACAACCAGGCCATTAGCCTCATGCGTGAGCTCATGGGTGTTGGCGAGAACTATCATGTTCTGTTTTTGGGCGGTGGCGCGTCGACTCAGTTCTCCATGATACCGATGAACTTTCTTCCCCAAGGCAAAGTTGGGGCTTATGTCGACACCGGCACTTGGTCGGCCAAGGCCATCAAGGAAGCGGAGAAGCTCGGCAAGGTGGAAGTGGTTGCCTCGAGCAAGGGTGACAAGTACTCCTACATTCCCAAGGATATCAAAGCGCCCAACGGCGCGGCGTACCTGCACATTACCTCGAACAACACCATCGCAGGCACCCAATATCAGGACATGCCCGACACCGACGTGCCGCTCATCTGTGATATGTCGAGCGACATCCTTTCGCGGCGGCGCGACTTCGGCAAGTTCAGCGTGATCTACGCTGGTGCCCAGAAGAACATCGGCCCGGCCGGTTGCACCGCGGTGATCATTCGCGACGAGATGCTGGCGAAGTGTCCCGACAGTATTCCCACCATGCTCAACTACAAGACCCACGCCAAGGAAAAATCGCTATACAACACGCCGCCAGCTTTCGCCGTTTACATCGTCAAGCTGGTCCTTGAATGGGTGAAGAAGCAGGGGGGCGTGTCTGCGATTGAGAAGGTGAACGCCAAGAAGAAGGACGTTATCGGCGGCCTCATCGACCAACACGGCGACTACTTCAAGGGCACGGTGCAACAAGCGTCCCGCTCGTGGGCCAACATCACCATGCGCCTGCCCACGGAAGATCTCGAGAAGAAACTCATTGCTGACGCCAAGGCAGCCGGCTTCATCGGCCTCAAGGGCCACCGCAGCGTCGGTGGCATTCGCGTGTCACTGTACAACGCCATGACCCTCGAGGGTGCCGAGAAGCTTGCAGCATTTATGCTCGACTTCATGAAGAAGAACCCGAAGTAGGGGGTGAGTCTTTTATAGTCGCCAGATGAGGCTCGCAGACGCCGAGTCGGAGGTGACCGCGGGCACCAAGGTCGCGCCACCGAGTTCTTCGCGGCGATGCAGCCACGGCACGAGGACGCCGCTCATGGCACCAAGGGCCAGGCCGGCGACAACGTCGGTTGGGAAGTGTTTGCCCGCTTCCACACGGGCCCAACCACCGGAAAGGGAGAGGGCACCGCAGGCGAGGGCGACCCAATAGCGTGAGGAGGAGCTCGGGTTGCGTAGCCAATAAGTGTAGGCGAATGCCGTGGCACCGGCGCTGATGGCCACCGTGTGGCCGCTGGGGAAAGACAGTTCGCTCTCGGCGACGGCCTTGTAGGTGTTGGAACGATACTGGCGAGGACGCGGACGGCCGACCGAGAGCTTGAGCCCATAGTTGGCGATGCCCGCGGTCAACTGCGCCTGGGCCATGACCAGAACGTCGGTGCCCCAATCGGACCATGGGGCGGTGCTGTGAGAAAAGAGGACATCGAGGCCATCAAAGGCGAGTGGGCCGAGAATGGCGGTCAATTCGGCGATGTTTGAGTACTGGTCCCAGGCAGTCGAGCTCTTGCCTACCGCATAGCGATCGATGCCAAAGAGGTCATCGGGGTCACAGCGACCCGAGCCGAGCCTGGCACAGTGTGCGGAAAACGGTTGCTCGCCCGAATAGGCAGCCATGGCGCCAAACAACAGTGCCGCGCCGACGCCATAGGTGGTGTCGACGACCGCATCGATGTCGTAGGGCGTGGTTCGCAGAATCCCGTCCGGGGCCGAGGGTTTGGCACTGTCGGCCCTTGTTGAAACGGGCGCAATGATTGACAGGGCGAGAACCCAAGAGGCGATGTGATTCATGGTGGATCAACCGCAATCGTAAGTGATGCTGCCAGATGCCTGGGGATCAGGTGTCAGGCGGATATAGCGACAGGACAGCCTCAAGACAATGGAGGTCGTCTGGAGCGTGCCTGATGAGGTTGGGCCGATCGGACGAAATAGATGCCCGTTTCTGGGAGATAAGGGCAGGGTGGGGTAGACAAAAAGAGGTTGCCAATCCGCTTTGGCAATTGAGTTGTGGTCATGAGCTCTTTAGGCAAAACACTTGCGGTTGCGACCGTGATTTCTATGGTTGCCGCTCCTTCGGTTGCTGGGAGCTCTGCGTCGCGAAAAGCTTATGAGGGTGCCCGTGGTCAGTATTTTGCCCTCAAGGACAAAAAGGAGCGGCAACAGTATCGCCACAACTGGCTCAAGGTGATTGCCGCGTTCGCTGACTTGACAGGGCAGTACCCCGAAGCCCCGGAAGCGCCCTCCGCAATTTACACCGCCGCAGAGCTCTGGAGCGATCTTTGGCGGGTGTCCCGGCGCGAATCTGACCTAGACCAGGCTTTGGCAGGCTACGAGAGGGTGGTGCACCTCTATCCCAACAGCAATCTTGCCGATGATGCGTTGTGGCAACGGTCGCAGTTGTTCTTGTACCATGTGAAAGACCGTGGGGCGGCGGCGCGAGCTGTCCGGGAGATTCTGAGCAGCTATGCCAATGGCGACATGAGCAGCCAAGCGGCTGCTCTGGCCAAAGAGTTGTCCGACGTACCAGTTGCGAAGGAAGAGGTGGAAGAAGAGGAGACCACGGGGAAAATGGTCGGTCGCCGCGACGACAGGGGACCGATACCCGAAGTGACCAGCATCAAACATTGGAGCAACCCCGACTACACGCGGGTCGCGGTCTATCTGACGGGACCCGCCCTTGCCCGTTCGGGGAATGTGCCGGAGGGTGCCGGCAAGCCGGCTCGGGTTTACGTCGACATCGAAAAGGCACGTCTTTCCAAAAAGGTCGCGACCGCAACGGTGGTGCAGGACGAGTTGCTCCAGGGGGTGCGCAGTGGTCAATACAAGGCTGCGACGGTGCGGGTGGTGCTCGACCTCGAGGCTACGGTCAAGCATCGGGTGATGACCATGGAGAACCCCTATCGCGTGGTTATTGATGCCTTCGCCACGGACGCGGCGGCGAAGATCACCCCCAATTCAGGGAAACCATTAGGACCTGATGCAGCCGAGACTCCGGTCGTCAAGACGACTGTATCCAAAACTGCTAATGACGCCGCAGCAGGGGCAATCGACACCGAACTCGGGGGCCGTCACGTTGTTATCGACCCAGGTCACGGTGGCAGGGATGGGGGTGCATGCGGACCAGGCAAGTCAAGCGAGAAAGACATCACCCTGGCGATTGGCCGAGAAGTGGCAGGTCTGTTGAAAAAAGAGGGGGTCGCGGTGAGTCTGACCCGGACTGCCGACAAGGCCATCGCCCTTGAAGAACGTACCGCCTTTGCGAACCGCGCAAACGCAGACATTTTCGTGTCTATCCATGCAAACTCCCACAGATCCGCAATGGTACAAGGTATTGAGACCTATTATTTGAACGTCACCGACGATCGCTATTCCCTGCGCCTAGCAGCTGTGGAAAACCAAACCAACGAGGAGCAGGTGAGCGACCTGCAGCTCATCTTGGCTGACCTCGCTACCAAGGTGAACACCGACGAGTCGGTGGCATTGGCGAGGAGAGTGCAAAGGAGCCTCATGAAAGGGGCCAAAGCGAAAAACCCGAGAACTCGGGACCTCGGGGTCAAGGCCTCGCTTTTCTACGTTTTGTTGGGGGCACGAATGCCTTCGATTCTGGTTGAGATCGGCTTTTTGTCACATAAACACGAAGGTAAGCTCTTGACCCAATCCGCCTATCAGAAAACCACCGCCAAAGCGATCGCCGATGGTGTACTGGCTCACCTTAAGGCACCGGCGGAAACTCCCGTGAATTAGCGTGCGATCACCGATGGTGTCCGGGCTCGGCTCAAGGCACCCGCGTAAGCTCCCGTGAAAGAAGTCCCGGGATTGGCTACTTTTTGCAACGTCAATGGGGTAGAATCACCACGCTGCTATCTGATTGAATCTGCTCGGCATTGCGCCAAAGCGAAAGGTAATGTGGTACTATTTGCCACGGAACTGGGATTCCACGTCCAACCGCTCTCGTAACATGTTGATTATTAATTGGTTTTTTAATCTGGCAATGGCCCAAGAATTGCAATGCCGCTGGCGCTGCGTCCAAGGGACGAATGCATGAGGAGGCCACTATGCGAGGCCTAATTACCGCACGACATCTGGTCACCAATGGGACCACGATTATTCAAGAGTTTGGCCTGCCTGCATATATGCAATGCATTGCCGCTTGTCTATTTTCCCGCCGACAAATCACCTTTCTCGAGGTGATTATGCGCCTACGCCATGCCCGCGCGTAGCTGCCGCCCGACTAGAACCACCAATAATATTCATAACCTGTGGTGCCTGGAAGAGCTACCTTGGCGGCCAGACTCATGTCTGAGACCTTGTGAACGCTGACGCCACGGTCGCTGATGGCATAGATGAACATGGTGTCGAAGTTCGCGCCCATGAAGATGCTGCGGCGCACGTCCCGCCAATCCCAATAGGTCTCGGTGTCGGTGTTGAAGAAGTCGGAGTGATCGATGCTGCCATATAGGGACAAGGAACCCTCGAGGTCGACATTGATGAGCTGCAGACGGCTGAAATACTCGTAACCGTAGTAGCCTTCGTTGTCATAGTAGGAACGGTAGCTCGAAAGGGGAATGGCGAGCAGGCCATTCCAATATTGGAATGCCTTGTGTTCCCACATGGCCTCACTCCAGGCGTAACTCCAGCCGTCCTCGGGGCTCGGGGGCTCGAGCATCAGCGTCGCATCGACGGCGGGGGCGGCGAAGTCGCTGACATCGAACAGGGAGATCTGCGGGGCCCACCAGAACATGCCCTCGTCGTCGCCGCCGTAGCCGATGGTCAACAGACTGTCCTCGATGGGGTGGATGTAAGTGGAGACGCCGGGGACTTTGAGCTCGCCAATGATGCCTGGATTTGTTGGGTTGCTGAGGTCAATGGTCCACAGGGGATCCACATTGCGGAAGGTGACCAAGAAACCCTTGTCTCCGAGGAATCGTGACGACCAGATGCGCTCACCAATCGCAATACCGCCAACATGGCCAATGACCTCAAGGCTGCTGGTGCCCGCGAGGACATAAACGTGGTTTTCTGGCTCTGGGGGATTCTCCAGCCACCAACGGCCCCACTGGCCCGTGGTCGCAGCGACGCGAACGTTGCCTTGGTACTCAGAGAAGGAGAACTGGTCGAGGGTCAAACCATCGATGCGACCGCTGCCTGTATAGGTGGTGACCCCGGCCGTCGAGATGTCAAAGCGGTGGACATTCGTGGCTTCCTGGAACTCGTCGTTGTTCCAATACCACCACCAATCCTGGGCTGGCTCGGCGAGGAGCATCACATCTTGGGATGCATAAACAGTGCTCCAGTTTGTCACGATGTGGTCAGACTCGAATGAAAATGATGGACTTTCCAGATTGAGGCTGAGGATTGAGCTGATCCCATGACTCATTCCGTCGTCGGCCATTGCGAAGTTTTGGCAGCCACCGGCGGCGAAGCGATGCTCGACAAAACCCTGGCCAATACGTTCGTAGATGGATGGCACAAAGTCAGACAGAGGGGTGTTGAAGATGGTGACGTTGTTTTGGCGAATGGCCCGTTGTGCTGCCTCGTCCCAGATGACGTCGCGCATCGGGTCGTCCCAATCGATCTGGTAATACTCGTCTGGCAGCTCAGGCCAGTAGATGAGGCCGGGAATATCCATCATGCCGTAGGAAACGGCGCGGACGGTGCCGTCCACCCGACGGGCGGTCTGGTACCAGCCCTCAAGGAAGAGCTCGCGGCTCGCGGTAGGGTTGGTACGATCGGAGATATCGACCACCGTCACCTTGGTGAGAATCGCGCTGCCGTACCACCAAGAGTCGTTGACGCGGTCGGCCACAAGCTCTCGCAGGGGGTGTTCCTCAGGCATTTGATAGGTGTAGACCTGAGAAAACACAGTGAGAGCGTCGTCGCCGATGAGCATCTGGAAGGGATAGCCCTCGAGCTCCAAAGTGGACTCGTGGGTGAGCTCGCCAAAAACAGGAACCCCCATGATTTCCAAGCGGGCACCGTTGAGCAGGTAGATGAAGTAACCGTCGGTCTTGACGAAGTCGGCCTCGTCGACGCCGCCTTCCTGATTGTTGGTTCCAGAGTAGTCGACGCCTTGCTCACGACCGCTATCTTGGCTGTTCGCGGCCTCCCGTATGGGCCCGCCGACACGCCCCCCGTGGGACGCCGATGACAGCAGACGCACCCGCATTTCTTCCGCGAGGTTCTGCTGGAGAGCCTCGTGAAGATCACCACAGGACTCGAAACTAACTAGATTCGCGGTGGTGCGCGGACTTTTGTTATTTACTTCGATGTTGTCTTCCAAACATCCTGTTGCCATTGATAAAATCAGAAATACCGCAAATGTTCTCATGGGCTCACTCCCTACCTGGTAGTCGAACAGGGCAACGTGCAAAGGCTGCGCCAAAACATGTCGCCGTGACACAACTGATTTTCATCTTGTTTTTAAACCACAAAAGAAGATACGTCAACGGTTGGATACGTGAGGTGCAGCCATGTTGCCTATTCACAGAGATGGCGTTCTCGCCTTGGGTCTCCTGCTCGCGAGCATAGCCTTTGCCGTCGGTCGCCTCTCACCCCCAAGGGCAAAGGACATCAATGCCGCTTTGGAGGATTTCTCAGCGGCGAGGGCCATGACCCATGTGCGGGCAATCGCCCAGGAGCCACATCCCGTCGGTACCAGCGCTCACGCCAGGGCTCGGCAGTACATTCTCAATGAGCTCACGGCGGTCGGGCTTGAGCCTGAGAACCACTCTGCCATTGTGACCGCACGCTTTGTTGGGCGGATACGCACGGCTCGAGTCCACAATATCGTCGCCCGCAAAAAGGGACAGGGCGGATCGCACACCATCTTGATGATGGCTCACTACGATTCTGTGGAGAACGCCCCCGGTGCCGCAGATGATTCCTCCGCTGTGGCGACTCTCTTGGAGACCGCCCGGTCTCTCAACGCCAGCGGGCCACTTAAGAACGACGTTATCTTCCTCGTCACCGACGCTGAGGAAATAGGTCTATTGGGAGCGAGGGCTGCGGTCCGCGACCTGCCCTGGGTCGACGAGGTCGATTTGGTTCTCAACTTCGAAGCCCGTGGCTATCGCGGACCGGTGGCCATGTTCGAGACCCTTGGCAATAACGGTGAGGTCATTGTTGGCTTTGCCAAGGCAGCGCCGCGTCCGGTGGCAAGCTCCCTGATAGCCAACCTCGCCAAGCTATTGCCGAACGACACGGATCTCACTGCCTGGGGTCCCACCGGCGTCGCCGGGCTGAACTTCGCCTTTGCCGATGGCCTCGAGCGCTACCACACCGCCGCCGACAACATTGAGGGCCTCGACCCGCGAAGCTTGCAGCACGATGGGGATTACGGCTTGGCCATGGTACGCCACTTCGGCAATCTGGAGCAGTCATGGAAGGCCACAGACAACCGCGTCTACTTCGACGTGGCGTCCCTGTTTGTCGTTCATTATCGGACGAGTTGGGCTTGGCTGTGGTTGTTTTTCGGAGTCAGTTTGGTTGGTGGAGCCATTTTTCTCGGTCGCAAATCCGGTGCGAGCCTTAGGCGAATAGCCGCGGCCTGGGGGATGCACCTCGGAGTTGTGTTTGCGAGCGCCATTGTCGTCCAAGTACTCGCCACGGCGGTCAGCCACGGTGTGGACCGGCGTCTGGTATGGACGCAGAACCGCTTCTTCCTTGTCGGTTATCTCCTGCTCGGGGGGGCCCTTTGGCTGTTGTGGCTCAAACCCTTTGCCAAACGGATTTCCCCTTGGGAGCGCCTCGCGGGGAGCTTGCCCATGTGGCTCATCCCGGCAGCATTGACCACGTGGTTGGCACCGGGGAGCTCCTACGCGTTCACCTGGCCGATGATTTTCGCCGCAGGGCAGGCCTGCCTCCTTGCCATGTCAGAGCGGCCCGGCAAGGAGCGCCTGGGGGTCTGGTCTGATTTTCTGTTGGTGCCACAAGGTCTGATGATTGCTGCTGTGGTCTATGTCATGTTGCTCATGGACGGGGGCCTCATGCCCGGCCCCGCCATGGCCTATGCAACCTTTGGTTTCGCTGGCCTGGGGGTTGTGTGGTTGCGTCTGCCAAGGGTGGCGCACGGCTTCAGAGCGATTGGCATCTGCGCCCTCGCATCCATCTTGGCAATTCTTTTGGGCATCCTCACCTTCAGGCCCGGCACGAGCGGGCCCCGCTACACGACCCTCAAATAT
>MGST01000118.1 GCA_001798605.1 Deltaproteobacteria bacterium RIFOXYA12_FULL_58_15 | reverse complement strand
AAAGGCTGCACATCGATTGATCATCCCCCCGAGCTCACCCAAGCCCATCTGTCCTGCTAAGTCGACGGCCCCCTTGGCCGCCTGTGCAACTTGGGCTGTCACGTCCTTCTCTGCAGGGCTGCCTGTGAGCACGACTTGCAAACCCGCGTCGATCGCGGTCTTCGCGAGCTCTGCCGATCGCTCCGTGGGCCACCTCTTGGTCGCCCACATAGCTCCGGGGGCTATCCCGACGATGGGTTGTTCTAGATCGAGACCGGCCCGCTGCAGTCTTCTTTCGGCACCTTGTTGGTCCTCTGGCGAAATCCACAGCCCCAGACCGCAACGTGGCAGCTCTTGTGGACCTTCGTTGGCGTATGATCCGACCAGTTGTTCTGCTGCCTGGTGATAGCGGGCGGCGATGTGCATCGTCGCCTTGTAGGTGGTTAACCGCAGTCGCACTGCTACGCCGTGCCAGAAAGGACGCTTGTGCCAAATGGTCACGTTGTTGCGGCTCGCGACATTGCGAAGTTGTCGACTGCGCAGGTTGTCGTGCAGGTCCAAAATGCAATCGGGTTTCAGCGCGAGCAGGCGATGCCGCATTGATGACAACGGCTCACCGTCTTCCAGTAGCAGCAGACGTTTAACGTGAGGATTGTGCGCCACCAACGGGGCCCATCTTGATTTCGTGGCGTAAATGATTTCGGCTGTTGGCCAAGCTCGAGCGAGGGCTGCTAAGGAAGCCGAAGTCAGTACCACATCGCCGAGTGCGCCAAACCGCAGAACGGCTACACGCTCGGGTGCCATGCAACGAAAGCTACGGTATGAGCACGGCAGCAGCAACAACCGTGGTCCAAAGGCCGTTTTTGTCGCCAATGGCGCTCTGGGTCACTTGGAAGGAACGGACGATCTCGCCCGACATCTTGAAAACCATCTCCCGCTCGTCCCATGCCACGTTGGGATCAAACTCGATACCGAGTGTCGTGGCTAGCATTTGTGCGGCAAGATCCTCGGCATAATCGCCGGCCTTCTCGTCAGTCTCGCCAAAGGGGTGGTGTTCCGAGAGATACCCATAGTGATTGGGGTCAGACGGCTGGGCCACGCCAATGGATGCCGCGATGAGCCGGTTGGGTTCGTTGGTTTCATTGCGGGCCATCACTGCGTAGATGATCTGTCCGGGGGAGAGCTTTCGCACTCCCTCGTCTTTGGTGATGCGTTTGCAGTGCGGCGGCAGAATGCTCGAAACGGTGACGATGTTGTACGGCGCAATGTTGCCGTCACGCAGAGCCAGCTCGAATGACGGCAGCTTCTCTTTGTGACGGCCAACACCCTTGGTGAAGAATATGTGTTTTGGGACAAAGCTCACAATATGCCTCCAAGTTTGAATGGCCGCTCCATTAGGTAAGATTTCACCAGAAATCAACAGATAACAGTGTTTCTGTGCTCAACAGGATCGACTACGAATTAGAGATTGGAGGGTGGGCGAAAAAGACCGGCGAGGGCGGATCAATCGGCCTGACCGGTGCCGTCATTGGGCGGATCAGTCGGTTTGACCGGTGCCGTCATTGGGCGAATCAAGGGTTAATTCGGCCTGCTGCCTGATAGACTCGCGGTAAGCTTTCTCCCGCGCCGCCCAGTCTTTGATGTTGGCGGAGTTGCCGCTGTTGCGACCCAATGCCGCGAGAACGTCCGCGTAGAATTTGCCCATGGTCTGGCGGTCGGCTCCTTGAGATTTGAAAAGCTTCTCCGCGTGATCTAGCTGGGTGACCGCCTGCGACGAGGCACCCTGGTCGACCCACATGATGCCAACGGCAACGTAGATGCGGGGATCGTTGGGTTGGGCGCTGACCGCCTTTTCAAATTCCGTGGTCGCCTCGTCGAACTTCTTCTGTGCGAAGAAGGTGAGACCGCGCCCCAACATCGCATCCAAGTATTCTTCATGGAGCTTGAGGGCTTTGTCGTACCCGGCGATGGCTTCATCCCACTTTCCCCCCAGCCGATAAGCGTCGGCGAGGGTGACGTGGTAGCTCGGGACCTGGGCGAGGGCACCGGCCTCGGCCGTGAGGGCGTTGATGGCGAGGTCAGGTTTGGCCGCGCTCATGTAGGCGTCGACCAGGTCGAACAGGAAACGAATAGCTCCCTTGCCGTCCTTGTTGGCTGTTTCGAAGTCCTTGAGTCCTTCCGCTGTTTTGCCCTCCGCCAACAGAGCGCGGCCGCGACCCACCAGCAAACGCGGCATCGGTCCGACCAGGTCTATCGCTTTCTGTGCTGCCGCAAGACTCTTGCCACTTTGGCCGACTCGCAACAACACAGTGCTTCTCGCTAGCTCCAAGGCGGCAGTCTCGTTATTTCCTAGCTCGTTGGAACGTGTGTCGATGGTCGCGATCTCTTCAAGCAACCTGTTCGGATCTTCTCCCCTGCCGGCGCGACCCATGATGCTTCGCGCGACGCCACGAACGTAATTGCTGTTGTGCTCCTTGGCTCGATTCCAATAGAAAACGGCGTTGCGATCGTCGTTGTCCTCGTCGTAGGCGTCCCCCAGCGCCACTGCGTAGTGGGGAGCCGTGCCCTTGAACTCGTGCGCCCGGCGAATATTGTCCCGTCCTAGTTTCTGCTTACCGAGGGCGAGCTGGGCTAAGCCAAGGGCATAAAAAACCTTTTCTGATTGCGCTCCCCGTTCGATGACGCTCGCGGCGAGTTGTTCTGCTTGCTCGTATTGACCTTCGCCATAGAGCGCGAGAATTTCGGCACCATAACGCTCAGCTTTCTGGATGTCTCTGCTTTTGGCATCAGCGACGTATTGCAGGGACTTTGCTTTCATGTCGGCGAAGCCGTGATCTACCCACAGCAGTGTGTAGATTTCGGCGAGGCCACTAAGGGCATACTCATTGCTCGATTGGAACTCGAGTGCTTCGAGGTAATTGGCCTCGGCCGCACGAAGGTTGTTGACGTCAGCGCTGCTCGCCAGTTCAATCGCTTCCCTGGATAGGGTATTGGCCTGGAAGTTATCCCCGGACCACTTGTAATAAATACCCAGCGCGGTGGCGCAGACGACCAAACCAATGCCGATCTGTAGAAAAGCGTGTCCGGCGGTTTCTCGCCCTTCTTCTGTGGTACCAAAACCAAGAGGGTTGTTGTCTGCATCACTTTGCGGCACGTCGATATTCTCTCCTAAACTTTTCAACAACTCCGCTGCGCGGCGATGTGTTGGGTCGAGACTGCGCACCTGCTTGAGGTACTTTTTGGCCTCATCGGTGCGGTCTTGCTCTACTGCGATTTCCCCCAACAGCATTTGTGCCCGCAGATTGTTGGTGATGTTTGCACCTTTGACGGCCTTTTCGAGAACGGCTGCTGACTGTTTGGTGTCAGCAATATCGAAGAGGGCCTGCGCTAGCAGGATACCGCGTTCAACATCTGGTTGTTGACCGTTCTTGTGTTTCTCGAGGACCTTGATCGCTTCTTTGGGTCTGCCACCCAAGATATAGGCCTCGGCAAGTTTGCTCGCGGTGTGGTCAGGATCGGTCTTGAGCTGTTCTTCGAGGCGGGCAATACGCTGCTCGAGATCCAGGCTTCGACGGTCGCTTTGCGTGTTACTTTCAGCCATCTTCATCTCCCAAGGACGCGAGATTATCCAGAATTGCGGGATACTAGCAACACTTTCGTGGTGTTGTAGCGGGTTTTGCGCGGTCAATCCGTCTTAGACATGTGACTCGATGAGGGAGACCCTGAGCAAGTCTTCGCACAGATCCAGATACCGATAGTCACCGGTTTGCGCATAACGGTTGTAGAATTCCATGGATTGTTGGAGTGATTCCAACGTGGTGCGGCGATTTGCCGTTCTCGTCAAGGATGCGAACCACCGCAAACCGGTGGCGTGGCCCCTCGAGACGGGTCTGCTGGCTTTGGTGCTGCTGAGCGTCATCACTGCCTCCTGTGCTCGGGCATTATCGCAACAGTGATGGGCAGTGGTGTGTCCAATTGCCTCTGTGCCTCTGTGCGGGGAATGTCAGCCCTTTTTCTGCGTCTTCGTATCTTTTTTGCTCTGTTCTTTGAGTGCCTTTTGCAACGCCGCGATCGCATTGGCAGTAGCTTCAACCAGGGCGCGCGCGCGAATGCTAGCTTGATCGTGACCCTTTGGGTCTAGTTCGATGGCCACCTGAAGATCGTCGAGCGCCTTATCAAAGTCACCATTTTGCAGGAGCAGCTCACCACGGTTGACGTAGGCGTGCAGGTTCTCTTTGTCGAGGTCGATGGCGAGTGTGTACTCCTGGCCGGCCTCTTCATCTTTGTCGAGTTGTTGGTACACCGCGCCGAGCACGTTGTGGAAATAGGAGTCATAGGGATTGGCCAAGACCAACCCCTCGAAGATCGTCTGGGCGTCGTGGAATTTGCCTTCTTGGTAGAGGCCATAACCGAATCCAGCGATGGCGTAGGCCTCCTCCATGGTCATGCCCTGCAATTGTCCCCAAGTGATTTCCCCCATGAGAAACTTTTCGAGGTTCTCTTGGGAGTAGAGCTCGTCGATTCCGGGCGCAACCTTCTTGGGAAGCACGATGTCACCCTTTTCGACGAGCTCGGAGAATTCGTCGATATCCATGTTGGTGATGATCTTGTCAGCCTCGAATTCGTCGTCTTCAATTGGGGCTGCCTGTTTGGTTGGCTGGGGCTTTTTAGGATCGGTCATGCGATCTCCGAGGGTCGGTGGTCGGCTGTTACCTACATCAAATGCTGACGCTCAACAACATCGACAAGGAGAGATAGTGGCGAGAGAAATCTTCCCTGCCGAGTAAGTCGGCAGGGAAGAGATCATCTATTGTTAACGGATGTTGCGGATTGTCGTCATCGCCATATCACTCATGGCCTTCATCAAGTTCGACATCATTTCGTTCATCTGCTTCCACTTGTTCATCAGCATCTGAACTTCGTTGGCCAGTTGCGTGGAGCTCTTGGTGTACCCGCCCACCGCATCTTGCATGGCAATCTTGCCGTCGTAGTACGTTCTAATCGCCTGCCCGCCCATTTGGGCACCCATGGCGAGACCTGGATTGAGCATGCCGACGAGGCCGGAGCCGCTCGCCGCGACCAAACCACCGAGGAAATTACCCTTTTCTTTGAGTCGTTCGCGTTCGTTCTCACGTGTTTCTGCGCGTACGGACTCCTCCATCTTGTCGCGCAGCTTTTGATCATAGCGGTCAGTCATGTACGACATGAACATGAAGATCAAATCCTCGATGGGAATACCAGGATTGTTGATCATCGCCCGCATCGCGTTGTCTTGCGCTTTGTACGCCATGCGGCGCATCTGCGTCTTCATATGAAAGGCCATGCCATCCGCTGCTGCCGCTGCCATGCCGCTGCCCAGCATGCCGCCAACCATCAGGCCGGCCGTGAGCCCACCCCCGCCGTTGGCGAGAACGCCATACATCCCGCCACCACCGAGCAAGGAGGACAGGTCACCGGTGCCAGCATTCATGAAGGCCGCAGCATCTGCGTCACCCATCATACTCATGAGCGCTTTGTTCTTGGAGAGCGCGCTTATGACGCTGGCGTTGCTAGGAGTCTCCGCCGCACTAACGCCCCCGATACTGGTGAAGTTCGCGCTGTTCGCTTCCACCGACATCTGCCAATCGTCACCAACTTTTCTCATGCCATTGGCATCGGCGAAGGCCTGGGCTTTGCCGGGATCAGTCTCCTCCCAATCCTGCATCATCGACTTGAAGCCCCTTTGTTGCCATTCCTCTCCTTTTTTGACCCAACCGTGGTTCTTGGCGTATGTCTCCGCCTCGACAGGGTCTTTCTCCAGTTTCCCGTTGAGCTTCGTGAGTTTCTCGTCGCTCAGCTTGGTGTCTTCATAGTGCATACTCTCCATGAGCTTTTCGCCCTTGGAGTTGACGACGTGGATCTTTCCTTCCACATCCTTGCAATCAAACCAGCGTTTCTTCCCCTCGGACTGTAATTTTTCCTCAGGCGGGGCGAGTTGTTGTTGCTTGCCCTTAACCCTCGGTTGGTTTTGGGCTTCGCCGCTGAGCTTTTCGCTGCCTCCCTTGACCACCATATCCTGGGATTTGATACCCAGCTTCTGGACCTTTTCGGCATCACCCTTCTGTTTGTCCCAGTACTTGGCGAGCTGCTCTTGGTTGATCTCGTTCCCCGACAACAGCCCGAGGTCCATACCCAGAATGTCAAAACCACCGATTGCGCCTGTCATGACTCTCTCCTGTTTTGAGTTACACTATTCTCTCTGACACCCTCAGGACATTCAATAGGGCAATATTTGCCCTATTAACGCCTGATCGATTGTCTCTTCTCTTATCGGCATACCCAGCCGCACCGTTGCGTGTTTTTTGTGTTGGCGGTGTTGGCCGAATTGTTAGCCGATAGCGGCGGGCCATGGTGCGGCTAAGAAATCATGCGGAGCATCGCCCGTGCTTTGCGAACCAGGGCGCGATCATTGGCTCCCGCGCAGTCGAGCGCGCTACGCAGGTCAGCTCTGGCGTTGTCGAACTGCCGCTGTGAGACATAGATTTCAGCACGATTGATGTAGGACGACACCTCTTTGGGGGAGACCCGAATGGCATAGGTGAACTGTTTTAGGGCCTTCTGTGTCTCCTTGAGTCGCCAATAGATCGCCCCTAGGGCGCGGTAGTAGTAGGCGTTGCGCGGATCGACGGCCACCAGTCCCTCGAAGACAACCCGAGCCGGCTCAGTCTTTCCTTGCAAGAAGAGAAGGTAGCCTTGACTGGCGACTGCGTAGAGCTCCTCCTCTGATAGGCCAACGATCTGCTTGAGGATAACCTTCCCTTGCGACCATTGCTCCACCAGCTGCGCAAGGCGGGCCTGGAGCTGCTCACCACCAATGTTGTCGTCTTCCGCCATGCTCTGATTGGTTACTCTCTCACCAAGAAGCTTCGCTGTCACCTATTGCGTAACAGAAGCGCCACTCTCGCATCAAGAAGTCTCACTGTCACGTGTGTTGTTGTTCTAGGGGGCGGCGTCAGCCTTTGCTGGCGGCGATGGAGCGGACGTACACGCCTTCGGTGAGACGGTTGAGATGGTCCATGTACTCCCTCAAACCCACCACGCGGCGAATTGAATCGCCCATCAAGGCGCGCAGGTTGGGATCGTTGATGGCGTTGCCTTGAACCAGATGTTGGAGTTGGCCAATGACGTTGCCACTCAATTTTTTCACGGCGTTTCGAGAAAGCCCCAAAGTCATTTTGGGGCCCTCATAGGGATTCTGTTTGGGCTCACCGGGCCCCGCGAGACGCATCTTGTCGGACCCCGCCGGGACCAACGCAAGCTTCACCTCTGTTGCTGCCGAGGCGGCCATGGGTGAGTGCAGCGGATTGGGATCGGGCTTTCCGCGGGTGGCAGCTGCTTCCTCCTCGGTCCATCCGTATCGCATGATGACGGGGGGAAGGGTGGTGAAGCGATTGTAACTGAGGAAGTTGTTCGCCATATGGTTCCTACACTTCTGGACGGCCCATGGTTATCTGAATATTAAATCAATTCGCGCCGTTACGGTCTATTCTGCACGAAGATGAGGCATTGGGCAACCGCCGTCTCCGATCAACCACGACCCTACCTGGTTCTGCCCAAATTGTGGATAGGTCATTTATCTAATGGACCTATCGGTGGGTAGCGGCGAAACTAGGCCCAACCGAGATAAAAAATGCCCCTGCTGAGTAACAAAAAAGGTTTCCGGCTGCATACACCATGTGGGCGGAGACCCGATTGCCATGGTGTTAGGACGACCCATCGTGTGGCTGGCTGAGGATCGAGAGCGTCTTGCGCAATTTCGGCGCGGTGAGACGACGACCCTGGCTCGGGTCTTCGAGCACTATGCCATCGATGTGGCCAAGGCCCTCGCCAGTGGTATGACGGTCGTCTCTCAGGGGCAAGCCTTGCGGCTCAAAGGGACCATTAGCAGCTTCGATCTCGACGACATGGTCCACGAGACCTTCATTGCTGCTTTCGCCGACAAAGCGCGGCAGTCCTATGACGGTCTGCGCCCGTACAAACCGTATGTGTTAGCCATTGCCCGCAATGTCCTTTTGCAGAGCTATCGCCAAGACAATCGCCGCCAGCACCTGGTCGATGCTTGGGAGCAGGACCACGCAGCCGAAATGGGCCCCGATCCAGAGGAAAGCCTCGCTGAGCGTCAGCTCAAACAGCTCTATGTCGATTTTGTCAGTTCCCTCCATGAGATCGATCGCGTCATCATGCGGCTCCGTTTCGAAGAGCAGGTACCCCGTCGTCGCGTCAGCGAGGAGACCGGGCTCACCGCCATGCAGGTGCGCACGCGCGAACAGAAGCTCAAAGAGTCCTTTCTCAAGCGTATGGAGGGCTCTGGTTACCTCGACACGCAGCAGCTGGCAGTCTTGTGCCTGGCCGTTGTTTTGTGGGGAGCAGAGTTGTCATGATCTGGGGAGCACGGCGCTTGTTGCGAAGGTTGGCCCGCGGCCAGGCTCTCAGCGCCCGAGAATCTTCCCGCTTGTGGCATCGCCTCAAACGCTCGCGGTCCCTGCAACTCGAGTACGATCGCATCGTCCGCAGCGAACGACTGTTTGCTTCGGGCGGGCGGGAGCTCCGCACGCCCGTGCATCAGGAACTGGCACCCTTTGCCATGCGCGTTGTGGAGGAGGCCAGGCGTCGACAGCTACCCCGCAACCCTCGCCAACGGAAGTGGCTGTGGGCAGCGGCACCCGTCCCCGCGGCGCTTCTGCTCATCTTGTTGTTTTCCGGGCCCGAGCTCGATCCCGAGCCCGAGTTTGGTGTTCGCTCACAACCTGACATGACGTTCGGGGTGCGGGCGGTGTGTCGCACGATCACCGTGACGGGTGAGCCGCTGTTCTTGTCCCTCTCTGACGACCCTTCACCCCAAGAGGTACGTGAGTGCCCCGGCCCGGGCGTGGTGTTTCTCGCCTATACGGCCGAAAGCGACGGATACCTCTCCGTTTGGATGCGCCTGCGGGGGGAGTGGGTGGTATGGCGTGACGCCATCGAAGTCGGGCACACCAAAGAGCTCACCCCGCTGCCTTGGAGGATCCGGGCGGAAGAACACGGTCAAAAGAGTGTCGAGCTCGCCTTCGCCTTTTCGGCGTCCCCCCAGAGGCCGGAGGAATTGCTTATCCTGTTGCGGCAGGCTGTGCCGCCGGTTGGAGACGAAGTCTCGTTTGTCTTCCGGGAATTTCGTTTTTCCAACGAGCATGAGGAATAATAACGATGCGACGAACCATCATAGGAATCCCATTGCTGGTGGTGCTGTTGGCTCTGTCTTGGAGGGAGGCGCACGCCGCCACCGACAACGTCGTCCGGTATGTCTTGATTGTGGCCAACAACCGCAGCCTGACCCCGACCGTTGCGAACCTGCATTACGCAGACGATGATGGGGTCATGTACGCCGAGGTCCTCGGGCCATTCGCCGAGCACGTCGTCTTGCTCACCGATTTGGACGGTGACACGCAACGTCGCTATCCCCAACTCGCCGCCGGGCTGCTGTCTCCGACACGTGCCAACCTGGATCACGAGCTGACGAAGTTGTTTGCTGCAATCACCAAACAACGGGAGAGGAGCAGCCAACAGGTCGACTTGCTCTTCATCTACATAGGCCACGGCAGTGTCGACGCGGAAAGCAAGGGCTATGTGCATCTACGTGATGGCAAGTTCACCCGCGCCGATCTTTTCCACGACGTCATCTCAGCTTCGCCGGCCCACTACACCCATTTGCTCATTGATTCCTGCAATGCTTTTTCGTTGGTGGCGGGCCGCGGCGATGATGCCGAAACCGTGGCCTTCCAACAGTTCATGGCCGGTCACGACCTCGATGACTATCCCACGGTGGGTTTGCTCGCGGCAACCAGTCGCGATCGCGAGAGCCACGAGTGGTCCAAGCTCGAGGCGGGCGTTTTCTCCCATCAGGTCCGCTCCGGTATGCTCGGAGCAGCCGATGTCAACGGTGATGGCCTCATAGAATACAGCGAGTTGGCCGGCTTCGTTGATGCCGCCAATAGCGAATTGCAGCGCTTTGGCAAAGCTGTGTCGACCTTGGCTCTGCCACCGGCTCGCCATCGCCGCATACCGTTGTTGAACCTGCGCGCGGGGCAAGCCACCCGTCACCTGGTTCTTGGCACAGACTTGGCGGGTAAATTCTTCATCGAGAGCTCTGAGGGCCATCGCTGGGCCGATTTTAACAAAGCCTCGGGAGATCCAACAGTGCTGGCCCTGCCCGCAGGACGCGCATTCTATTTGCGCGATGGGGAGCGGGAACAGGAGATTGTCGCGGGGGCCCGCACCGTGCGTCTGCGAGAGCCCCCGGCACGCCCGTATGCCATCCAACCCCGCGGCGCCATCGACCAGGCTTTTGAGACCGCTCTGTTCGCCGTCCCCTACACGTCATCCTATTACCGTGGCTACGTCAGTGGACGGAACCAGCTTGTGCCTGTTGAGGAAATTGGCGAACGCTTCCTGGCTGAGCCGAAAGGGCACCGGGCTGCCTGGACTCTGGGAGCCGGTTGGGTCACCGGGAACAACGTCCTAAAATCAGAGCAACTCGAGCATGGTCTCTATTTCACCGCACTTCGGTATTTTCATGACAACCTGTCTCTCAGCGGCAGCGTCGAAGTTGGTTATTCGCACCTAGAAGACAATCCCGCTGACACCGGTGTGCGGTTTGCCCTGTTGCCGGGCATTGCCGGTAACCTGCCCGTGCATCGTGGTGTCGACGCCAGTGTGTCCATTGAAGTCGGGTATGCCGCGCTGATGTTGGCTGGCGACAAGCCCAGCTCCGACTGGTCCGTTGGGGTGGGACGCGTCACGGCGGGTGTGGCGGTGCGAGTCGTGCGTCCCGTGTGGTTATCAATGCGGGCCGGGGTTGCCACGTATTTGGTCACCATCGATGGTGAGGAAGATGTGTACTCCCGCTGGGTGTTGACCTTGGGTCTTGTGCACCGTGATTTTTAACCAGGTCCGGGAAATCAAAAATCTTGGCGTTCACCACAACAAATTTCGCGGTCGGGAGCATATGCAGATTGATTGTAATACTTTCACGAGTTTGGAGTGTGGCGATGAGGCGGAAATATTTGGCAAAGGCTGCGGGATGTGTAGTGCTGATGGGTCTCGCCGGCTGCTTGGATGGAATCGATAGCGCCAGCTTGGGCTATACTCAGGCCACGATACGACCGATGGCCGACCTCTCTGGCGTGGTGATCGACGCGGTCACCGAGGAGCCTGTGGCCGGTGCGCGAGTCGAAGTCGCGACAAGCACTGCAACGACCGGTGAGACGGGATTGTTCTCTTTCACGGCACTCGGGGTGGGCAGCCATCAGCTGGCGGTGGTTGCCACCGGCTATCTCGCCTTCACTCGGGTGGTAGTGCTGTCGCAGGGGAGCAATGCTGTGGGGCAGCTGCGGCTCATTCCCGACGATTGCGTGCCTCAATGTGGAGAGCGGGAGTGTGGCGACAATGACTGCGGCGGCGAGTGCGGCCAATGCGTGGGCGATGAGATCTGTATGCCCGACGGCGATTGCCGGGTGTGTACGCCCAACTGCACCGATCGTGAGTGTGGAGATGATGGGTGCAACGCCTCCTGCGGCAGCTGCGACGACGGGGAGATCTGTAATCCACAGGGTGCCTGTGAAATGTGCACCGCGAACTGTTCGGGACGCGAGTGTGGCCCCGATCCGGTGTGTGGCTTTGACTGCGGCCCGTGCCTCACTACCCAGAGTTGTAACGACTCGGGCATTTGTGAGACCTGTACGCCCAATTGCCTTGGCCTGGAATGCGGCAGTGATGGTTGTGGGGGCTCCTGTGGGGATTGTGACCCTGGTACCTGCGTCTGGGGAGAATGTCACGAAGGTCCGCCGCAGAGCTGGACCTGTGATCTGTCCTATTACGACGCCAAGGACGGCTGCGACTGTGAGTGCGGTGCCATGGACCCCGATTGTGTCGACCCTGACCAAACTCTTTATGGTTGCGAAACGGGCGAAACCTGTAACAGCGCCGGCCACTGTGTGCCCTGTCAGGCTGATTGCGACGGTCGCGCGTGTGGATCGGATGGTTGCGGCGGTAACTGTGGTGAATGCGGCAATGGGCTCAGCTGCACCAATGCGGGGCAGTGCATCTGCGTTCCTGACTGCGTGGGCAAAGACTGTGGTTCAGACGGTTGCGGCGCTGAATGCGGCACCTGCGGCGAAGGGGTGTGTTCCGAAACGGGCCAGTGCTGCCAGCCCCAATGCAGCGACAGGCAATGTGGCGGTGACGGTTGTGGCGGCAGTTGTGGTGCCTGTGGGGAAGATTCGTTCTGCAGCTACAACGGCGAATGCGTCGCTGCGGTGGGTGGCCCCTGTGATCTGAGTGGGGCGCAAACCGGCGCGGCCTGGCCCATGGAGGGGCGTTGTCCCTCCCGACAGCATCGCAGCCCATTCACTGGGCCGGCCTCAGCCCACCTGAAATTCCGCTACACCCCTTCATTGGGGGCCTATATGGGCGTGCCGGCTACTGTCGACCGAACCATCTTTGTACGGTCGGCGAATGGACGCCTCTATTCGTTGGGCCTCGATGGCCAGGTCAACTGGACCGTGCTGGTCGACACT
>MGST01000117.1 GCA_001798605.1 Deltaproteobacteria bacterium RIFOXYA12_FULL_58_15 | reverse complement strand
CACTACCGGCATCTGCTCCAACGAGGACTGGTGTACCACAAAGAATTGCTTCAAAAGGAACGAGACCAAAGGCTTCATCCCTGGTGACGTAGCAAGCGATGTCGCAATCGCTAAGCAACCGTCGCCGTTGGTCGCCAGACACCACACCCAACATGACCAGGCGCTTTGCTACACTGTGTCGTTGGGCCAACCGCAGCAACTCAGTGGCGGCACGCCCCTCAGGACCCGCGAGAAACAGCCTTGCCGGCCGTTTCACCAATGCCAGAGCGCGAATGAGCGTGTCGAGATTTTTGCGGGGCGTGGCCTGGCCGAGGTAAACCAATCGGACTTCTTCGCCGTTGGGTGCAGGGAGGAATCCCGACAAATCTTTGCCTGTCGTGTCCTCGAGGAATACCGGGTTGGCTACCACTGTGAGTTTGGACCTCGAAAGACCCAGCTCAACCAATCGTTCCAACTCCCATTGGCTTACGGCAAGGCATAGAGCGGCACTTTGGAGCACGTTGCGAGCACCGAGAGAATCGACGAATCGTTTGCGCCACAAGCGACGTTCTATAAGTGTGGCTGTTCCGTTCGGCTGCACGACGTATGGTAAGCCATGCCTACGGCACATGAGCGCCGCAGCGGCACCAGGAAGATGACGATGTCCGTGAATGTGGATGATCTGATTGGCGACGACGAACTCGTGGAGGGTGCGCCAGCCCGTCATGGGGACAAATAGTTGCTGGTGAAAGGCCAATGTGTTCGACAGGTTTCTTGAGACCGCGACCCGCACGCCGTGGCTGAATCCCCCGACGGTTCGACGAGCGCGTGTTGACGACGTGGCGACATCGGTCGTCCATACGGAGACTTGATGCCCTGCGACCATTTGGGCTCGACTCAATGCCGTGACCACCCGTGGGATGCCGCCATAGCTCCACGCTTGTTCGTAGTACGGCGTGACGTGGAGGATGCGCAACGATGAGCTCATCGTCCCCGAACCTCACACGTCGAAACGGCACAAAGGCAGGCGCGAGCCACCCAGGTACTGCCCAAACGGTTGGGCGACTGCGGTAGAGTAGGCGCGCCAGATATCATAGATCCACCCATGGCTACCGGGACCATCCTCGAGCAGCCATTGATGGTGTTGTCTCATTGATGCCACTGCTCCCATCAGAGCATCTACGGCTGTCGGTGCCAAACGCAAGTCAAATAGACGTCTCAGCTGACGATGCAACATTGCAGCACGACGAAACTCGTACCACCCGTTGCGATCGTGAGAATGAACGACGACCGCTGCGGAAACATAGGAAAGTGTGTGACCCGCCAACAAGACTGATTTCGCCCACGCAATGTCCTCGGCAATGTCGCAGACCGGAAACGGTATTTGTCGCCAAACGGATCGACGTAAGCAGGAGCTGACATTGTCAAAGGCGCAAGCATCGAGGCGTTCTCCTGGTGACATGAGCCCATAGGTCTCTGCCGTCAGGGCTATTCGGCGGTCACCGCAACGTCCGGCAGCCCACTTTTCCAGATATCGACGTGTCCATGGCGAAGCGTCTGCACGGGGGATCTGCCGACCAAATGTTCCAACTATTGATGCATCGTCCCACAGCGGCGCAGTCAAACGATCAAGCCACCGGTCGTCCTGTGGCAGCGCGTCTTGGACGAGCAGGGCGATCAACTCGCCTCGCCCGGCCTCAATCAGATGATTGCGAGTGGCCCCGTGATTGAAGCTCTGGGATTGCAAGTGAAGAACTTTGTCACACTGCGTGTCGAGGCATACCCGACTTCCATCGGTGGATCCCGAATCGGAAGCCACGACCTCGATGCGAAACGGGCCGCGCTGTGCCCGAAGTCGTTCGAGGAGAGTCGGCAGAAAGTGTATCCCGTTGAGTACCGGTATCGCCACGGTAACGAGAGGCAGCGTCATGGATGCACCTCGTCGGGAAGTGAACGGTGTCCTTTCGCGACGATGTCGAGAATACCTCGCGCAATGGCCATGAGATGCGCAAGCCTATTATCTTGGCGATGCAGCAATGCATCAGCGACTGTCGCCCCAATGGTGATTGCAGAGGCTATCGAACGCCATCTTCGGACGTGTTTCTCTAGCAAGAGCAAATGGCCGCGTGTCAGATGACCACTTCGTGCCGGCTCATTTCTGCTCAAAGTTGCGGCACCGAGGTGGTTGGCTGACAGGCTTGTGTCACAGAAGACGCGAAAACCGAGATCGCGGGCGCGAAGGCAAAAATCGAGGTCCTCGAGGCCAAAGAAGAACCCTTCGTCAAAGCGACCTACCGCTGCGATGACTCTCCGATCGATCGCCATCACGGTGCCAGGCACGGCAACCACCTCAAATAGACCGCGGGCAACGCGGTCAGGATTGTCTCCGTGGTTCTGTAGGTGGAAGCGGCCGCTCCACGGGTGCCATTCTATTCCGGTCGCCTCAACGTGCATTCCGGCAACGAGAAGAGGAGCGACAATATCTGCCGTCCCGCTCGAGAGATGCTCTGCGAGTCGCAGCACCGATTGACCATCGATCTCAACGTCGCTGTTGATCAAGATGATCTGATCCGCATTGAGGCGCAGGGCCTTGTCGATCCCGAGGTTGACCGCCGCCGCGAAGCCGATGGGCTCGGGGTGAGCGATGAAGGAGGCACCAGGAAAGGCATCACGAACGCGGGACTTTGCCAACGAAGTGCTGCCGTTGTCGACCAAGACAAGCAACTCGGGGCACAAGACAACGTCGGCGCATGAATTTGCTGCCCGTATCGTCAGTTCGTTCTGCCCGAAGAAAGGGATAACGACCGCCACCCGCGCTGGCCTTTGTTCTGGTGTGGTTCTCCTGCGTCGACTTGTTGTGAATCGTGAAAACAGCTGCGCCAATTCCTTGGCATCGTCCGCGATGGTGCGGACCGGGCCGGTTCCCGCACGAAGGCGAGCGGCGAGCGCCGGTTCCTGTTGCAAGCGTCTCAATTGATGCGCGAGGTCCTCGGTATTGCCGGCTTCGAACAGCAGTCCATTGCATTCGTGTTTGACGATCTCTCGCATTCCACCGAGTCGACTCGCCACAACCGGGGTGCCGGCAAGAAACGCCTCCGAGATGACCAGCGGTGCATTTTCGGTCCAGATCGAGGGAACCACGACCGCGTCGAGCTCTGCCATCGCCGCGACCGCTCGATTGCGTGAGACCCAACCATGAGAAACGACATGCGGCGCTTCCAGGTCGAGCATCGCGCGATAGTGATTGTCTCCGTGGTAAGGCGCGTATTCTCCATACAAGTGGAGGCGAGAGGTTCCCGCAGGGAGCCGGCCGACTGCGTCGATTGCGAGGTGGGGAGCTTTCGATGCCATCAGGGTGCCAAAGAATCCGACTTCGAGCGTTTTGGAAGCTCCTGTGTCGTGTTTCTCCGGCTGCGGAAACTCCGGATGGCCGCACGGCCAAAATTGGAGCTTCTGCAAAGGAACGCCGAAGCTCGCGAACTGTTCGATCACCGTCTTCGATGGCACCAAGAAGAGATCGACTTGGTCCATGATGTTGCGTACGCAGAGGAGCCGCGCGGCAATCTCTGCCCGACCCCGGTCGGTTGCGGGCAAAAGGTGCGCCCAACCGTGGAAGGGGAGCCTCCACTTCGCGGGCAGCCGTCTGGCAAAACGACGCAATCTGCGGGACGACAACCAACTCGTTGCAGCCCCGCCGATGCACGAGGAGCACTTGACGGCTCCTGGTCCAGCACAGCGCTCCCACCTGTCGTTGAGAAGCTGTCCGCGGGGACACAACAACCAATAGTCATGGAGCGTCATCACGATGGGCAGATTGCGTGCTCGAAGGGTGGAGATGAGGTCAGTGCCCAGGTGTGTGAGGTGGTGAACGTGTGCGACGTCGGGATTGATGGTCGCAAGTAAGGGTTGAATCCGCTTGCTCAGGGCAGGATTTCGATAGCCATCGGCAAAGCTATTGGATCCAGGGTTTGTGTCGTTCATCCACAAGAGTGTCAATCCGGCACGGGCTTCCTCTCGAATGGCAAGATGCTTGCGGTTCCGATCGGTTTCGCGCGTCAAGATGACAACTTGGTCGACTCCGTCCGCGGCCTGCAACGCCTGCGCAGAGTGCCAGGCGTAGAGCTCGGCCCCGCCATGCGCGATGGGGGGAAGTCCGTGGGTGATGGTCAAGATGCGCAAAGGAGTCCCTCATAGATGGCATCCCACTCGGCGGCGTCACAGTCCATCGTTTTCACCACCGGTGCGTTTCGTGCCAATCTCTCCACCAACGACCGATCTTCGATGAGCCTGCGCAGTTGACCGGCCAAGGAGTCGGCAGAGCCGGGCACAAACAGAAGGCCATCGACATCATCACGGACGAGCTCCCCAATGCCGCCTATCTTCGAGCCCACCACGGGTACATGGCTGAGTTGCGCCTCGTGGATCACCAACGGTGAGTTCTCGAGCCAAAGGGAAGGGACGACGAGGATATCAATTTGCGCAAAGACGTTAGCGACATCATTGGGGGCGAAACTCCCGCGAAAGTCCACGGGCAGCCCTTGCCCCATCTTCTTGAGTTGCGCCGAATAGGTGGGAACGGTCCTCGGGCTGCCAAAAACTAGGACCTCAACGCTTTGAGGTGGCAGCTGCTCGACGGCCCTTATCAGAACATGCACTCCCTTGTGCCACGCCAGGGTACCCACAAACCCCAAACGCAGCGGAGCGCCGAGGGTGACTCGTCGGGTGCGCTTGGCCATGGGGACAAAGCCGTAGTCACTGATCTTCATCTTCCCTTCGGGAAAGCCATGTCGAACATACTCATCCGCCAACGCTCGGGACGGGGAGACGAAGACCTCTATGTCGTCGGCTACTCTTCGCGCTACAAGCAGACGCGCGCTGACGTCACGTGCGGTCACTTGGCGCGATTGGGTGCGAAGATTTGAATAGACATTCAGCAGCGACTCGAATGCCTTTG
The DNA here is from genome assembly GCA_001798605.1 of Deltaproteobacteria bacterium RIFOXYA12_FULL_58_15. Lineage (GTDB taxonomy): Bacteria > Myxococcota > XYA12-FULL-58-9 > XYA12-FULL-58-9 > XYA12-FULL-58-9 > XYA12-FULL-58-9. The sequence continues at coordinate 43,533 of MGST01000117.1, read as the reverse complement.
GAAACAGCTTCCGCGCAGATCTTGCGGCGTCGACTGTCCACCTTGTTAAGCGTGAGTCCGGAGGCAAAGGGGGTGCGACCATTTTTTGGTAGTGTGGAGATGCAAGAAAGCAGCGCACACACCGTTTTGGATCGATCTCGTGGCAGACGCGCTTCTCGTCAACGTGGACTCTTTGTCCCCCGGAAGGACAAAGCAGCGTGTAATCGTGCAATGTGGCCACGACGCGGGCACCGCTAGCAACGGCAAGAGCCGGCAGCGCGAAACTCAAATTGAGGAGATTATGAACGTGAACAATGTCTGCCGCAAAGCCAACGAGCTCTGTGCGGATGCTTTCATTGATAATTTTCGGAGCGTAGGTTTCAACAAACGTGTCAGCTCGCCAGTTGTTGACAATCTCAATAACCGGAAGGCGGTCGCATTGCCTTCTTGTCACCGAGCCGTGGCGTCGCCGCGGATCATACGTGGCGCAGAGGACTGCGACGTCGTGGGTTTGTTGTTGAGTGGTCGCAAGGTGATGGACGTAGATCTCCACCCCCGCACGATGATCCGGCAGAAAATCATGCAGGCAGTGGAGAATTCGCCGTCTCATGGTGGTGACGAAGATGTTGACAGCTCGAGCGCCTGTCGCGCGCGATTGTTGTTCGGGTCAATGTTGAGGACTCTTTGGTAATAGTCGCGGGCGGTGGTCGTCTCACCGCGAATCAGTGCGAGCTGAGCCAGGTTATTGAGGGCGTGTACGTTGTTGGGGGCGAGCTCAATGACGCGGATAAAAACATCCTGGGCTTCGTCGTAGCGGCGAAGCTTGGCCATGCAGGTTCCCATGTTGACGAGGCTCTCTGTGCGCTCAGGCAGTAGGCTCAACGCGGTGCGATAGTAGGCAATTGCTTTTTCACAATCGCCGTGCCGCTGCAGCGCCTGGCCGGCCGCTGCATGGGTTACGTAGACGCGAGGGGTCTTTGCTGCGGCATCCGTCCACAACAGCACATCGTCTCGCCACACGTCGTTGCGGGCAATTGCGCCAGCGCCGAGAGCCAGGATTACCGCAACGGAGACTCCCGCCGCGACATGCTTGGCCAGCGTGAATCCACGAGCTTGGAGCAGCTCAGCCAGCACCCGGGCACCACCTACCAGAACGAGAAAAAGACCAGGTCCGGCGAGATAGGTCCGATGCTCCGCCATGAATTCCGAAAGTGGGGCGATGGCGCTCGGGACCAAGGCGACCATGAACCATAGGATGCCTAAACGGATCGACCATGGAATCCTTTTGACCCCAATAGCCGTGCCAAGAACGACGGTGCTGACGAGCGCCGCTACGATTGACCAACCGCCGGCTTGGTCGCTAACTTCGTGCACGAGGGATTGTCCGTAGGGTAAAAGGAAAAGGCAAAGGTAACGCCATCCAATCTCTGTTTCAAGGAGCCAATGGGTGACGATTCCTCCCAAGCCTGGACTCGAGCTCTCGCCCGAATAGGCGACCATTCGCAGGACGAAGCCCGTCGTTACGAGCAGGCCGGCTGGAAAATAGAATGACCGCAGTCGTCGGGAGCCGGATCCCGGCAACAGTCCGCATCGATTGAAGGACAGAAGCAGAAGGGGAACAACGGCACCACTCTCCTTTGTGAACAAGGCGAAGGCCCATAGAACCCAACCTAGAGCGACGAGACCTTTTGACTGACGTTCCCATCCGGAACAGAACGCTATGAGGCTCGCGAGCACGAAGAACGCAGCCAACAGCTCTGAGCGTGCCGAGATGTAGCCGACCGCGCTTGTTGCCATGGGGTGTGCGGCAAAAACAAGGGCAACAACGGCGGCAAAATGGGAGCGTTGTTCGGTGCGACAACCGTCCAGTCTGCAAAACAGTCGATAGACGAGTACAGAATTCGCCGCGTGCAATGCAATATTTGTGGCGTGATAGCCTGCAGCATCGAGTCCCCAGAGGCGATACTCAAGAAAATAGCTGAGGTTGGTGAGGGGCCGAAAGCGTTCAAAAACGAGCGCAAACACCAAATTGTTTGGATCGCGCAGGGATGGATTGGCGACGACACTGCGCATGTCGTCGAACACGAAGGGATTGTTCCAAGTTCCAAAGTAAACAACGACCACCGTCGCAATCAACGCGATCTCGACGACTCGAGAACGCAGAAAGAGCCGAACAGGGGAATCTTTCAAAGCCACGGAGAAACCCGATGATTGAAGTCCTTCGAGGCTTCAAGAACGAATCCAGAGACCAGTAGATTTGTGCCCAAAAGAAAGGGCAAGGCAGCCAGCATGACGGTGCCGGCAGTCGCTGCCACCCCCGTGTGTGCCGAAAGACGCCAGTGGTAGGTTCCGAAGGTGATGCTCCACGCAATCAAGATTGATCCGCTGATCCCGAGGAGCGCCGTCGGTGTGAAATCAAACCAAACGTGTCGCAAAAACATGCGGCGCAATCCATACAGCAGAAGCAGTCCTGGGAAGGTGACCAGGGCGTGCAACGGAGACAATGAGCTCTCGGTATTCTCGTAGGAGGGGCGCATGGGCAAATCGGCCACCGCGTATCCCTGTGCGCCGAGCTCGACGACAAGTGAGATCTCGAAGAAGAAGCGGTCGCTGATGCGTCTGGCATCGAGTGACGTAAAGACGTCTGAGCGAATGGCAAAAAAGCCGTTCGTGGGGTCAGAGGACCGCCAATGGCCTGAAGCCAGCTTGGTAAGAAAGGACAAGGCGAGAATTCCGAGCCTTCGTGCCGAAGGGATCTGACGCCAACCACCTGCATATAGAAGGCGATTCGCCTTCGCACAGGCTACACGCCCATCGATGACAGGGTAAAGAAGAGCGGGAATGGCCGCCGGATCCATCTGGCCGTCGCCGTCGACCTTGACAATGATGGTGCAACCGAACTCCACGGCCTTGAGGGCTCCCGTCTTGAACGCCGCGCCGACTCCGCGGTTCTGTGGATGGTTGAGGACCACGACACGTGGATCACCGACCTGGGCGGCCACCGCTCCGGACGCTTGCGGGCAGGCGTCATCGACAATAATGATGATGTTCACAAAAACGGGAACCGCTCGAATAACATCTCCGATCGCCGACGCCACCTTATAAGCAGGAATAACAACACCCACGACGGAGTTCTCATTGCACTCGAGCTTGGCACCATCGGTCGTCGGTGCCGAACGGTGACGCTGTGGTTGCCAAGTTTGCATGAGACCTGTCTGGGTCATCACCTATCACGCCCCGTGGGACGGGGAAACGGTGGCTCGCCACCGCGCCACCGCCACCCACAGGGGCTCCGCCCCTGAGAAACGGGAGACGCTGGGAGACACTGGCCCCCGGAGTTGACCCAATCCTCTTTATCAGCGATTTCTGCCAGAGTGGCCTCACATCTCAATTTTTGGGTTCGGGCGCGACTCGGCCTGGAGCGCCTGGTCGGGCGCATTGCGCGCTCGCACCACACGCAGGCCCTGGCGCTCTTTCTCGTGCTCGCGTGGGTGATCCGATTTAGCGGCGCGCTCAACTCGTTGACGCGGCTTTCGTACGTAGGCGACCCGAACGACGACGCCGGCCAGTTCTTTTTCTACTTCTGGCATTTCAAAGAAGCCGTGCTCGGCCGACGCGACTGGTTCTTCTCGGACCACTTCTTCTATCCTCTGGGGGTCGAGCTGGCCCAGCAAGACTGGGCACCCATGCCCAGCCTGTTGGCGCTTCCATTCCAGGTCTTCGGGCCGATTGCCGCCCACAATCTCGAGGTCTTGCTCGCGTACGCCTTGTGCGGTTACGCGGCCTACCTCTTGGCCCTGCGGGTCGCGCGCCATCGGGCCTTCGCGCTCTTGGCCGGCGCGTTGTTCACCTTTTCGTTCTACCGCTTCGAAGCCTCGAACGGACATACCAACCAGATCAACCAGCAGTTCATTCCCCTCTACGCACTGGCCCTGGTGTCCTTTGTCGAGACCCGCAAGATGCGCCACGCCTATATGGGAGGACTGTGGTTTGCGGCGGCGACGCTGTGCAGTGCCTACCACGCCATCATGCTGGTGATCTTCACGCCCTTGGTTGCTGCCCTGACTCTCGGCCAAGCGTTGGCTCCGGGTGGAGCCCGAATCCTGGTCCTTCGCTCCCAAGGAGCTCTTTGGGCTCGATTCGTTCTCGGGGCCGGGGTCGTGGCTCTCTTGCTCCTCGCCCCGATTCTCGCACCGAACTGGGAGGCCATCGCCGCCGGTGCTCAGGCTCTCGGACCCACCTTGCCGGTGTACGCGGCCGATCTGCTCGGATACGTCACGTCTCCCCACTGGTATGGAGCCTTTCGCCCGATGTCCGACGAAGGTCGCTACGTGTTTCAGGGTTATGGCCTGTTGGCGCTGTTGCTGTTTGCAGTGGTCACGGCCCACCGCCGCACCGGCGCTGGGGTCTGGCTCCTCCTCGCGGGGGCGTTCTTCCTCTTGTCGCTCGGCGGCACCCTCGTCATAGGCGGCGAAGCCAGAAGCCCGCTGCCATTTTCCGACCTCGTCGCCATGCTCCCGTTGGGACAGGGTTTCCGCGTTTCCGCGCGCTTCGCCACACTGGTCACGCTGTGCGGCAGCATCGCGGTCGCCGTTACCTTGGCGCACCTCGACCGCCAGGTGCTCCAACATCGGTCAACGGCCGTGCGCGCAGCCGTCGTGGGTGCCTTGTGCCTTCTGCCGGTCAGTGAGGCTGCGCTCTGGTCGCGTGCCGTGGGGACAGCCCGGACCTATCCTACGGCGGTCGAGCCCATTTACCACGAACTCGCCCACGAGCCCGGCACAACGGTCTTGGACTTCCCGCTCGTCTGGGAGACCCACCACAAACACCTCGGTCCTCACTGGTTCCCACGCAAGCGCTACCTCGAGGCCCTCGTCCACGGCAAGCGGCTTCTAAGCGGCCTCGGGGATGCCATCCCGAGCGCATCCTCTGAGTACTTCCTGCGCCTGCCGCTCTTGCGCGACTTGCACGGCATCGTCGATCCCATCTGGGGCCTTGCGCCGAGCACCCACGAGCAAGCGAGCTACGTGCTCGCCTTTTTGGACACGCGCCACATCGTCTTCGACAGCGGCCCTATGCCAACACCGGCCGAAGCTCCCCCCGTGGGGCTGCGTCGGGCTTGGGGTCGAAAGGCCCTCGACCTCATCGAAACCCTCGTACCCACTGCGCCCCTCGCCACCGAATCGGATTTCACTGCGGTGCGAGTGCGCGCTGTCGGACACGCCCAACCTGCAGTTCACATCGACTTCGCCGACCGGAGCTCCTTTGTCCACCTGGATCTCGCCTGGGACCGGCGTGAGCACGCGGGCCACTGGCGCGCCTTTCTCGCCGCCGAGGCGCGTCGTGGAATCGTGTGGGTGCGACGCCCGCCCGAGGCGCACACGCTCGCGTTGACCATGCGCTCCGAGAATTCCACCGCCGTCGTCGTCCGCCTCGACGGCCAGCACCTCGACACAGCCAGGCTCGACGCCCGGCTACAAACGGTGACGCTGCCGCTAGCTGGCCTGCCTGCTCCGATGGGAATCGAGCGCGTCAGTATAGAGCCGCAGCCATGTGCCGGTCCTTTCCCCATCGGCAGCACCGGCGTCTCGAGCCCCGTGCCGATAGCCGTCACCAGCCGTGGGTTCTACGCCGCACCAGCCGCCAGCATCCGGGTCGCCGGCGTCGAACTGTCTCCCAACGTCCGCAGCTACAACCTCGTCGCCCTCGACCCTGCGGGCCGGCTTATCGATCGCGCCGGATTCGATCTTATCCCCGACGCCGAGGGGAGCACCGCCCAGGCTCTCGCCACGTTCGTCGCCCGCCTGCCCCTAGGTGCCATCGTCGCGGTCGCGGTCAAAGACGACGGTTCGCTCAACTTCCGGCCAGAGGTGCGCGCGGCCCTGGGCACCTTGGGAATCGCGGCCCCCCCAGCGGAGTCTTTCCGCCACGCCTTCGCCGCCATCGGCGTCAAGGGCAGCGCTCCGGGCACGGCCCTGGAACATGGCGATGCGCTTCAGGCATACGCGCGACTGAGCACGCTGGAGCTGGAGGGGCTGAGCTTTGAATAACCGTCCGCCTCGCGGGCAATCCGAGCCAACCTGATCTCCGTCGTGCTAGCGGCCGTCGATCGAAGGGGTTGACCTCAGCGGCCCGTGCAACCAGCCGCACAGCGGATGGGCCGAATACTCGAAACCCAGCCAGGCATCCCGAACCGGCGTGATTCCGTTCAGATCTTCTGTGCCGAGGTCTCGAAGGCCGTCGACGATCCACGCCCCGCAGGGGGCGGGAAATACCCCCCAGCTCGTGCAGGCGGTGCCGAGCGCGGCCTCGACCCAAGCAGCGTCGAGCGCCAAAGAACCGTTTCCGGCCAGCGTGACCGAAGTGGGAGCATGCACCGCAAGCCGCTCGAAGCTCGTCGCAAGTGCCGCCAGGTTGGCTTCTCGCTGGCCGTTTCCGGCGAAATTCCCCCCATCAATGAACACCCCACGCGATCGCAGTACCCGCGCCACCCGTTGATAGTATTCGACCGACTTGACGCTGGTCGCCCCCGCCCAATCACCAATGGTCAGATTGTCAAACACGACATCAAAGCTGGCCGGGGGCATCAATGGCAAGACGAGCCGCGCGTCGGCCTCGAGGATGCGAATCTTGGGGTGCGCCAGCACGTCGCCCTGGATGGCCACAACCTCGGGACTCCGGAGCAGCCGCACCAGCTCTCGCGACCAGTCCACCACGACCACGGCGTCGACCTCAGGGCGCGCCGCCAAATCGCGCGCGATGCCGCCGCCGCCCAGGCCCAACAACAGAACCTGCCCGTGCGTTGGCTGCGCCAAGATGAACCCGGTTTGAAGCCGATGACGTCCCTCGTGCGGTACGGTCGACATATGGACGCCGTTTACGCGGATCGATCGGTCCGTCCCCAAGACCGCGACCCCCGTCGAACCCTCCACCAGCGCCGCCCGGGGCCCAACAAACACGAGCGGCTCGAAGATCGCATCCGGCACCCACAGCACCCCAACGCCGATTGCCGCTACACCCGTTAGGCCTCGCCACCAACGCGGCGCGGCTCGAGAGCCGACGGTCCAAGCGAGCGCCCCTAAACCCAACCCGGCCCAGATCACCCCCCGGGTCGTGGCAACGGTCCCCAAGATCTGCATCAACCCGAGCTGCGTCCCCATCGCGCCCCACAGCGACCCCATCGCGCTCGCCAGATAGAGCTTACCGGCGACCTCAGGAAGCCCCGTCGTCTCGCTGACTGTGACCCGCACCAGCGCCGGATAGATCCCTCCCAGAAAAAAGGGTGCCCCCACCCCCAAGCAGAGAAGGCTCACAGCAAAGTGTGTTTCGTGCTCGGGCCAAGTCACCAACGAACGCAGCGCGATCCCGACCACGAACGCACAGGCCGCTGCGATCAACAGTAGACCCACTCGCCGCCAAACAGCACACGGCTCCGAATTCGAATGGCGAGTCAAAATGACACATCCGGCACCGTAGCTTGCAAGGTGCACCATCAATACCGCCGGAAAAACGTAGGCGAAGGAAGCGTCAAGCACATTCATGCTGCGCAGCAGAACGACCTCGAACATCGCCCCGAACAACCCCGAGCCCCCGGCCATGAGCGCGGGAAATCCGAGATTCGCGGCAGGCGGCGGGTCGCTCTGCACTGGCACCTGATCCGATACGCGCCGCCCCAACCGCCACACCCCGACCCCCACGAAGAAATTGGCACCGGCCGTGATCCCCAACGCCGGGCCGAGCGCGACGTGATTGAGCAACAACAGCGGAGCCGCCACGATCCCGACCGCAGCACCGAGTGTATTGACGCCGTAGAACAGCCCGACCCGACGGTCCGAAACCCGACCCGGCGCGAAGGTCGCAAGCAAGAGCGGCCAGGTGCCTCCAATCAACACCGCTGGCGGCAGCAACAGCAACAGCGCCGCAGACACAGCCAGCTCGCGGGCCCGCCCCACGGTTTCGAGGGTGAGCCCGAAGGCCGCCGTCAAGCTCTCGCCAAGGGCCGGCAAGATCACGTAGGAGGCCAGCGCCAAGAGCCCGATGGCGATCTCGACGAGAGCATAGACCCGCCGTGGGTGAGACCAGCGGCGACCGAACAGCCACGCTCCGACACCAAGCCCGAACAGGAACACCCCGGTGGTGACAGCCGACGCGGTCGAGTCGGCACCGACGCTGTTGCGCAGCATGCGTTCCCAGATGAGCTGATAGATGAGGCCGCACGCCCCCGACAGCGCCACCAAGGGCAACAGCGGGGCCAGCCACGGTTTCACGAGTCCGCGTCCTTGAAATCAGCAAGCTTGTGAAGCGCGTCCGCCAGGCGAGACAGCCCCCAAGACAGGCTTCGAAGCCCCCCTGTGCCCCCCGTGCGCGCGAGCGCCGCGCCAACGCGGTTCGTGGTGCCATGGGATCCTCGTCGCCAGGCAGTGCGCAGATAGGGACCGCCTCTTCGCCACAGGCCACGCCAGCTCGCCGCAGTCTTGGACAGCCCGTGCTCACGCACGCCGATGGCGTATCCGACCTCACGGACCACCCATCCTTGCCTTAGCGCGGCTACCAGCAGAACCACGAAATACTCGCCGTAGTCCCCTTCCCACGGCAGCTCCAGCAACAGGTCGCGCCGGCCCACCAGGAAACCGCTGGTGTAGTCGTGGACTCCGAGCCCGAGCCATGCAGGCAGCAGCACGGTGTTAAACCCCAAGCTCAGCAGCGCTGCCGGTACCGACTCGGCGCTGTGGCGAAGCTGCCAACAAGCCCGAAGCCGCCCCGCCCACCCCGGCTGTCGCTGCCCTTTGATCCTGCCGTGTGCACAAAAACGCGAGCCGACAACCAGATCCACCTCCGGCGTCAGGGCTTGAACCATACGCCACAAATCGGCGGCGGCCATCGCGCCGTCGGCGTCCATCCACGCCACCGTCGAGCACTTGGCCGCAAGTACGCCTTGGCGCACGCTTGCGCACAGGCTCGGGCACCCGCTGCGAGCCAACAACCGGATCCGTCCATCCTCGCGAGCGGCCTCGGTCACGCGCTCGGCCGTGCCATCGGTGGAGCCATCATCGACGACGATCACCTCGGCCACCGCGGGCACGTCGCCAAGGAGCGCTCGGATCAACGGCAGAATCGAATCAACCTCGTTGCGTGTCGGCAAGATGACCGACAATGGGCTCATCGCTGCTGTTCTTTCTCGAGCGCGGGCCATGCTTCCTCCGCGAGGACCCACCCCGGTCCTGCGCAGCACCAAGGATGCTGGAGACGCGCCATCGAAATCTCCACCGACGGGAACGCGCGTCGTAACCGGGTCCAATCCCAGCAATACCTCGTTTGCGAAATTCGACCAAGCCATGGCGGTGATTTCGGTGATTTCATGGCGATGATTCCGCCACAATGGCGGTGCAGGTATCGCTCTGCCGTTGGCTTGTTGCTATGAGGTTACTCGATGTTCCTCCCCGTCTGCACCCCGACCGTGCCCCGAAATGCGCTTGCGTACACCCGCGCGGTCATCGAGGCCAACTGGGTTTCGTCAGTCTGCAAAGACCCGGCGCTCGACTTCATCGGCAAACTCGAGCGCGGATTCGCCGAACTGACCGGAGCCGCCCACGCGGTCGCCGTCACCAGTGGAACGGCCGCGTTGCAGCTCGCCGTCGCGGCCCTGCGGCTGGGACCCGGGGATGAGGTGATCTTGCCGGCCACCACGATGATCGCCTCGGCAGCCGCCGTGGCCCACGCCGGCGCGACGCCGGTCATCGTCGATGTCGACCCCGCCACCTATTGTCTTTCGACCGCCATCGTGACGCCCGCTTTGACCCCGCGGACCAAGGCCATCATGCCGGTCCATCTGTACGGCTACCCGGCCGAGATGGCATCGTTGCTGGATCTGGCCCGGCACCGCCAGCTTCGGATCATCGAAGACGCGGCCGAGGCCATTGGTACCCGCTATCGTAACCGGCACGTCGGCACCTTCGGCGATGTGGGGTGCTTCAGCTTCTACGCCAACAAGATGATGACCAGCGGCGAAGGTGGGATGGCGGTTACCAACGACCCGGTCTTGGCCAAGCGCCTGCGACGGCTCAAAGACCACTGCTTCGGCGAGCCGCGCTTCTTGCATGAGGAGCTGGGCTTCAACTTCCGCATGAGCAATCTGACGGCGGCGTACGGCTACGCTTCGTTCGAGGAGCTGCCCCGCGCCATCGCCCGGCGCAGCGCCAACGCGAAGCGATACATCCCGGGTCTGGCGGCATTGCCGGGCGTGACTCTGCCACCCGACAGCCCTGACGTCGTCAACAGCCACTGGATGGTTGCCATCACCATCGATTCCGAGCGCTTCGGCTTGACCAAAGACGCGGTGCGCCAGAGCCTGCGCGAGCGCTTCCATATCGACAGCCGGGACTTCTTCTATCCTTTGCACCTCCAACCGGCCTTGCAACGTCAAAACGCCAATCCCCAGAGCCTGCCGGTGGCGGAACGGCTCTGGCGCGAGGGGCTCTATCTGCCGTCGAGCAGCGATTTGACCCCGGCGGAGATTGACCGCGTCGTCCAGGCGCTCACGACCCTACATCAGGAGGCGACGTGAGATTCGGCGTCATCGGCGTTGGTTCCTTTGGACGCAAACGGGCCCAGGCCGTCATCGAGAGCCGCGGTCAACTGGTGGCGGTCGCCGACACCCAGGAATCGCGCGCAACTCGAGTCGCCGCCGAGCTCGGCGTCTTGGCCCTGCCACCCCCGGCACTGTTGGCCGATCCCCGCATCGACGCCGTGATCGTCTGCACACCGAATCGCGACCACGCCGCGATCGGTCTGCAAGCGGTCGAGCAACACAAGCACGTCATCATCGAGAAACCCCTTGCCCGCTCCAGCGCCGAAGCGGCGCCGCTCGCCAGCGCCGCCCGCAAGGCCGGCGTTTTCGTCAAAACCGGTGCCAACCATCGCTTCTTCCCGAGCGTGCAACGAGCGCGACAGCTCCTGCTTGAAGGCGCCATCGGCGAGGTGTTGCATTTCAATGGACGCATCGGCCACGATGGCGAGCGCCTTGCGGGCTCGTGGTCTTGGGACGCGGCGATGAGCGGCGGCGGCTCGATGCTCGACAACGGCTGTCATCTGCTCGACATCGCCCGTTGGATCATGGGGCCGTTCGTCGCCGTCACGGGAATGCGCAGCAACGTCTATTGGCGCGACTGCGGTGTCGAGGATACCGCCGCCGCGGTGTATGCGACCGCGGCGGGCAAGATGGCGGTCATCAGTGCCTCTTGGCGCCAGCTCTCCGGCTACTTGCACTTCGAGGTCAACGGCAGCGACGGATACCTGACGGTGGATGGACGGTTCGACACGCACGGCGGCGACCGACTTTACTGGCAGAGCCGCAAGGCCGGGAGCGATATCTTTGCGCTCGACTTTGGCCACCGGCCGCAGCGCTCATACGTCGACGAACTCGACGCCTTCATCGACGCTGTCGCAGCCGGAGTGACGCCGGAGCCCACCGTCGAGGACGGCATCGAGGTACTGCGAATGGTAGAGGCGCTCTATCGCGCCGATGGCACACGGGAGCGCGTATAACATGACGTCGTTTGGTCCAGCCTATGTCGCGCTGTACGACATGCTCTACTCCGACAAGCCCTATGAGGCCGAGGCGGCCCGGCTTGCCGATCTGATTCGCGCCGAGTCGCCCGACGCGCGCCGGGTGGTCGACTATGGCACCGGCACCGGCCGCTACGCGCAGCTCCTGAGCGCCCACGGCTTCGAGGTCGTCGGGGTCGAGCCCAATCCTCACATGCTAGCCCTCGCCAGGGCCCGCGACACCACCGCCCAATTCCTGCCGTTGGCAGAGCGCGACCAGGTCGAAGGTAGCGATGTCGTATGCGCCTTGTTCGATGTCGTCAGCTACATGACCGACAACAGCACCCTACTCGACTTTCTGCGCTGGGCCCATTCCCGTTTGCCGTTCCACGGACTGCTGATCTTCGACTGTTGGTACGGCCCGGCCGTGCAAACCCAAGGTCCGGAGCGTCGCTGGAAGGAGGTCACCCAGAAGGATCGCCACCTGCTGCGCCTGACCTCGCCAGAGCACCGCCGCGATGATTGCACCGTGTTGATCCGTCATCGCGTGCTGTCCTGGGAGCGCGACCGGGTCCTGGGTGATTTCACCGAGGAGCACCTGTTGCGTTACTTCTTCGCGCACGAGCTACGGCTGCTGCTCGAGAACGCAGGATTCGCGCTCTCGACCCTCGGCACCCTACAAGCGCCGACTACTCCCCCGACGGTGGGGAATTGGAGCACGTTGGTCACGGCCCACCGTCGTTAAGCCATCAATCAAGGCTGGCGCGCCCGACATAGCAGCACCAGCTCACGCCCGACTCCGGAAAGCTGTCGCTTGGTCAGCGGCAAACTCACGCGAGAATACTCCTTCTGCAAGTCATACGGTGGTGTGGCTGACACAATTCAACAAGCCTGCTACAGTCAATTCTTTCGCCAACCCTTGAGCGACCTTGTGAGAGTCGTCGAACGCTCCTTGTGACGGTTGACCCAAATGCCCGGATGGGGAAGACACATAACGGTCAGTCTGCTCTGTGAGCTTACCAAGAGAGAGCTTCTCGAGAGGTATGCCGGCTCGATGTTGGGTGGGGTATGGAGCTTCCTTCGGCCGGCCCTGACCATGCTCGTTTTTGTGGTGGTGTTCTCGAATATCATGGGGGTAACGATTCCGGGGTACTCGTCGGCCTACAGTTACAGCGTCTATTTGATTGCAGGATTACTGCCATGGACGGCATTCTCGACATCGATCATTCGGGCAACCACCGTCTTGGTCGCTCGCAGAGATCTGTTGACCACTCTTCCCCTGCCGCTTCTGACCCTTCCCGCTGTCGTTGTCTTGGCGGAAAGCGTGGCGCTACTGCCGGCCATCCTCTTGTTTCTCGCATTTCTTGCGGTCACCGGTATGGCACCGACATACAGCGTCTGGACCTTGCCGGTGGTTTTTGTGCTGCACCAGTTGTTCGCACTGGGCGTCGGTTTCTTGCTGGCCGTACTTCACGTCTTTTTGCGTGATCTCAAAGAGTTGACCGATGTGACTGTGCAGATGTGGTTCTGGCTCACGCCGATTGCCTACGTTGCAACCATCTTGCCCCAAGAGGTGGCGCAGGTTGTCGCATTCAATCCGGCTTATTGGTTTGTTCGGGCCTATCAGGACCTTTTTGTGTTTCGGATCGCACCCTCAACGATAGATCTGGCGCTGCTTGCGGCGGTGGCCGGATTGACACTTGGCGGAGCGTGCGTGGTGGCCAAGGTGTTAGAAAGTGACGTGAGAGATCTCGTTTGATTTCTTGCACCATTGAGATGAATCTGGATGTCTGATGACGATGGCCGAACAATCCGTGCTCCCAACCATTCGTGTTTGCGACGTCACGAAGACTTATAGGCTTTATCGTTCGCCGGCTGATCGCCTCAAAGAAACGATTCTTCGCCGACCGTATGGCCGCGACGTCGTGGCCTTGCAGCATGCGTCGTTGTCCGTTGCTCCAGGTGAGATTCTCGGTGTTGTAGGTCCCAACGGTGCCGGCAAGACAACTTTGTTGAAGCTGATTGCCGGAATTTCGAAACCAACCAGCGGGGCTATCGAAAGGCACGGTCGAGTGACCGGAGTTCTTGCCCTGGGGACCGGCTTCAACCTCGACCTGACGGGGACACAAAATGCGATCACCAATGCGCAACTGTTGGGTATGAGCGCCAAAGAGACACAAACTAGGTTGCCGCAGATCATCGAGTTCGCAGAGTTAGGTGAGTTCATGGGTGAACCCATGAAGAGTTACTCCTCGGGAATGCTCATGCGGCTCGCGTTCTCGGTGGCGATCCACAGTGAGCCCACCTGCTTTCTCATCGACGAAGCGTTGGCGGTCGGAGATGCCCATTTTCAACAGAAGTGTTTCGGCCGAATTCGTGATTTCCAAGCGTCCGGAGGCGCAATTGTTTTCGTTTCCCACGACCTCAATGCGATCAGGCGGGTGTGCAGTCGCGCGGTGCTCCTGCGCGCCGGTGAGGTTCTCGAGCAAGGGTCACCTGAGACAGTCGTCAACGCCTATTACAAGCTGATTGCTGGATACGAGAATCAGAGCAAACCCGTTTCCAACAAGAGCGGCTTCTCGGGGTCCTACGGCTCACTCGCGGCCCGCATACATTCGGTTGATGTCGTCGGTGAGCATTCCGACACGAATGCGGTTAGCTCGGGGGAAGTGACGACCGTGACGGTTGCTGTAGAGGCGCAGCGAGAAACGCCGGAAGTCACCATCGGTATTCTCATTCGTGATCGCTTCGGCCAGGATGTCTTCGGAACGAACACCCACCAACACAATCTGAAGGTCAGTTTCAAAGCGGGAGAGCGATGTGTCTGTCGATTCCGCATGGCCATGAACCTGGGTCCCGGACGCTACACGGTGACCGCAGCCATCCATACGGGTGAGACCCACCTCGACGATTGTATTCACTGGGCCGACCATGCCTGTGATCTCGAGGTCGTCGGCATCACGGGGCCGCGGTTTTCCGGTTTGTGCCGATTGTCACCGGAGATCGACATACGGCCGTGGGAGGAGATCAATCGTGCCGCAAAAAGTTAGCATGCCACGATTCGACGTGGAGACGATTGCCTGCACAATCCTCGATGAGGTTCGCGGCGGTAGGCGGGCACCATCGGATCGCCGGAATGCACAAGAGACCCGTCTTCCCCACCTTTCCTGTGAACCGCGGATTGCCGACAAGTCGAGTTATCATCGCGATGATTTCTTGGCGTATTGCGAGCCCGAGACTTTCATACGCAATTGTTATCGAGGGATCCTCAAACAGGAGGTAGACGACGCTGGATTGGAGTACTACCAAAACCTCATGCAGACCAAGGGGCGTTCTCCCATCGAGATCCTTGGGCGGATTCGATACTCTAGGCTGGGCCGAAGCAAAGCAGTGCCCGTCGTTGGATTGACTGTCCCATGTGTGATCGACCAAGTCTGCCGGGTTCCGATTGTCGGCACCCTCTTGCGGGTTGGCGTCACGACGGCCAACCTGCCGAACGCGTTGAGGCGCCTGCGCGAGTCGCTGGCTGCAGTCGAATGGAAATTACGGGATCAAGCGGCCCGCGTCGATTCTGTCATCGATGGCATCGAAGTGGAACTGAACCGTCAAGCGTTCCAAATCGAGGCCAAGGTCGATGTTGCCACAATCGACCTTCTTCGCACCGAGATGGAACGCAAGGCTGAGCAAGATGCCGTGGGAGAGCTTCGGCATGACCTTCATGGCAAGGCCGACAAAGATTCTGTTCGCGCATTGCGAGAGGACGTTGAAGGCAAAGCCGACGAAGGAACCCTTCGCGAGCTTCGCTATGATCTCGATGGCAAAGCCGATTGGCATTCGATCGAGAAGTTGAACGAAGAGATTGGCAAATTGGCGCCAGCAGAATCACTAGACGCTCTTGTTGAACAACTCGAGAAGAAAGAGAACAAAGGGAGCTTGGGTGTGCTGCGCCAAGAGCTCGATGGCAAAGCCGATTGGACATCGGCGAAGAACTCCGAGAAAGCTCTCGCAACTTTGACTTGCCGACTCGACCAACATCGATTGGAGATTCTCGACTATCAAAGCCAGCTTCGATCGTGGATTGGGACTTTGGGCCCTCATTCGGATCGAAATATGCCGCCGTTGGCAACTGTCGATGATGTAAAGGCAAATACAGGCAGGTGGGATCCACTCTTGGCGATGCACGCCAGAGTATTCCGCGAGTCTGGCGAAGCGCTTGAGGACAAACTGAAAGTATACCTGGACCACATGACCTCTGTGCCAAGTCGGTCTGACTCGGATTGGGTGCTCGACATCGGATGCGGCGGCGGTGAATGGCTGAGCCTGCTCACGCAGCACGGCTATCGCTGTCGAGGCGTTGAGGCCAACCATGTCCTCGCCAAACGCTGCGAAGAAGCGGGATTGGATGTGACCCGCGCTGAGGCATTGCCCTTCATGCGAGAGCTCGCAGACAAGCAGATGGCGGTGGTTACTGCGTTTCATGTGGTCGAGCACCTTGAGGCGAGTGAATTACTCGACATGCTTGCCGAGACGAGCCGCCTGTTGCGACCAGGGGGGCTGGCGATCTTCGAGACGCCAAATCCCGCGAACCTTTGGGTCAGCACCTTCGATTTCTATTTGGATCCCACCCATCGGCGCCCGCTTCCCGCACCGTTGCTCAAGTTCTTCGTCGAGGCTTGTGGTTTGACTGACACCGAAACGATTTTCCTTCACCCCCGTGGCGAGCTTCCAGACGAATTGGCCCTCGACCTTCCGGACGAGCTTCGTAGGGCGTTCATGGGACCACAGGACTACGCCCTGGTAGCGCGCAAGCCGGCGACATGCGCGTTCTAATTGTTACGACTCAGGTCCCCTTTGCACGGGGAGGGGCTGAGATGACGGCCGAAAGCCTCTTCTCGGCGTTGGTACAAAGGGGGCATCAGGCGGAGATGGTCGGCATCCCGTTCAAGTGGTATCCGCAGGATCGAATTCTAGATCACATGCTCGCCTCTCGCCTTCTCGATTTGACGGAGAGTGGTGGCGTCACTATCGACCGTGTCATTGCCCTGAAGTTTCCAGCCTACCTCATACGCCATCCGAACAAGGTGATCTGGTTGTTGCATCAACACCGTCAGGCCTACGACCTCTGGGATCATCCCGTTGCTGGCGACCTGAAACGCTCGCCCCAAGGCAACCTGGTTCGACGCGCTATCACGGTGGCCGACACGAACCTCATGGCCGAAGCGCGGCACATTTTCACAAACTCGAAGAACGTCGCCCAGCGTTTGAAGAAATGGGTGGGGCTGGATGGCAGCCCGTTGTACTGCCCCCCCCCCGGTGCGGAATCGTTCTACTCGGAGGAATCCGAAGAGTATCTGTTCTTCCCGAGCCGTCTCGACACTCTCAAACGCCAGCTGTTGGTGGTCGAGGCACTTGGGCACACCCGACATCCTGTCCGCGTTCATTTTGCCGGCTGCTCCACTGACGTGGGATACGAGAAGAAGCTCCAAGAGACCACCCGTCGCCTGGGTTTGACCCAAAGGGTTCGGTGGTTGGGTAACATTTCAGAAGACGAAAAGCGTCGGCAGTACGCTCGAGCCCTGGCGGTCGTGTTTCCGCCCTACGATGAAGACTACGGCTATGTCACCTTGGAAGGAATGCTCTCGAGTCGACCGGTTGTCACCTGCACAGATTCCGGTGGGCCGATCGAGCTCGTCGACAATCGAAAAACGGGGCTGGTAGTCGCACCATCGCCGAAGGAGCTTGCGGCCGCCTTCGATGAACTCTGGGGAGATCGCGAGCAAAGTCGTAGGTGGGGCGAGAGAGGCCGACGAAAATATGATGAGCTCGGTATCAGTTGGGACCAAGTGGTCGATGAGCTGCTTCGATGAAGATTAACTGGTTTTCGCCGCTGCCTCCGGCCGAAACGGACATTGCCGATTTTTCGATGCGAGCCCTCCCGGCCCTCGCCGCTCAGGCCGAGATTGCCGTGTGGACCGAAGGGAGCAAATGGCCACGCACCCTGGAGCAACATGTCAGAGTTGTTCGATTTGAGTCGTGCGACATCGATTGGGAGACCCTTCACAATGCCGACGTCAATGTCTACAACCTTGGCAATGATCCGCGATTTCACTCTGGCATTTGGCTGGTTAGCCAACATGCGCCAGGGGTAGTGATTCTCCACGACATCTCGCTGCAGCATCTTTTCGCCTCCATCTTTGGTGCTCGCGAGGTTGACCGTGCGACGTACGTGAAGATCATGGGGGGTCTGTACCCTTGTGGTGGACGGGATGCCGCAGAGGCGTATTGGCAAGGTAAGCTGTCCACCGAAGATCTCGGCACTCGTTTTCCAATGACCGAATTGGCGTTGCGAAACGCTTTGGGTGTTGTTGTGCACAGCTCTGCCGCATTTGACGGGCTTGCCCAACGAGCCGAATTGCCTGTCTGTTGCGCGAACTTGCCCTTCCCCGTGCGTGCAGACATGGAAAGCGGCCGCAGCAAGCGGGCGTCATGGCGTCAACAGCCACCCTATCGGCTCGTCGTCTTTGGCTTTCTCGGCCCCAACCGTCGACTCGACGCAATTCTGGATTCTTTGAGCGACTTCGAAGCACGACATCTGTTTCTGCTCGATGTGTACGGTAGGTATTCGGAGGCAGAAGCGTTGCGCCAAAGGGTCGAAGAGCGTCATCTGGACAACATCGTCCGAGTTCGCGGATTCGTTTCCACCGCTCGACTCGACTCGGCTCTTGCTGGCGCGGACCTCGTGATCAATCTGCGCAACCCAACCATGGGCGAGGCGTCAGGGAGTCAGCTGCGGCTGTGGAGCCATGCTCTTCCGAGTTTGGTGACCGAGGCGGGTTGGTACGCAGAACATTGCGTAGACACCTCTTTGTTCGTGCGGCCGGACCACGAGGTCGAAGATCTCCGAACACATCTGCGAGGGATGTTGGCCGAGCCGCAGAAGCTCGTCGAAATGGGGCAGCGGGGAGAAGAGAGACTGAAAGCGTTCCATTCGCCCACACAATACGCGGAGGCGGTGTCGGAGATGCTTGCGAAGAACTCCACGTACCAACAGTTGTGGATTTCAAGGAAGCTGGCAGAGCGTTCGGGTCGGATCGCAGCGGATTTTCTCAGTGAGGTCGAGCTCGACATCATGTTGCCGAATCTAGCCGACATGGTCGGTGCTCTCACGCTCAAACGGTGACGCCAGTGCATCGTTGACGTATCATAGACTTGATCCTCAGGCCCGATAAGGTCACAACGAGGCATGGGCAAGATCCTTCTTTGGGGCAGCGGTCCCTTTCCAGAACCCGAGGCACGACATTTGACCGCCAGCGGATTTCGCCTGCAACATTTCAAGGATGCGCTCGAGCGCAGTGGTCATGAGGTTGAAACCGTCGCATTCTGGCCGACCGACGAACCGGAATCAACGCAAGAGCATGTTCGTCGGGTCGTTGCCGATCGCGCGGTCGACGAGTCACTCGTGCGACGCATCTGTCAGCAAGTGAAGCCTGACGTTGTTGTTCTGGCGGGGTCTTATCCTGCGTTGTTTGTCCTGCGACACTTGCCCTCAGAGGTACCGGTTTGGGTGGATCTGCCTGGAGATCTCATGGCCGAATCCCAGGTGCGGGAGCGGACAGAAGGTCAGTCGTATTACGCGAGACATCATCTCAGGGCGGCGTTGTCGGCACTTCTGCGCGCCGACAAGCTCTCGGCTGTCTCGAAGCGGCAACGCCACGCCATGATTGGTCAGCTCGGGTTGTGTGGGCGACTCTCAGGGCAAACGACGGGGCATGAATTTGTCGAGGTGATAACTGTAGCGTTTCCCAACGTTCTGCCCGTTTCCCCCGAGCCGCGCTCAGGTGACTCTGTGCGCGTGAGCTTGATGGGAAGTTTCAATCACTGGACAGACGTCGATCTTCTCATTGGGACCATGGCGAAGATGCGCGACGAGGACGTGACGTGGGTCTTGAACGGTGGAGTGCTGGGCGATTTCAACCGGGTTGCCTACTCTCGCTTTCTTCAACGGCTCGAAGGGCTGGATCTCGTCAGAAGAATCGAACCGCATGGGTATGTTTCCTTCAAGGACCTACCGGGAGTTCTGGCCACCTGTCATCTCGGCTTGAACTTGGATCTCCAGTGTTACGAGACCGAACTGGGTTCACGCAACCGGATCCTTTTTGGACTTGCGGCCGGATTGCCGCAAATCTCGACAGTAGGTGCAGAGATTGTCGATGAGCTGGCGAAACGGGGAGTGCTTCAGGTCATCAACGTTCGTGACCCAAGCCATGTGGTGAAGGCCATGGACGAGGTGATGGCGAGACTCGAAGGCTGGCGCCGAGTGATTGCCGACGAGCGTGACGATCTCGCAATCGCGTACGATCCATTCATCCTGGGCGAGCCGTTGACCCGGTGGGCGGCCACGCCCACTCGGGCACCCGACCAACCTGGCACGGAACGTCTATCCTGGTTGCGCCGTCTGTTGGATTTGCAGGAGAGTGTCAATACCGTTGTTGGCCGCTTGGCCGAGGGCATTCAGAAAATCAAACGGGTCCTTCGGTAACCAAAACGCGCCAAGCGGGAAAGACAATCTTTCAAACACCTACTTGCCCGCACCTGCCCTCATTTGCAAAGATTGCGTAGCACAAAGAACGTCGACGCTCATACCCGTTGAAATATTCCATTTAAATACTATGCGTTACGGCTATGCCGTGCGTACCGCAGGGCAAGGGGCGGTAATCGATATGAAAATAGTTTCAACTCGGATGATCAGAGAGCTCGTTGCGATGTGCATCTTTCGCCAAGGCCACATCTTCTATTGAACGATTTACTCGTTTGTTATTGAGCGGTTAGATGAAACCCGGTGACAACACTCAACTCGCCAACAAAGCGAAGAAAAATGACGAGATTCGGCATTCTGGCACATTTATTGCACGATCCGGCGCAAGAACAGGGAGCGACATGAGACATCATCTAGCAAACATTCGACAAAATGAACGCGGCGCCTCATTGATCGTGGTCGTCGTGGTTCTCGTCGTGATCCTCATCGGTGGACTGGCCGCCATTGCGGTCACCAGTGGTCAATTGTCCAAGACGCGGGGTTTTCGCACCAAGGCGGTGGATGAGGCGTGCGCAGAGGCGGGGCTTGCAAGAATGCGGGCCATGATGCCCAATGTCAGTAGTTTCGACGCCACCGAGGGTACGATATCGGGCTCAGGAATTGAGCTGACCTATCGAGCTGGGCACTACGACGGTGATGGGACATCTCCCCTCGAGGTGCTGGATCCCAGCACCTACGACGCATCGAGCCTATATGTCGGGGAAAACATCGCCAATGTTCTCGGCTCTGGCGGTGGCGGGAACCTCAGCACAGGCGTCCATCTCATCAGGATGACTGCGGTCTGCGGTGGAACGGGACACGGCACCCGAGAAGTTGAAACCATCTTCAAGTATGGATTGCCGGTGAGTGAACGATGACCCAACTCAAAGACAACAAGAAGCTCGCAGTTTTTGCCCTTAGCATTTTCCTGTTCGAGTTCGTCGTCGTCGCCGATTTCGATGGTGCCTACGCCGATGACCTCGACCTCATCGTCGTTGGCGCCGGCGCCGCGGCGGAGATGCCGCCTCCCAACATCATGTTCTATTTTGACAGCTCGGGATCGATGCACAATCTCATTTGCGAGGACCTTGCAGGAGCCGAGTGCGACAAAGACACCTTGCAGGCGAGAGATGCCCCCAACTCGGCCCAGGTTTGCAAAAGCCCCGAGCTCGCTGCATTGACCGGTGCACCTCCCGGCGGTGGAAGCACCACCACCTACCAGGCACCCTATGCGTCGGATGGCACGACCTATAACAGTGGCGACCGCTATCCCATGTTTGACGCCCGCGAGTCCGGCACCGACGATGATTACTACCGGACGGGCTCGACTCACGTGCACGCGTGGACCAAACCTTGGCAAGAGGAGACCACGGGGACCGGGTCCACGGTCCAAGGGCAGATCGACAGCGCCATCGCCGAGTTCTGCGAAACAATGATCGCCGCCGACTATTGCGACCAGCGGGCCCGCTGTATTTACAGCCTGCGTACCCAAGGTTATTTTTGGGAACCGACTGGTAACGGCTGTGCCACCGGCAATCCCCTGGGCCTAACTTGTTCGACCTCGGCGGCGGCGAACGCGGGTTTCGGACAAAACGGATTTCTGTGCGACAATGGCACGGTCACCTTCGACTGCAGCGATGGCGTGTGCGATTCCCATGGGGGCGGGGCGGGGTCGGTTTGTCACCAATGCAGCAGCGACGCCGATTGTGATGGAACGGATATGTGCCAGCTCACCTCCGCGTGCACCTCGAATCCGTTCAATGCGTGCGTCAAGAGCAGCAAGATCGGCACTTGTTCCGAAGCGGAGCAGCCGTATGGCGAATGGGATCCACCCTCAAAGAGTGATGGCGCACCCTTGGGGGTGTTCTGCGTGGATTCGAGCGACTGCTACAACGGTGAGCCTTGCGTCGAGCACACCGGCAACGGCGGTGGTCCCAAGGTGTGCAGCGAATGCGACAGCGACTCCGATTGCACGGGAACCTGCGAGACCGCCGACCCGAACTGCACCTACAACTATTGTTCGGAATCGGGTTGCGAGGAGTTGCCGCCACTTGCGGATGGGCCGTGGGGCGGACCTGATGTGGCGACCTGCGAGTGTAGCTCGTCGCCCTGCACCGACGACAACTGCGTTCAACCCACCACCGCGACCTGCGGCATCATCCCACCGGTTCCTAGCGTGGCGATCTGCTCGACATGCAAGATGTCAAGTGGTGTGACTTATGGCACGAACTTCATCTGTGGCTGTAACACCACCATCGCCAAGGACACCACATTCGGCGACAACGTCTACGTCGGCAACAACGTCACCATCACCAAGGACCTCGTCATCGGTGACAATGTCTACATCGGTGACAACGTCGACTTGAGGAAGGGTCAGAACATTGGGGATGGTGTCTACATTGGTAACGACGTCGACATACGCAAGGAAGGTGACATCCTCGACGGCGTCTGTATTGGCGCTGGGGTCAACATCAGAAAAGAGGTGGACATCGGCGCAGGTGCCATCATCGGTGAGGGCGTGGAAATGAAGAAGGATGTTACCATTGGCGCGGGGGCGGTGATTGCCGATGGTGCGGTCCTGGGCAAAGACGCAGTCATCGCCCCTGGGGAGCATGTCGCCGGTGGCGCTGGCAATAACGACGACCTGCCGGCTTTCCTGGGAGACTTTTTGAACTTCTATCCGCCCAAGAGTGTCTCCCTCGTCAAAGTGGTGCGGGATCTCACCGCGGATTTGCCCGGGGATGTGCGCATTGGGGCGAGTGACCTCGGGGATTCGAGCGGCAACGTGTCCTGGGAGATTACCCCGGCCTGCTCAGACATGACCGGCACCACCCTCGATGATTGCTTTGATGAGAACCCCGACACCGGATGTTTTGACGCAAGCAGTGGGAGTCATTACCTCTACAATGACCTGGTTTTTGAAGGGGGCACACCGGTTGCAACCAAGCTCGACAATCTCGGCCTTTATTATTCCCGTTCCACTGGAGACGTCCCAATCTGCGACTATTCGTCGCGGACCGCGTGTGACGCCAATAACTTCGTTATTGCAGTCAGTGACGGATTTCCCAGTGGGGATGCTACCTCGGGTTCGAGCATTTCCTTCACCAACACCAGCAGTGAGGGACCGATCACCGACGGCTATTATCAGACGAACGATTCGCTTTTCGACGATGTGGCCAAAGCTCTCACTGTCATCGATCACCGCAGCGATCTGGATGACGATCAGACGGTCGGCACCTATGTGATTAGCTACGGGTTCGTCAATTCGACGGATCCGACGACCTGCGTTGGGCTTCTCCAATCGGCTGCATCCGCGGGAACGGGGGCTTGTTTTACCGCCTTGAACGTGCAGGAGTTGAAGAACTCCTTTGCCGCGGCGATCGCGGATATTCTCCAACGTGCGCTCGGGTTTTCGGCTGCATCAATGCCCACCGTGCACAAACAATCGACCGATTCAGTCTATCAAGCGGTGTTCAGGCCCACCGATGATTTTCAGTTGTGGGAGGGGCATCTGTTTTCCTTCAAGATGTGTGACGAAGAGATCGGGCGACAGACGGGTGAGACCTGCAGCTGTTTTGACGGTTCAGACGACAGCGAAGTCTGTATCCAGGGGGCAACGGACGGAGATCGGGTGACCTTTGATAGCAACGGCTATCTCTTAACCGCTGATCCCCACTGGGATGCACAGCTCTGTCTGTCGGGCGATTTGGCCGGCGATCTCGACGAGATCACCCAGGATCGATTCAACTTGGATGTCTCCGGCTGCTTTATGAGTGCAGCCGCGCGGTCGATCTTCACCGCCGTCGAAAAGGCGAGTCCCACCGATGAGCTCACCCTTGACGACCAGGTGGCATTCACCGCAGCCAACGTCACGTCCACTTCCGGGCAGGATCAGTTGCTCAATGCCCTCAATGTGTCGGGCGGTGTGACGGCAGGGCAAGGAATCGTCAATTTCTATCGCGGCCTCGATGTCAATGATGCGGATGGTGACGGAAACACCACCGAGGACCGCAATCTCAACAACATTCGTGACGGCTCGGGTCCGGTTGATGGTTGGTGGAAGATGGGAGATCCCTTCCACTCGATTCCGAATGTCATCGAAAGACCCGTTGGCCGTGGCCTCGGAGTGTTTGGTAACACAGCCTCCTACAAGGCCTTCGCCGACGACAACGACGCGCGCAAGAAGACCATTCTTATCGGTGCCAACGACGGCATGCTCCACGCCTTTCACGCGGGTACTTGGGATAGCACCGATGAGAAATATGACAGCGGCACCGGCAAGGAGCTGTGGGCGTTTGTGAGTCCGGAGGTGTTGCCCAAGCTGAAGAATTGGTGCGATCCGGGCACAGGCAGTTGTGGTCTTGCCAATCATGGCTACACGGTCGACGGCTCGGTCATGGTCCGTGACGTTTGGACCGGTGGTGCCGACGATAAGGAAGTCGCATCCAACAAGAGCAAATGGAAGACCGTGGCCATCTACGGCCATCGGCGCGGTGGCAGCACCTACGTCGCCCTCGATGTCACCGACGTCGACAATCCTGTGTTCTTGTGGCAATTCCCCCAAGCCAGTCATCAGGATAGTAGCGGCACAGCCATCTCCAGCCGCATGGGACAAACCTGGTTGGATACCTACCCGGCACCGGCGTCTATCGGCCCGTTGCAGGTCGATACCGACGGCGATGGTACGGGTGATTATGACCGATGGGTGGCTTTAGTTTCCGGTGGCTACAATGCTCTGGACGCCAAAGGCAAAATGCTCTTTATCATCGACGTGTATACCGGTGACCTGCTCGCCCTGTTCGAGGACACAGGTACTGGTGACGATCAATACATGGACTACTCTTTCCCAGCCACGCCGGTGTTCTACGCCACCTTGGGTTCGGCCTACCCCTACATTGCGGGAATCGTTGCGGTGGACCACGGCGGCCAGGTTTGGCACATCGAGACACCACTTGCCACCTTCACCAGCGGCAAGATCGACAACTTCACCCCTGAGGTCGTATTCCGCACCGTGGCCACTTTGGTCTCTCCTGACGCGGGGGCCAACGGCAACATCGAATTGGCAGAGTACCAACCTCGCCCCTTGTTCTTTGCGCCCGCTTTGACACGTCATGGCCACTTGGTACGCGCCATCTTTGGCAGTGGCGACCGCGATATGATGATTCCAATTTCCGATCTGACTATCGATGGTGGCACCATCAGCGCCGAGGTCAATGCGGCATTGTGCCCCGAGCCCGACGCCGACCCCGACACCTACATTCAACGGCTGTACGCGGTCGATTTGGAAAAATGTCCCAACACGAGCGGTACGGGTACGCGACCGTGTACCGAAAGCGACCTTGAACCAGTAGATCCCAGCAACAATCAATATGCGAGCGCCGCCACCCGCGGCTGGTACTTGAAGCTTCGCGGTCCGGAGAAGAGCGCCGCCCCCTATGACATCTTCAGCGGCTACGCATTGTATGCGACATTCTTGCCGACGTGGACGTGCACGGGCGGGGCAAGCGCCTGTAATCCATTGCCTCCGGGCGACTCCTATCTATACGCACGCAGTCTCATGACAGGCAGAGCGCTCGATTGGAATGCTGATGGCATACCCAACCTCGCAGAGGAGGCCGTGCTCCTGGGGCAGGGGGTTCCCTCGGCACCGTCCATCACCGTGGGCATCGGAAGTGGTGGTGCCACTCCCACCCTCACCATCGGTGCCAGTGACAGCGGCCAGTCATCTCGACAGATGGAAGCCTTGACCACAGACATAGCCACGGAGATTGTGCATTTCCCCGTATCTCGAGAATGGTGCGAGTTGTTACATTGATGCCCACGCCACGACAAAGGGGATTTACGCTCGTCGAGACGATGATGGTGATCGCCATCATCGGCATCCTTGCGGCCTTGGCCGTACCGAATCTCACCCGAATGCAACGGTCCCAAGCGCTCGCAGGCGAAGCACGGAATCTTTACGCGGCATTTATGGAGACCCAGGGATTGGCGGTATCCACCGCGGAGCCATCGCGGCTGTTCATTGACCGTGTCAATCGCAACTATGCCGTGCTGGCTGATACCGATGGCGACGGTACACTCGAAACGAAGATGAGCCATTCCTTGCCAGGTTCCGACATCGTTTTCGGCCCTCAGGCAGGCGTTTCCGCCGCATTGCCCGCGCCTTATGATGGTGTGCCACATGGGAAGTGGTGCACTTCCTGCGGTGATGACAACGGCACGATTATTTTCTCAGGAGACGGCGGTGTGAGTAGCGCCGACAGTGGCTCCGTTTTTTTGCATGCCGTCGATGACAAGGGCAATGTGGATGGAGATGTGTTCGCTCTAGTCTTCATTGGTCCCACCGGCAACGTTCGGCTCTTGAGGGTGTCGCCATGAAGAAAGCCAAAGGTGCGAAGCGTGCGGAGCGAGGTTTCAGTCTCATTGAATCCATGATTGCCGCCGCGGTCTTTACAATCGGCTCCTTGGGGCTTCTCGGCATGTTGGTGAGCAGCTCCCAAGGAATGGCCGTGTCCGAACGGATGACCCACGGCACTGTTTTGGCTCGACAAAAGCTCAGCGAATTGACCCGCCTGCCCTATGACAGCATTGCCACTGGTGCAGAGACGACCAACATCGACGCAGAGGGAGCGGCACAGGGTGATTTGGGATCAGAGGCAAACAGCGACGGCTGGTTCGCCCGCACCTGGACTGTCTCTCAACCTGATACCACCATTGATTTCAAATTGGTCCGTGTGGATGTCAAGTGGCGAGATAAGGCCCTCAAGATAGAGCGGCAGGTATCCATGAGTAGCGGAAAGAGTCGTCAATGAAACGGCTGCTGGTCTTTTCCAAACCTTCCCGACCAACCAGGCACCACAACCAGCGCGGCGCAACCCTCATTGAATTGATGATCGGTCTCGTCGTGATGTTGATTGTCGTTGGGGGGGCGCTTGCTTTTCTTATCACACAGGTCCGCATGCAGCAGTCATCAGCACAGCGTTCTCAGGTCCTGCTCGATGGCCAAGCGGCTTTGGGACTTCTGCAATCGGAGATTGGCTTGGCGGGAATGGGGCTGCCACGTCGATTGTCGATCATGGCTCTCGTATCAGACGCGGATCCGTGCAACACCTCGCTGACGACGGCCTATGTCAATCCCAAGCGCCTTTGGACTGTTGCATCCACAGTGGAAGGACAGATCACCCTCGCGAGTGCGACACCCACACCCACCGCATCAGGTGATATGGAAATCCTTTCTGGGCAATGGTTGTTCGTGTACAAGTTCTCAACAGTGGGAGATCTGACCGCGGGCAGCCATGGGCATGGAATGGTCAAGGTTTCTGCGGATCGTGCACAGGGCGCTGCCGCCATTACTGTAGACACCGTCAACTACTACTCCGCAGCCCAACCAAAGCTCGACATTGACACCGGGTCTTTGTTTAATCGCAGTGGCGCAGGTGCCGGTGCTGGCTCCCTCATGGAGGCGAACGTCTCAACCTTTGGAGTTGATTGCAGCACCAGCAATTACTACATGTATTGGGACCGAGCGGGCAAACCCCGACTGCCCATTGCCAGCACCGTAACCGCCCTTGCCTTCAAGTTCTTGGTCGATGACAACGAGGACGGTCAGACCGACGATCAAGATGGCGACAACGACATAGACAGGGGCGACTTGATCGACACTCCCACGGACGTGGCCACCGTTCGCGCCATCGAGGTGTCGTTCACGATTCGATCCAATGAGAAGGATCCCGGCATCGACGCCTACCGCGAACAAAGCCATCGCGAGCTCATTGCGACGCCAAACATCAATACTTCTTCCGACCAGTATGTCTTCATTTCCAATGTCGCCATGTAGCTCATGATGGTTTTGCGATTCTTGCTGTTATGGGGTGCGCTCGGGCCTCTGCTCTGCGCCGGTTGCAGAAGCGAATCACCGTTACCTGCGGAAATTTCAAAACCGGAAAAACTTCCCAGCAAGGCCGCCCCCCCCCGCCCTCCAGCACCCATAGAAGTCGTGAAGGATGTAGAGCTCCCGCCGCCGCCGCTGCCGCCGACTTACATCAACGCACCCAAACTCAAAGGGACGAAGATCTCGCCCGCAAAGAAGCGATCGAGGGTGACATTCCAGTGGCAGAAAGTCCGGCGTGCAACCGGTTATCAACTTCAGGTCTCGCGGGACATTACCTTTCAACAGCTAGACATCAAGACCAAAACCAAGAAACCTCGGCACCAGGCCGGCCCTTTTGATCCAGGGATCCATTTCTGGCGTGTGCGTGCCATTGGCCCAAAAGGCGCAAGTCTCTTCACGCCCACACAGGTTCTCGACACGACCTTGGGGAAGAAGAAGAAACAGGGACTGCGCAAGGGCAAGCCAAAACCATCGTCTGAGACGCCGAGCACACCGTTAATCTGGGACCGGCCGGCTGAGCTCAGTGTGTTTGCCTCCAAGGTCATCACGGTTGCGGGCCAGGCCCCTCGGGGAGCCAAGCTTCGCGTCGGCTTCAGTCAAAAGGTGGAGTGCGACTCGACGTTTTCCTTGGCACATACTCTCAACCCAGGACGCAACAACTTAACGCTCACGGCGGAAATCGACGGCAAGATCTCGATACTGAACCGACAGGTATTCCTCGTCCTTCCCGAGGAGATCGAAGGCGATCGGTACCTTATTGAAAGGTCGTGGCGCAGCGCTCGGGAATTCAGGACTCAGGTGCAGATCCTCGAAGACATCTTGGTTGACCTGAAGAATCGCGCCAACGGCCCAACGTCCAAACCGATGGCGATGGTCTTGCAACGGGAAATCGCGCGGTTGGCCAAGGATATGGCTCGTCTCACACATCTCTATGAGATCGAGGTGGGAAAGATCGATCTGTTGTTGCGAACAGATGCAAAACCCTAGGCCTGCCAATCAAGCCAGCGTGTCAGAGGAAAGAATGGAACTTCGTGATTGTACGATCGGGAGCTGTTGGGCCAGCAAAGCTGTTGAGAAGATCGAGCAAATCCCAAAGCTGGCGCAGGCCTTCTTCAGGAGAAACCTGGGCGAGGTTCGACCCTGCGAGCGCAAATTCGGCTCGTCGCTGGGCATCCTCTGCATCGGCGCGCATTTCAGCCACTGTGGTCGGCGAGAAGCTCCATGATGGCTTTGAGTTCATCCTCTGCTCCAACGGCGCGTGCATAAGATTGCACGGTCTCCATTGTGACAGTCGCAGCGTGGGTTCGCAACAGTGCTAGAACATCGTTGCGGTCTTTGCCGCGGTCTCGATTGCTTACCATTGCCTGCAACTTCAGACCGATCAAATCCTCGACGCACACAACCTTAGCGGACAGATTCGATTTGATCGTGACGGGATCGGCACGTTCGATCATCTCGCGCCCATATGCACGCCGAGCCCAAAGCAGATCAACGCGCAAGTGTTGCAGCAGATAGCTCGACACATGCGCTCCCCTATCTAGCGTCTCGAAGCCCAATTCGCACATCAGTGCGTGAACAGTGGGTTCATCCTCTCTGGCAATGAGTAGGTCAATGTCACGAGTTCCACGGATCACTCCACGCGCAGCAAGTGCAACGCCGCCAACCAATGCGCTGTCTATGTGCTTCCCTTGGAGCTGAGTTAACAGTGCTGCCAATGAGTCGAGCAGCGATGGTGACTGTAAGTCGATCGTATCGGCCGGCCTTCGTGCAAGAACGCCGCGGATGCGTTTCCAAAATCCCATTGGATGAGACTATGTCGACGCCGTATGCCCCTTCAAGCATTGGGGACAGCAAATCTGTGCGGCCGCTCAATGTTTGCCGTTGGCCTTGAACGGGTCGAGGGACAGGGATTTCTTCGCATAACAATCGTTGGCTGCCAGGCTCACTGCCATGTGGTTCACGTTGAGCGTCTCCCAGATCTCCCCGTGAGCTTGGACGCAGCGTGTTTGTGATGGTGAACGCAAATATGTGACCTACAAACGAGGATCATCGATCCAATTCTGCAATCTCTCATCGACCCGTAAATCAGCAGCCGTCTTCAGTGCTGTCTCGCGATGCTCGGGATGCAATTGGAGTAGCTTGGCCACATCCCAAAGGTCCCGGTTTCCACCCGCTTTCAATTTGAGCTGAATCAAATCTGCCAAACCGATGAGCTGTACTGAAACGCCGTCAACAATCTCGACACGAGTGCATGCCTCCCAGTCGATCTCCACAGGAGGTGCCAAAACATCAAACCGAAAACGTCCGGCCTTACCGCGAATCACCCATTCGAGATCACCGTCGAGCACATTGCCCCGACGCAGCTGCACAGAAAACCCCTCAGCCTCCAACAATTCAACAATCTCCTCAGGCGCACTGCGACAGACGAAATCAACGTCTTGCGTCGCGCGAACATGCCCCCACGCTGAAACCGCCATACCGCCGATCAATGCGCAGCGGTCATCGAAAATCCGCGCCAATCTCTCGGCAAATGCGATGAGGCGATCCTTATTCGCTTTCATCTCGAGCCTTGGACACCTGTGCCTGCAAATGCCTGCACAGGGCACTCAAATCGGAGCACTCGATCATCCGCTGCAGGGCGATCTTGGGATCGAGTGCGGTCTGCACAACCTCGGACCGCCGCGCGATCTTCTTTTTGTGGGTGTTCTCCACCCACCCATATTAACACACAGAAATCATTATCAAAGGAGAAGGTGCCAAAGCCCTAGGCCGAGGCTCAGTCAGTATGCGATCGAGACTGCACGGGATTCGCGAATGACGGTGACGCGAATCTGCCCGGCGAATCCAACTTCGGCCTCGAGATCGCGAGCAATGTCTTGCGCCAGGGGGTGCAACTCGGCGTCAGTGAGAACCGGGCCGTAGTTCCGCTCGGCGTCGTCGACTTCACCACGATCCTCACCGGCAACAATGACGCGAACCTCACGTCCAGCATGCATGACGTCGACGCGCCTCACCACCGCAGAGCGACTGGCGATGGCTTGGATGTCCTGGATGCGATTGACGTACGCGGTGACGCTCTCACGGCGAGCGCCCGGACGGGCACCACTGAGTGCATCAGCCGCGGTGACGATGTGGGCAATAGCGCTTTCGGCTGGCTCGTCGTTGTGATGGGCACCGATGGCATTGGCCACCAACTCAATCTCGCCACAGCGTCTTGCCACCTCTGCCCCGAGTACTGCGTGGGAACCTTCCCGCTCGTGGGTCATCGCCTTGCCTATGTCGTGTAGCAATCCGCCGCGACGGGCAAGGGCGACGTCGACCCCAAGCTCTTCGGCGAGCATGCCCGAGATGAACGCGACCTCGATGGCGTGTTTTAGCTGGTTCTGCGAATAACTCAGCCTGAATTTGAGTCGACCCACGAGGTGAAGAATCTCTGGATGGACCTTCTTCAAGCCGATCATGCGGATGGCCCGCCGTCCGGCATTTTGCACCTCCCGCTCGATTTCGCCTTTGACCTGGTGGGAGATAACGCGGATGCGTTCGGGGACTCGAATAGAGCGATTGGCGATTTGTCGCAGGACACGCCGGGCGATCTCTCGTGCCAGAGGGTCATCGCCGCGAACGGTGGCAACTCCGGCCTCTTCGTCGCAAACCAGCTCGCAGTTTGTCTCCTCAATAAAGGCCGCATGGGCTGGACTGTCGACGCCGACGAAGGAGAGGATAGTTCGTTTGTCTGGCACTGGAATCGTGTTTTGCACTCGCTCCAGATGTCCAACCCCAGCATAGCGGTCGACGACTGTGGCCATGAGTCGGGTGGCCTCCGTAGCCGCATCCTCTTTGGTTTGCTCCTCGATGTTGCGCAGGCGAATCTGCCCTTGATGGGACGCCTTTTCAACCCTGTCGCGGACGATCTGTTCGATGGCATCCGCGGTGGAAAGCTCGCCGATCTCTTCGAGCTTGGCCTGCATCTTATTGAGTACATTCTCCTGTTCCCGGTGCAAACGCTCGGTTTCATCTTTGTTGTCTAAAGCGGCCTTCTCTTTGGCCCCGACCTCGTCTTTGAGCTCCGTCAGGTCATCTTCGCGCAGCTGCAAGACCTTTTCCCGTTCCTCCAACTCGGAACAGTAGTCATCATTCTCTCGCTCTTGAGCTTCGAGCTCGGTTTGTGCCTCGGTGTCCAGCTCCTTTTGCAAGGTCTCAAGCCTAACGCGATGTTCCGCTTGGAGCGTCTCCAGGTCCTTTCTTGCAGCGTTGAGAATGCGTTGACCGTCCGAGCGGGCGCGCCCGAGCTGGGATCGGGCGACGAGCCAGACCAGTCCTGCCCCGACCACCAGAGCGACAAGAAAAAGCACAAACGAGAGCCAGACCATGTAGCTACCTAACTCGTTCAAGTCGACCAATCACCAGGCATATCCCTATCATGAACATGGGGGCCAGAGATACCAAGCTCGAAACAGAGACGAGGGAAATCTATGCCCGCGTCACTGAGCCGTAGTGCTCCCGGGGAACCCGGTTCCCGACCGCACATACAATTTCGTAGGGGATGGTGCCGGCCCATTCTGCGAGCCGATAGACGCTCACCTCGTCATCGCCCTGCTTGCCGAGGATGACGACCTCATCGTCAATCGCCACGTTGGGGATATCGGTGACATCGGCGAGGCAAAGGTCCATGCACACCGACCCGACAATGGGGGCGCGCTGGCCTCGCACGAGGACATACGCGCGGTTACCCATGGTGCGCATATAGCCATCGGCGTAGCCCACCGGCAATGTTGCGATTCTACTGGGCCGTGGTGCTGTCCATCGGCCACCGTAGGAGACGGGTGTATTGGCGGCGATGTTCTTGAGATGCATCACTCGGGTTGTCCATTGCATGGCCGGTCGAAGGCCCGCAACGGCTCGTTCCAGCCGCGGATCGATGCCGTAGATGGACAGGCCCGTACGCAGCAGCCCCTGTCTCGTATTGGGGAAACTGAGCACGGCGGCGCTGTTCGACGTGTGTACCCAAGGGGGCTCTATGCCTCGAGAGGCGATGAACGCGGTGCAGTCATTGAACCGATCGAGCTGAGTTTGGGTAAGCTCGGCATCGCCGATGTCGGCGTTGGCGAAGTGAGTCATGACGCCATCGAGTCGCAGGTTTGGGTGATTATTGAGAGAGTCGAGAAATGCACCGAGCTCTTCAGGCTGCAAACCAAGCCGCGACATACCGGTGTCAATCTTCAAATGAAAACGGACCAACCGACTGCTCGCGACCTGGGCCAAAGATTCGAGTTGATCGACTCGGTAGATTGCCGGCGTCAGATTGAACTGAACGATGCCCCGGGTGCTGCCGGTGTACCCAGTGCCAAGGAGTAGCACCGGAATGTGGATGCCAGCGGCGCGCAGGCGTGCCCCTTCCTCCACCAGCGCCACTGCCAACCAATCAACACCAGCGTCTGCCAGGGCCAGGGCAACTTCACACAGGCCATGCCCGTAGGCGTTGGCCTTGACCACCGCACAGATGGGAGAGCCAGGGGCAAGTTGGCGGATGACGCCGAGATTGTGTCGAATCGCATCGAGATCGACGGTAGCTATTGTGGGGCGAATGGGCATGAAACAACTGTTCAGCGATAGACGACGTCGCAGTCGGCTTCGAGGTGGAAATCGCCGAAGGTCTTGGCGACCACATCCGGATCCGATGGCTTGGGTCCCACGAGCGTGTTCCAACGGGTCTCTGTGCAATTGAGGGAGAATTTGCCGGGATCCTCTTCAATGGAGAAGGTGCAAACGCTGTCTTCAGTAGGGTCGACCCAGCTGGTGGAGTGCTCAACGTCGATCTTCGTGCACATATCGAAGTCCATTCGCCCTTCCCAGGTGCGCGGAACCTCCCAATGAAACGAGGGGCCCACTTCGCAAGACTCGCTGGGGCCGTATGTTCCGGGGCCCGTAACCCCCCACGACTCGAACAGGAAGTAATTTCGCGGTGGCGTTTTTTGTACGCCAGCGCCCCAACAGAACGCACCGTATTGGGTGATGGGAAGCCCCAGCCAGGAACCGAGCTCCATGTCAACGCGGACGCCACCGGTGGTGTTGTCGATGAGCACGCGACAGGCGGTTGCCTCGCCAAAGCCATCCGCAAAGGCATCGGTCACCTGATATTTGACAAAACCACCAGGGGCGTTCACGGAGACCTGTTTTGTCAGGCCAACGTTGAATTCGATAGGACAGTCGTCGCGGTTGCCGTATTCGCACCAATCGAGTTGGCCGGTGACAGAGGCAAATACGATGCTGTCCGTGCCACCGGAGACGATGATTTCATATTCGCCAACGGCCTTGCCGGGATGGGTATTGGTCGACTCTTCGTAGTGGGAAAACTTCATGCAACCTGTTTGGGTGTGCCACTCGGTACCCTCGAAGTTGATATTGAGAGTGCCCACACCTGTAACCCCTGGAGCCAATACGGTGTGCAGCTGAAGATCTTGAACGGGATTGTTGAGTGGCTCTTTTAGATAGAGAGAGCATACCGGTTTCGGGGTACCCTCTGATTGCAGGACTGGCAGCAGAGAATGGCTCTCGGTGTTGCCGTCAACGTAGATCGAATACATGCCGCTGCAATCAATGGTGAACACGCCGGTGATCGGCCTAATCGACTTCAGGGTTCGACCGCACACTTCAGAGTAGAACTCGGTCTCGCCGATTCTCCCTTTGCCCTTCTGGTCTTCGTCGCAGGCAGCAGCAATAGACAGAAGACAGACCACCATGGATGTTTTTCGGATTTTCATTGCTGCCCCCCGATGATGAGGATGCGCGCATCTTCTGCGCCTGAGACACCCACCAGCTCATCTGTGCCGTCGGCATCGAAATCAAATGGGCTCACACCGGCTCCATATCGCAGTTTTGGTTTGCGCAGCGATCGGATTTCAGTCGCCCCTGCGGCACCGATGCCGAGGAAACCGAAAACATCTCCCGAGTCGACGTGGGTGCAAGCGACCGCGACCTGCGAGCCGAGCTCACCCCACAGTTTTCCAGCGGCCACCATCTTACAAGGGTTGTCGTTGAACTCGTCTGGTCCCGCCAAGCCCCCTGGTGTGATTGATCCGACGTCGGTGAAACCGCCGTCGCCATGGCCGCGGTAGATGGTGAAGGTCCACACTTGATCGGTATAGTCCCAAGCAGAGGCCCAAAGGTCTGCATAACCATCACCGTCGAAGTCGTGGGCACCTTTGAGGTCGTTATTGGCTTGAGCTCCTGTGGATTGCACGGCGGTGGTTGGGAATGCGAAGTCGTCCTCGGCAAAATAGATGTCGAGGGCACCCATGACCGTTTGACTCAGGAGCATGAAGTCGGCCGAGCCGTCACCGTCCACGTCGCCAATAAACCACGGATCGTAGGAGCGGTCGGGTTGTGGTGCCAATACGGCGGTGCCGAAAGAACGGCCATCAAGCGACGGCCAGACGTAAATTCCCTCGGTACCGGCGTCGGCACAATCATCGCGCGCCTGAAGAATGTCAACATAACCATCGCCGTTGAAATCAGCGAGATGTAGCGGCGGAGGATTGTCATCCGTGTCACCGCCACAGGAGTCGATGGTCTCGATGATTTGCATCTCTTGGGTGCCATCGGCCCTGCCATAGAAAATGCCAAGGGCCAGAGTTTCAGCATCTGGATCATAGGTGACAGCGAGCATGTCATCGCGACTGTCCAGGTCGAAGTCGGTTACACCCACAAACAAGGCAGGAACGTTTGCGCTGCTGTCGACGGCGTAGCCTTCGGTGCCCTTGCGCCAAACGTCTACATGCCATGCGTCGGGGTCGGTGCTCTCCCAGGTGGACAGGAGCTCACCGACGTCATCACCGTCAATGTCGAGTGCCCGTACGGCTTCAATTCGCGTTGCAGCCGTAGCATCATCGCGGATTTGCCAACGGGGAAAACATGCCGGTGGGTATCGCTCGGCGAAGCTGAGGTCGGTATCGTCCACCGAGGGGAACTGGCCGAAACCCTCGAGGGCAGTGCAAGTGAAAACGTCGTTGGTGACCGCGGGCACAAAGGGCAATATGCAGCGTTGTTGCGGCATGCAGGTGGCCTGGCAGGATTCTTTTGTGTAGACGAACGCGCCTTGCAGAACAGCTTCCACCGTTGTGAGAACCACCCGGCTGGTGTTTTGGGGGCAGACGTTGACGCCATCGCATGCGTTAGCGGCTGCGGTGTGGGTTGTGCTCACCGCGGTTAGGACAATGCTTGCTTCTGGCGAGTCGCAGGCCACGGACAAACAGAGGAGCCCCACTCGGCTCCAGCGAATACTGAACATGGGCAACATCCTTTTGCGTGAATTCGTGTGAGCCGCGCACTCTCTTGAAGTGGCCAAAAGCTCGATGACCTATGAACCGCAGCTACCCTGGAGTACGGTGCCGGACCCGACGTCGAACATGCCGCAGGTGAAGCACGTCATGGTGATCACCGGGAAGGTCGTATCGGGACAAGGTTGAATGACCTGGCAGGCGTATTCACAACTGCCTTCGCCAAAACGGCTGAATGTGCCTTCTGCGCTGTAGCCGGTCAGGTCGCCGCTGCCGCCAACGCCAATTTCGAAGCTACCTTGGACCTCACGCAGCTCTTTGGGAGAGGTGCCCGCCGGACAGGGTTGGTCCCCACAAGCTTTGGCAACGTCGGCGGCTTCCTCGATCGGATCGCCACAACCAGTACTGAGAGACGCAGCCATCGTCAGGACAAACGTGGAAAAAACGCAGCAGCGCAAACCAGATATCATTGAGCGACCCCCTACTTGAAATCTTTGCAATCCTACCAATCGGTTGGTCCCACTACAACACTTCCAACTGCGCAGACCGCCAATCCCTTGTGGTGTTACAGATCGTCTTGTGGAGTTACGGATCTTGAACTTGCACTGTTATGCTCAGGTGATTTGACTCATTGTCAGCTTTGTCTGTGACCCAGAATTCAAACTCATGAGGGCCGACAATCAAAGGCGTGAAGGTCGGTCCGACGGTGATCGAGCCCTTATCCAGACCTTCGACACCAGCGATTGGCGTGTCGACCACCTGCTCGATTCCGTTGGGGGTGAGAAAACTAATGAGGAGGGTCTTGAGGTCGCCGTCAGCGTCGACGAAGTCGATGGTGCCCGTGAGCTTGGTCGACTCGCCACGGGTGGCCTTTTCCACCGGTGTCCCACTGGCTGCAATGATGATCTCCACCGATAGGTTTGACAGCTCGGGCGTAGCATCAGAATCACCACACGCCCAAGTTGATGCAATGAGCAGTGGCAGCACAAGTCGATAAACACAACGAACCATGGATCCTCCCTGAATGTGAGCTAACGACTCTTGACCAGGGGTTCGAGGTAGTCGGAGTCGGTGGACAAGATGACCCATGAGTCTTCGTCGATGGTCTGCTCATAGCTCTCTAGGCTCTTGAGCAGACGGAACAACTCGGGCTCGAGGTTGTATGCGTCGGCATAAAGTTTGGTGGCGGTGGCGTCAGCCTTGCCCATGATGTTCTGCACAGTGAGGTAGGCGTCCGACTCGATACGCTTGAGCTCACGATCTTTTTTGCCGAGAATTTCAGCGCTCATGCCTTCACCCTGTGAGCGGTATCCTTCGGCGATGCGTTGGCGTTCGGAGATCATGCGGTCAAAGACTTTCTCTTGGACCGACTTGGTGTAGTTGACCCGTTGGAATTGGACGTCTTTGATCTCAATGCCGAGCTGCTCCTTGGCTTTGGTGGCGGCATTCTCGATGATCAGGGCTGTGATCGCATCTCGACCTTTGATGATCTTGGGCTGCTTCGCCTCTTCCATGGCGAGCTCGAATTGTTGGGCCTCCTCGGTGACCTGGAACTCGCGATTGGAGGTGCGCACAACTTCGATGAGATCGTAGCTTGCCACGGTGTTGCGGGTGGCGGCGTCGATGATGCCATCCAGGCGGGATTGGGCGATAGACTCGATGCCTTTGGTCGCGGTGAAGAACTTCAAGGGGTCGGCGATGCGCCAACGGGCGTAGGTGTCGACGTAAATGAGAGTCTTTTCCCGAGTCGGCATTTCATCGGACTCGCCATCCCACTCGAGCCAACGTTTGTCGAAGGTGTTGACCTTTTGCACCAGTGGCCATTTCCAGTGCAGTCCAGCGTCGGTCACGGGATCGCCGATGGGCCGGCCGAATTCGGTGATGATGACTTGGTCCATCTCGGAGACGACATAGGCCGAACTCCTGAGGATCCCGAGAGCAAGGATCAGAACGACCAGAGCAATGACGGGCTTCATGGCTGAACTCCGCTCATGTTGAGTAGGGGAACAAGTCCTTGAGTCTTGGCATCAACGATGACCTTGCGTTTGGCCTTGGGCAGAATCTTGCTCATGCCCTCGATGTACAAACGGGTGCGAGTGACCGCGGGTGCCTTGCGATATTCTGTGACCAGGGCGCGGAAGCGATTGGCGTCACCCTCGGCGCGCTTGACCCGCTCGATGGCATAGCCACTCGCGGACTCGACGGATTGCTTGGCTCGGCCATCGGCTCGGGGAATGATCTTGTTGTATTCGGTCTCTGCCTCGTTGACCATGCGGTCGCGCTCTTGCTTGGCGGCTTCGACCTCGCGCAGGGCGGGTTGCACCTTGGGCGGGACGTTGACGTTTTTGAGGTTGATGAGCTCGATGGCGAGACCGGTGTCGTAGAGCTCACTCATCTTGACGAGCTGTGCCCGGGCTATCTGCTCGACTTCTGCGCGGCCGGTGGTGAGGATCTCGTCGATGGAGTGATCGCCTACCACAGAGCGCATGGTT
The DNA here is from genome assembly GCA_001798605.1 of Deltaproteobacteria bacterium RIFOXYA12_FULL_58_15. GTDB lineage: Bacteria > Myxococcota > XYA12-FULL-58-9 > XYA12-FULL-58-9 > XYA12-FULL-58-9 > XYA12-FULL-58-9. The sequence goes on along the minus strand of MGST01000117.1, from coordinate 4,776 downwards.
GCCTCGGCCATCAGTCGCAGGGTTTTCTCCACGTGGCGGAAATTGAAAAGATATTTCTCCGGGTTTCTGATCTTGTATTGGACCACCCACTCGACGTTTGCGACGTTGCGATCGCCAGTGAGCATGATCGCTTCGTCCAGGGTGCGGTTGTCGCGGGCAAACTCGGAGCGAATGTCGGAGCGCGTGGTGCGAAAACCAAACTCCTCCTGCAGCTGACGCCCTACGGGAACCTTTGCGACTGCGTCGATGCCGAAGGGGATCTTGAAGTGGGGGCCCGGCTCGGTGTTACCGATATGCTTGCCAAAGCGCATCACCACCCCGAGCTCATCGGGTTCCACCTGGTAATAGGACGACCAGAGCCCGCCCACTGCAACGACGGCCACCAACAGCCCAATGAGTGGTTTCTTGTTCTCGCGGGCAAACTTCTGTGCGTCGCCAGCCTGTTTTTTTGCATCCGAAAACGGATCAAATGAGCTCATCAGAGCCTCCCATCGGCAATTGGCCGACACCATACATGAAATGGGACGAGACAAAACAGATTTCGGTGATGAGCACGTCTTCAGTCTGAGTGAGTTTCGCCACTGCGCTTGCTGGCCAAGTCTCTTTGACATTGTTCGAGCAGGCTCTTCGTCGCCGGCCCGTCCTCGTCGATGAGCTCCACTCGGAACCGTTGTGCCCGAAACGACGTCAGATCGCGGGCGGGCATCACCTGGGGGTCACGGTCGAAGACCGTATTGCGGCACGAAGAATCCGCCAGCACTGATAGCGCGCGACCGCGATGGTCGAGCAGGGCCAGGGTTTGCCGCCGGCATGGGTGGCCGCAGTCGCGCTTCGTGTGTCCACCTGACAGATGCTTGGCAAAGAGACAGTACTCGGTATGAAAAAGAGGAACGCGCCATCGCAGTGGCACCTCGACAGCGCCGGCGGGGAGGTCATTGATCAAGGCCGCGAGCTGTCTCGGCTCGAGGTCGTACGACAAAGTCAGACTTACGAGACCTTGCTCGAGAAAAAGTTGCGCGGTCAGACTGTTGGCGACGTTCAGCGAAAAATCACCTCGCAACGAAAGCCCCGGTGCTTCGCTGCGGCACCAGCCGAGGGCGCCGAGGCAGCGCACGAGAAGTCCATCCGGTCCAAGACTCGCCAGGCGTCGCAAAGATTCCTCGTCGCCCGGCTTGTGGATTCGTGGTGTTGCCAAGAGTACGCACGCGCCATGATGGCGACAGAGCTCGACGGCCCTCGTGGTCGATGAGAGATCGGGGAGATCGAGATAGAGCTCCTTCGTGCTACATTGAAGAACGGCCTCGACCTGCTGAGGCGAGCGGCAAAGAGGCACAATCGCCGGGGAGGACGCACCTTCACTCGCGGTAGAGGATTCTGCCCGAGTCTGCGCGGGCATGAGCGACACGGAATCTATTTGATGCACTTCGTACGTGGGCGACGGGATCCCTTGCGCTTCGAGCGCCGTGACGAGAGCGCGACGCAGGCGTTTGATTGATGCGGGGCTGATGCCGACCGAGCCTTCGACTCGGAAGTCGAGAGAATGCAGCTCGAATTGCGTTGCGCCGAAGGCGGCAAGCTTCTCGGTCAATATGGCAGGGGTGAGTCCTCTACCATGGGCGGCGCAGAGCAGTTGATCACTCTCGACGGTGGCAGTCCGTCCTAGTTCATCGTCCGCTGACACTGCAAGTGGCGAGCCCTCGCGCCCAGTCACCTTCAACCGGATGGTTATGCGGCGCTTCGTTTCGGCCACCTTCTTCAGACGGCGTTTGATGGCGCTGTCATGGGATTTCCACAGTTCATTGCCGGGTTTGACCAGGGCGAGGTTAGGTCCGGGGTCGCCGAAGCGGATATCCCACAGGCCGTCTCGCTCGGGCCCCATGGAGAAGATGCCACCGCGTGGCTCGTCTCCTTCTGGATCTCCCTGGCCGAACAGCATCCAATCCCCCGGTCGAAGCTCGGGAGCATCAGGCACCGGTCGAACAAACACCGAAAAGCCACGTACCGACTCGACCGTGCCGACCAACAGACCGCGGTGTCCGGGGTAAAGACCGTGACACAGCTGCTGGTGGTTGGGACCGTCCAACCAGCCGTGGGTGAAACCGCGATTGAAGGTGAAGGCAAGATCCTCCACGTCGGCGCGAGTGAGAACGGAATCGGTGAGTCCTTCTTCTACGGCATCAATGACCTTGCGGTACTTCTCCACTGCCGCGGTAACGTAGTCCGGTCCCTTGTAACGACCTTCGATCTTGAAGGAGCAGACACCGGCTTGCGCCAGAGCCTGCACGCGATCGTAGGCTGCGAGATCCTTGGGGGCGAGAAGGTAACGTTCTTGGCCGAGATGCGTGGGTTTGCCATCGATTTGCAGACCATAGGCCATGCGACAGGGTTGGGCGCACAAACCACGATTGGCGGAGCGCCCATTCCCGGCGGCGCTCGCCAGACACTGACCGCTGTAAGAGATGCACAGGGCTCCGTGCACAAAACACTCGAGCTCGACTGGCACCGTTGTGCGAAACCTGTCGATCTCAGCAAGCGAGAGCTCGCGCGGTAGAACGACCCGCGAGACGCCGAGCTCAGCTACGAATCGTGCGGCTTCGGGTGAGCTCACGGTCATTTGTGTAGAAGCGTGCAAAGGCAGGTTTGGCACGAGCGTGTGACAAAGGCGAGCGAGCCCGAGATCTTGCACGATGACAGCGTCGGCTCCTGCTTGCGCCACTTTGCACACGAGGTCACGGGCCGTCATGAGCTCGTCGTCGAAGAGCAACGTATTGAGTGTGACGTAGCCGCGCACTCCCGCTCCGTGCAAAAAGGCGAAAGTGTCACCGAGCGTTTCGACCGGGATGTTGGTGGCTTTGGCACGGGCGTTGAATCCTGCGGTGAGACCAAAATAGACCGCGTCTGCACCGGCGGCCACTGCAGCTCGCAAGCACTCGTCGTCACCCGCCGGGGCCAAAAGCTCGAGTTGCAGCTTCACCACATTACCACTCCAGCTGACGGCGTTCGGCCCACTCGCCAACGTCGCTGTTCATACATGGCATGGATATCGTTGAACAGAACAAACGCGCATCGGGCATTGCCGCGGTATGTCCTCGAGTGAGGTCTCGAGTCGACAGCCGTTGATGCCTGCCGTTGACAATGGGTCACCCGTAACATGCTGAAATAATAAGCATTTGCGTTGGCACGAAACCAGCATAAGGGGTCGCAATGACTCGCGCAATGAACATGGGATTGCCAAAAGGAGACGACCCAATGTTGAATACGATATCGAAGATGGTTCTTGGGGTGTGTACGTTGGGCCTTTGTGCCTGTGGACTGGACGCAGCGCCCCCAGAGCAAAATCCCCAGGACAAGAAGACTACCCTTAAGCTTACTCGTCTTGAGGACGGCAACCTCGAGTATTGCAATGCCGCCGGGGAGTGCAAAACCCTTCCCTATGATGGTGCCTGCGCCGTCATCGAGGTCGACATCAATGAAGCGACGGGTAACACCTGCGAGCGTTGCATCACCGCTGAAGGCGAAGCCATCGACCAGGGGTGCAAGGACACCAGCATTGGTTGCGTGCTCGTGACCTTGCCCGATCCCGACTGCGTTGTTTGCGCCTACGTTGAAGGTGAGGTGATCTTCTCCACCTGCGAAGTCACCGACACCGATCCCGTGTGCCGCACAGACGCTGATTGCCAGGACAATGACGGTCAGTCCGGCTTCTGTGTCGAGGGGCAATGCCATTATCAACCAGGCTGCGGCGATGACGGCGACTGTCCTCCAGGCTTTATGTGCGTTTATGCCGCGAGCGGCGATTGGGGAGATTACGGTTCCTGTGTTCCCCGCCAGGTCGGCTGCTGGGATGACGGCGATTGCCCAAGTGATATGTATTGTGAGTCTTTTTGTGGTGATGCGGTCCGAGAGGTTGAGTGCGCCACGGATGCAGATTGCTTCGACGGTTCTCGCTGCTACGACGGTCTGTGTGGGGGGGGAGGGGATTCCCCCATGCCCGCATGCGACGGTATCTGCATGCCACGGTTCGAGGACCCCTGCCAGAATTTCCGCTGCGACCAGGGCGCTCATTGCGAAGTCATCTGTTGGGATGTCGCTGCGGCTGACGACATCGAAGCTCGGTGTGATGAGGGTGAAGACTGCGGTGGTTGTCAGCCGGTGTGCGTGTCCGATCCCGAGATTTGCTACGGCGATGAGGACTGCGAACCCGGTTTCACCTGTGAGATGTTGTGTTACGAAGGCGAGCCTGTGGATTGCACCGACGGCGCGGGCCGATTCGCCGCCGATTGCATGGCACCGTACCCCTGCGAAGGCGTCTGCGTACCGCAATACGTAGATCCCTGTGAGGATGTGGACTGCGAGGACGGCCAGCACTGCGAACTCTCTTGCGACTGGTCCAACTGCGCGGAAGGCGATTACTGCGGGGATTGTTATCCCCTGTGTGTTGACGATCCCGAGATTTGCTACAGCGATGAGGACTGCGAACCCGATTTCACCTGTGAGATGTGGTGCTACGAAGGCGAGCCTGTGGATTGCACCGACGGCGAGGGCCGATCCGCTGCCGATTGTATGGCACCCTCTCCTTGCGAAGGTGTCTGTGTACCGCGATACGTAGACCCCTGCGACGACGTCCGTTGCCAGCAGGGCGAGCACTGCGAAGCCTACTGCTTCTACGGTACCTGTGCCGCCGGTGAGTACTGCGGCGAGCAGTGTGTGGCCGAGTGCATACCTGACGATCAGTTCTGCTGGTCTGACGACGACTGCATTGAGGGCCAGGTTTGC
>MGST01000116.1:1051-12626 GCA_001798605.1 Deltaproteobacteria bacterium RIFOXYA12_FULL_58_15 | reverse complement strand
GCGGCACCATCGCCATGATCGTGGTGAGACTCGTCATCAAGACCGGCCGCAGGCGCGTGCGAGCTGCACCCGCGATCGCCGCAAACCGATCCAGACCATCCCAACGCAACTGATTGGCGGCGTCGACCATGATGATGCCATTGTTGACGACAATACCGACCAACATGATGCCACCAATCATCGCCGACATGTCCATGGTCGACCGCGTGATGACAAACATCAACACGACACCCACCGCGGCCAATGGCACGGAAAAAATAATGATAAACGGTTGTCGAAATGACTCGAACTGGCTCGCCATGACCATGTAGACCAAAAAGATCGCCAGCACCAACGCCAAGCCCAAGTATGAGAATGACTGGGTGAAGTCCTCAGCGGTACCGCCTATGTGGTACGTGAAACCTTCGGGCCACGGATACCCAGAAAGATCCTCGTCTACGTGGTTGATCGCACTGCGCAAGTCCTTGCTCTTCGAGTTGCCTTCGGCGTCGGTGAAGTCTTTAGCAAGGGTAAGATTGACCCGGGTGACTCGCTCCTGGTCGAGACGGGCGATGTCGATCGGTCCCAATCCCATCTCGACATGTGCAACGTTGTCGAGCGGCACGCTCACGCCGAGCGGGGTCACCACCGGCATGTGCCGCAGTTCGTCGACGTCGAGGCGGTGCTTTTTGCCGAAACGCACGATGATGTCATGCTCATCCCCATCTTCGGCGTAGCGGCCTGCAAGACGCCCCTGAAAGAAGGTAGAGACGGCGTTGCCGACGGCCGCAGCTGACAACCCGAGCTCTGCCATCTTCACACGATCAAAGGTGACCTTGACCTCCGGTTTCTGTTCCGACATCGAGAAGACCGCTTCGTCGACCTCCGGCCAAGTGCGGAACTTCTCGACCAACTCGGTGCCGACACGACGTGAAGTCGTCAGGTCATGGCCACGAATCTGCACTTCGATGTCTCCTGTCCCACCCATGAGATTGAACGGCATGGCAACGCTCACCGTCAGCCCGGGGATGTTCTTGAGATCCTCCCGCAACAGCTTCTCATAATCCTGTTGGCTCTTGCCCCTTTGTCCCTGCGGCACCAAGGGCACACGGAACATTCCAGCGTGAACGCCCTTGGAAAACAGCGAGGTGAAGCCTTCGCCAACACCGAGGTCGAGGGCAATCATCTTGCGGTCCTCCTCGGGGACAACCGTTTCGATGCGCTTGCCAACCTCTTGCATGACGCCGTAGGCCTCCTGCAGATTGCTGCCCATGGGAGCTTCCGCTGAAACGAAGAGCATCTGCTGATCATCCTCGGTGACGAACTCGGTCGGCAGTGCCAATGCGAGAACGGCGGTCATGAGAACCAGGCCACCGAGAGCGAGTCCGACGACCTTGCGCCGCTGTAGACTCCAGTCGAGGGCACGCCCATAGCTATCGCGGATCCCTTGGAACGGATCCCGACTCCAGGCCTTGGCCAGTTTTGCCGAAACTTTCTCGCCAGCGAGCAAACGCGAGGCCGCAAGCGGTATGAAGGTGAGCGCTACAATGAGTGACACCAACAGCGAAAAACAAATGGTGACCGCCATGTCTTTGAACATGACTCCGGCAATCCCCGGAACAAAGAGAACGGGCACAAACACAGACACGGTGGTCAAGGTCGAGGCAACGACAGCAGTGCTCACCGTGCGCGCGCCTTTGATCGACGCGGCCCAAGCCCCAAGGCCCGTCTCACGCAGGCGGTAGATGTTCTCCAAGACGATGATGGCATTGTCGACCAACATACCCACGGCGAGCGCGAGCCCCGCCATCGACAAAACGTTGAGTGTCATGCCGGCCTGGTCCATGACCGCGAAGGTGGCAATGACTGACAAAGGAATTGCGGTTGAAACAATCATGGCGCTGCGGAAGTTGCGCAGGAAACCGAGAAGAACCAGAAAAGTGATCAGCACCCCGAGCATGGCCGTGGAGGATAGATTGCCGAGGGAGAGGTTGATGAACTCCGCCTGATTGAAGATGATCTTGAAGTCGATATCGGCGGCGAGTTGCTTGTTGATCGCCGGTAAGGCCGCCAAGACGCCCTCGGCGGCACGCACGGTGTTGGCACCGGATTGTCTTTGCACAAACACCCAAACAGCCGGCACACCGTCAGTCTCGAGAATGCGCTGACTCTCGGTGAAGGTGTCCTTGACCGCGGCGACTTCTTTGAGCCGCACCGGCACAGGGCCGGTGGGGGTGTGCGCCATGGCCACAACCACCTCACCGATCTCAGCGACCGACTGGTACTTGCCGTGAGTCTGGATGGTCAACTCGAGACTCCCCTGTTCCACAGCACCACCAGGGACCTGGGTATTCTCGCGATAGACGGCACCCACAACGGCCATGGCGTCGAGGCCAAAGGCAGCAACCTTGGCCGGATCCACGACGATATGGACCTGGCGGTCGAGACCGCCTTGGGCAAAAGCTGAAGCAATGCCCGGCAAACGTTCCAAACGCGGAGTGACCTCCTCATCGGCGATGCGCCGGAGCTCGTCGAGGGGGTAGTTACCGCTGACAGTGAACATGACAATCGGCTGCATCGATGGGTCAAAGGCGAACACCATCGGGTCAGCGGCGTCATCAGGAAGAAAACCTTTGACCATCTCGAGGCTACGACGGACATCGGTCTCCGCCACCTCCATGTCCTTGCCCCAATCGAAGCTCACCTGCACGATCGATGTGCCCTGCTTCGACGTCGACTCGATTTCCTCCGCATCTTTGACTGAAGCCACCGCCCCCTCGATCGGCCGTGAGATCAAGGTCTCGATGTCGTCAGGGCTCGCACCGGTGTAGTTGGTAATGATCGCCACCACCGGAAACGAGATGTCAGGGTAGAGGTCGAGTTGCAGCCGTCCGAGAGAGAAAAGACCAAACCCAAACACCATGAGGTAAATCATGCTGAAGGTCACGCCCCGCCGCACGGACGTGGCGCTCAATTGACCGAGAAAGCCCGCTCGCGGACCCGTGTTGGTCTCACTCATTGTTCGTCTCCGCTTGCTTCTCCACCACATCGCCGCGCTCAGTCACGAGTTCGACATTGTCCGCGGGAGACCTCTTGACCGCAGCAGGCGCGGTCTCGGAGTCCACGCCGTTGCTGCCCTCTTGGTTGCCGTCTTGCGGCGTGACAATGTCGACGGGGGCACCCTCTTTTAGGCCATGTTGACCGCGCACCACGAGACGCTCCCCTTGTGCGAGCCCTTCGAGGATTTCGTACCGGCTGCCGTTGCGTGCGCCCAGCCGGACGACGCGTTTGTGCGCAACACCCGCCTCGTCGACAACAAAGGCCTTGCGCAGTTGCTCGTCCTGCCCTTGTTTCTCGAGCAGTTGGCTATCGAGAAGCAAAGCGTGCTCGGGGGCAACGACAACGCCCTGCCGCTTTTCCAAGATGAGTTCGGCATTGCCAAACATGCGCGGTTTGAGGCGGTGCTCGCCATCACTGCCCGGATTGTCGACCGTCACCTCGACTGCATTGGTGCGGGTACCCGCGTCGAGATACGGCATGATGCTGGTCACGACGCCTGGAAAACTCTCGCCGGGGAAAGCATCAAAATACAAGTTGACCTCGTGGCCGAGCTTTACCTTGGCAACGTCCGATTCAACGATGTGCAGCTTTGCCTTGAGCTTGTCTATCTGCATGATGCTCGCCAACGGGATCTGCGGTGCCGCCATGTCACCCACTTGCAACAGTTTGCCGCCAATGAAGCCGTCAATCGGTGCCGTGATCACCGCGTTGCTCGCGGTGGCCGCCATCTGCGCGCGGTTGGCGTCGAGCGCCCGACTCTGTGCGCGGGTCGAGTCGAGGGACGTCTGAATCTGGTCGAAGGTCTGCCGCGTGATGACGCCGGCGGCCAGTAGATCCTTGGAACGCTTAAGCTCACTCTCGAGGTGTCGAATTTGCACGTCGAGCCCGTCGGCCTGGGCGATCATCCCCTCAATGCCCCGATCGAGCCCCTCTTTGCGAATCAAGGCGACGCGCTGACCTTTGTGGATAAACTGTCCATTCTCCCACGGGAAGGAGATGATGCGATCGGGAAGCGGCGAATAGAGACGCACTTCAGCGTAGGGTGCCAGGTCAGCGACGTAACTCAGCTTGGCGGTGATGTCTTCTCGTTGGATCACCTCGACGTAGACCGGCGTACGGATGACCACCTCGGTGCCGCCATCACCTTTCTTGCAGGCGAAGGATGCCGCAAGAACAAAAAGGGCCAAAGATTGAATGCGATTCATTTCATACTCCCATGCCTGCTCGCGGAACTTGCGAATAGGCCATTACTGGCAGCACCGACCTTCTCGAGCGCCTCGACGAGGTACTCTCGCTCGGCGCGCAGGTGGTGTTGAATGTGGGAAAACAACAGTTCAGCTCGGAGACAATACTCAGCACGCCGATCGATTTGGGAGGACACGATCCCCCCCTCGACATGGGTGGCGACCGCATCAACCTCGGCGGCAAACGCCGCGATCGCTTCTGCGCGGGCCGCGAAGCGTTCGATCACTTGTTGGCGCGGCGCTGCCGTGATGTTCGCGAGGCTTATGTGAAACGGGTTTTTGGGCGCAGCAATCTCTGCGAGGTAACACAGAACACCCGAGGCCAAGGCCTCGTGTCCATCTCTATTGATAGAGTAGACCTTGCGTGGAGCCCCTTTCTCGGCTTGTTCGAGCTGCGCATCAATGAGGCCACGCTGCGCGAGCTTATCGAGCAAGCGATAGATCGAGGACTGCGCAATCTCCGTCCATTCGTCCATGTGACGCGAACGGATTTGCTCTTCCAGGGCGTACGCATGACTCGCTCCCTCAGCCAAAAGGCCTAGCAGAACGAGCTCCTTTGACGACAAGGCCTTGGGTGGCATCGAGCAAACCATTTTGGGCATTCGCTTGCTCCTGCCAAGGCCGAAACCCACGATTGGGGTTCGAAAACCCATTCGGCCTGGACGATAGGCTCAGCGGCATTAATGGCAAGTGTATCCCCAGTCAAGAACATTCTTACATGGGGATACCTTTCGTCGGGTCAGGCAATGCTGGGTGGAGCAGCTGCCCCTCATTTTTTGGCGCGGAAATATTCAGGGACGAACGCAGACACGGCGAAAATTGCAATGGTTGCAATATGAGACGTCGTCGGTCTTGGGAAATGCCTCGGGGTCGAGGTCACCGTCAACAACCAAGGCAGCCAGGCGTTTCATCTCTTTGACCGAGACGCGAATCTCATCCAGAGCGGTCCGCAGGTCGTCGTCGGAGAGCTGGAACATGCTGATTTCGCCAGTGTCGAGATAGACAGGGCGACAATCGAGAATTTCGGTGCGCAGTCCCCAGGCACTGCGGGCGAACAGTCCGTAGACAGCCATCTGCAGCCACTCGTCGTTTGGGCGCGGCTTGCCGGTCTTCCAATCGACAATGACGATGCGATCGTTGTCAGCGCGCCAGGCAAAGTCGGGTTTGACCATCACCGTGGTGCCATCGACATCGAAACTACCGAATGACTCGAGGGCGAGCCATTGCCAGACTGGTGTTTCGCGAATGGTTGCGGTGATCTCGAGATCAAAGAAGGTGTGCAGACAGCGTTCCATGCGGTCGTGTTGAGCTCGCCACTCCTCACGACTGACAGTGTCGTCATACTCGTGTTCCATGAGCCCGCGCACATACCGCGGGCGGTCGCGGTAGAAGCGCTGCACCGAGTCGGCGTATTGCGCACGCATGCGCCGGGTCCCACGTTCCACCAGTGCTGCGACTGGCACCGTATCCCCACGTCGCCAGGCAGAGAGCGCGAGCTCTGCCATCTCGTGCACCACCTCGCCAACCCACATGTGGCGGCTGCGCAAGTGCTTGAGCATATAGACATCCCGCACTTCTGCGGGTGCATCCGGTTTGGAGCCGCCGCGACTGCCGTAATGCTGCAGATAATACTTGCGCAGGCAATCACCCAGCCGCTTGTGGCGACTGACAGACCAGGCAATCCGGCCGCCTGGCGCATCCTCGGGCCATAGATCAAGTTGGTCAGACACGCGCTCTTAGGTTCCTCCTGTTGGGGTCGAAAGGACTCTTAGCGAAAATGTGACCCATCTGCCAAGTTTCGGCACCGCAAAGTTCCACAGCAAACCGTCAGCAGACGCTGACTTCCGGCTGTTTACGGCCCGATGCCGACGAAAGTGGGCCCTCGTCGAGGTCAATAGGCGGTCCACCGCCCTTGAGCAACACTCGCGCTGCCTCGACAACCAGCACCACGGCGAAGAGCAAGAGCGCCGCCGAGATGGAGCCGATGAGATCAACGCCATGCCGCCAAACCAACTGAGTTAGAGCGACCAGGGTGATCACCAACATGGCGACGGCAGGAACACCGGTGAGCCACCGCGACTTGCCTTCGTGGGCCAGCCACACAGTGACGACCAAGAGGGCAAGACCGGCAAGGAGCTGATTGGTTGCGCCAAACACCGGCCACACCGCTTTCCACGAGGGAATCGGTACCCCCATGGGGTCGTGCATCTCCGCGAGGGACAGGAACAACGGCACGGCTACTGTGGCCAAGGTGGCAACAGTCCGCAACAACAGCGGCGGAAGATTGACGATGCCGTCACAAAACTCTTCAAAAACATAACGTCCGAGCCGTGTCGCGGTATCGAGGGTGGTGAGCAGAAATGTCGAGACGGCAAGCAAACCGAAGGTGGTGCCGGCCGCGACAGGCACACCCAGGGCCGCGGTGAAACGGCCTATGCCGGCGGCAAAAGCCAACGTCGGCGACTGCAGCGCCGGGTCGTCAGGCATTGCGGTAATGAGCGCCATCACTGCAATGCATGCCAACACGCCCTCGATAACCATGGCACCGTAGGCGATGGGGACGGCATCGGACTCACACCTCAACTGTTTCGCCGTGGTGCCTGACGCGACAATGGAATGGAAACCAGAGCAGGCACCACAAGCAATATTTATAAATAGCGCTGGAAACATCAGTCCGAGAGCTGCATCTTCGAAGCCGCGGTAGGCGTCGAAGCGTATCTCGAGGTGCCCTGCCCCGAGAACAACACCGGCGACGCCACCGACAACACAGGCGTAGAGGAGAAACGACGACAGGTAATCCCGCGGCTGTAACAACACCCACACCGGCAACACCGACGCCGCCAGGCAATAGACAATGAGGACGACAATCCAGGTGCTCGCCGGATCCCCCCGGAGCAACGCTGGCACCGTGCTGGCTTCAATAGGCAGGACGTGCCCGACGGCGATGGCGGCAAACACCAGGGGGACAAAGGTAAGAGTTGCGACCAGAGTAGGGATCTTGAGGCGGTACAGGCATGCGCCCATCGCCAGAGCGAGCACCACATACAGCGCGGAGGCCGTCGCCACCGAGCCGCCGCGAACTTCTAGGCCCTCCCCCAACGGCACGCTCTTGACGAAAGTGCTGGCGGTGAGATCGACGAAAACCGTGAGAACGTAGACGAGGGCGAACCAGATGAACAAGAGAAACATTCGGTGCGACAATGGACTCATGCGCAGCCGAGCTATCTCGGCAATGCTCCGCGCCTTGTGGCGAATCGAGGCGAGCAAGGCAGACAAGTCGTGCACGCCACCGATGAATATGGTTCCGACCACAATCCACACCAAGGCCGGGGCCCAACCAAATGCCTTGGCTGCAACGATGGGGCCGACGATTGGACCAGCACCGGCGATGGAGGAAAAATGGTGACCCAAGAGCACACTCTTGGGCGCAGGCACAAAGTCGACGCCGTCTTCGAACTCCACCGCTGGGGTCACCCGCGAATTGTCGATGCCGAGCGTACGACTCAGGTAGCGACCGTAGAATCGATAGCCGAGAGCGAGAAGCGTCAAGGAGGAGACAAACAGGAGCAGAATGGCCATGTACAAACCTCGAGCTAGCCGGCCTCGGTACCGTCCTCGGCGCCATCAGTATCAACGCCGTTCACCAGGGATGCAAGCGCCGCGCGCTGCGCTCCATGGTCCGTAAAATAGCACAAACTCAATAACTGTTGCTGCACTTCCTTGGCGCAACTCGGGTGTGCGTGATACCCTGATGCGGATGTCGCGTCTGCTATCCATTTTCGCCATTTCAGCGTTGGCTTGTGCCCCTGGGTTAGATGACGACCTGGTGCGCGGCAACCAATCCCCCTTCGCCGCATTGACCGCCCCGGTTATCGCTCCCCTTGGTCCGGGTCCTAACTGCGTCACCGACACCGACTGCAATGCACCCTCGGGGCCGGCGGCACCAACCGGTTGCAGCGTCGACGTCGAATGCCTGCCGGCCAATGCCTGTGAGCCGGCGTCCCGCCACTGCCGCGTTCGTTTCGACGCCTCGGAATCCTTCGACCCCGACAACGATCCTTTGACCTATGTGTTTCAATGGGGTGACGGATCTGAAGCCCTACACAGCACCAATCCCGTGGTTTTTCATGATTTTGCTCGCGAGGCCATCGTCACCGTCACGGTCCGCGCAATCGACATTCACGGCGAGGAGAGCGTTGCCGCTCAGGACGTATCCATTCGCGACGAGTATCCTGCAGATCCCTTTTTCTGCGACGACACCACAACCTGCGTGGTCGGCGACATCTGCGTACGGGGGGTCTGCTACACCACCGGGGGTACGTTGCACTGAGCAAGAACTGCCGTTTTTCACACTATCCTGACTTTACAGCAACAACCGGCTTTGGCAGAAAACCGCACATGCTCGAGATAAACCGATGTCTCCCCCTCCTCTTCGTTGCTTCCCTCGCGTGCAACAACCGCCAGGCCGCATGGGAGGTCAAACCGGCGCCTCCCGCAAAGCCCATCGCGCGGAAGCTGGTTGCCCCCACCATCGCTGAGCTTCAAACTGAGGCAGAAGAATCGTGGCAAAACCGAGGGGAGCGGGCATCCCTCGAGAGAGCGATTGAGCTGTGGCAAGGGCTTGTGGCGGCTGAAGACGCGGCTGGGCTCGCGCAACTTTCCCGTGCGTACTTTCTCCTTGCGGAGAGCTTTCTGACGCCAGCGGGCGAGAAATCCAAGCGCTTGGCCACTTACGAGAAAGGCATCACCTCCGCAGAGCAGGCAATGCTGGCGGTGTCTGCGGAGTTTAGCAATAGGGTCAATGCAGGTGAGGCCCTTGAGGCAGCGCTGCCAGCGATCCCCGTGGAGGGCCAGGCAGCCCTGTTTTGGTACGCCTCCAACCTCGGCCGCTTCATCACCGCCGATATGACCACCGCCGCGATGTACAAAAGTCGCATTGAGACGGTGATGCAACGGGTACTGGAGCTCGACCCAACCTTCTTTCACGCCGCACCACACCGTTTTATGGGCGCATTTCGCGCCGAGGCACCCGCATTCTTGGGTGGCAACCTCAAGGCATCCAAAGAACACTTCGAGACGGCTTTGCAGCTCGCCCCCGATTGTCTGGAGACGAAGCTCCTCTACGCAGAGCTCTACGCCACGCGAGCAAAGGATTCACAGCTCTACAACCGCCTATTGACCGAGATTGTCGCAGCCGATCCCAAGGCCATCGCCGATTTGGTGCCGGAGCAACGCATGGCCCAAGACAGAGCCCAAGCACTGCTCGATGGTGCTCCCGAATCCGAGGCAATCGCCTTCGACGCGTCCGACGCGAAAACGGCCAAGGAAAACTGACGCACCTGCTCAACCGAACAAGAGCGCGTCCATGGATTGCTCATCGGCTGGGGTGAATTCATAGGTATCGAATTCGCTCGATTTGGCCCAGGTCAGATCCTTGACATTGAGAGCCTTCGGCTCAACGGGGCCAAGCTTGCAACGATACAAATGCAGCTCGACGGTATAGTTGGCGTACTCTTGCGGATTGGTGGCAATCCGTTCCCCGACCTCGGCTTCAATGCCCAGTCGCCATTTGAGCTCTCGTTTGAGGGCGGCTTCGTCGGACTCCCCTTCTTCCACCTTGCCTCCAGGAAACTCCCACAATCCGGGCAACACAGCCTTGTCGTGACGTTGGGTGATCAGGTAGCGGCCGTCCCGTTGGATGGCTGCGGACACCACGGTAATCTGACGTTTCGACATGAGCCTCCCACCTTGCGCGACGGCCCTTATACAGCAGTCGGTGTCATTAGGCTACACTTGTCCTCCCACCCTGTTTCACGAGCGATGGTCGAGTCGGAAGCGATGATGTCCGGATAGCGTCGTCAGCTCCTTGATGTTCTTGACCAGCAACTGCCGCCCGTGCATCGCAAGAATGCCCTGTTCGGTCCAAATCTGTATGGTTCGGTGAATGGATCGCCGGGCCACCCCGAGGTCGCGCGCCAGACTCTTCTTGGTGATGACAATACGCACGAGAATGCCAACGCTCGTGGGCACGCCGTACAATTCGACGTAACTCAACAGGAGGTTGGCCAAGCGCGAGTCAACCTGTTGGAAAGCGAGGGCTCGCTCATGATCTGCGGCGATGCACAACCTCCTTGCCAAATCCTTGAGCATTGCCCGCGCGAAGCCAGCGTTCTGGCCAATGAGCTCCACGAAATAGGCGCTCGGAACCTTGAGCAGAGTCGATGTCTCAAGGGTACGAACCGACTCCTGGTAGGCGATTCCTGTCAAGCACTCCATCTCCCCAAAAACCGCTGGCGCGCCGAACAATTTGCAAACCAACTCCTCGCCCTCCTCGGAGCGGTAAAACACACGTACCGAGCCCGCGAGCAGCACAAAAAACCATTCAGGATCCTCACCCTCGGTAAGGACCGTTGCCCCAGAGTCGAAGCGCATCGGTTTGACACTTGCAACCAAGCGCTCTCGTTCCGTCCTCGTCAACGACGCAAGCGGACCAATCTTCACGGCTTCGGGAAGGAGGGGCTGCGGAGCTCGGGCCATGCCTCCACATTACGGCACAGCTCGCAACAGATCTAGTTTGCCGCAACACTGGGACTTGTGAACACGGTCACTCCTCGATGCCGAGAGAAGATCGCATTTTTGAAAAGAAATCCTGGGCAAGCTGGTCCGATTCCTCGTCCCGGTCTTTGTTGTCGCGGTCGCGGCGATTGACAAAGGGGCCATCCTGGATTTCGGCGAGGAAACGAGAGGCACCGCGGTCCTGCATGCCACCATGGCGTTTTCGACGGCGGGCCCAGGTCATCCACAAGCGTTTCTTGGCGCGGGTCATACCCACGTAACAAAGGCGCCGCTCCTCGGAGAGCTCGCCACCCTCCTCGATGCTCTTTTTGTGCGGCAGCGTATCTTCCTCGACACCAACAAAGAAGACGTAGTCGAACTCAAGGCCCTTGGCTGAATGCAGTGTCATCAGGGTCACACATCCCGACTTGTCTTCTTCTTCGCTGGGGAGCTGCGCCAACGCCGCCGAGTGCAAATACTCACCGAGGGCCGGCTTGTTGCTCGGGGGCTCGCGCTTTTCAAAACCATCGATCGAGCGCACCACCTCCTCCAGATTTTCGAGGCGGCGAGACAGAATACTGGGAGCATCATCGGCGCTGAGGATCGACTGACGCATGCCGAGCTTATCGAAGAGTGTGCGCGACAGCGATGCCAGCTCCCCCACCTTGGCGAGGCGCAATTGCCGCGACATCGGCAATAGAACGCTCATCAGTTGCTCCGCGCCCTGCACCGCGACC